>DIVQ01000151.1 GCA_002423325.1 Anaerolineales bacterium UBA6128 | reverse complement strand
GAACGGCAGCCCCGGAGGCGGGCTGGTCCACGGCCTGGCCGCAACTGCCGCAAAAGCGGTTGCCGGGCTTGAGCGCTGCGCCACAGTGGGTACAAAAGCGTTGGGTCTGCGTCATGGTCTCCTCGCCTCGTGGATTCTCGGGTCGTCGCGTTTGGCTGGCGCGGGTGTGTCCCGGTGCCATCGTCCGATTCTACCACGCTCTAGGCAGCTTGCAAAGCCCCGATTCCCTGCGCCGGGGCGTCGCGCGGTTTGACAGCCCCATCTCGGCGGGCTACGATCGATAGCCGATATGTCTTGTGCGAAGGAGAGGCGATGTACGTGATGGGCATCGACCTCGGCACGCAGGGAGTGCGGGCCGTGGTCGTTGATACCGAGGGCCAGGTCGTGTGTGAGGCAGCCAACGATTTTCCCGCGGCAGCCTTGCAGGCCGTGGCGCCCGGATGGTTCGAGCAGGACCCATTGGAGTGGCGTGCTGCGCTGGAGGCCACTCTGAGAGAGACGATCGCGCGTCTGGGACACGCAGGGCATCCGCCGGAGGCCATCGCGGCGCTGGCGGTCACCTCTACGTCGGGCACTCTGGTGCTGGTGGACGACACTGGCGCGCCGGTGGGGCCGGCGATCATGTACTCGGACCTGCGCGCCGCCGAGGTGGCGCGTGAAGTACAGGCCGCCGGACAGGCCTGGGCCGACAAGCTCGGCACGCAGATCACCGGCTCGTACGCCCTCTCGCGGCTGCACTGGCTGCAGCGTCACAACCCCGCCCGGTTGGCCCGCGCGCGTTGGTATCTGAGCCCCACCGACCTGGTGGTGGGCTGGTTGTCGGAGGCGTGGGGCGTCTCAGACTGGACCAACATGCTCAAGTCGGGCTATGACGTGGTGGACCTGTGCTGGCCCGCGTTCATTGAGCGTGACCTGGGGCTGCCGCAGGATCGCTTTCCGCGCGTGCAGGCGCCGGGATCGACCATCGCGCAGGTGAGCACGGCAGCGGCGCAATGCACCGGGCTCTCGACGCGGACGCGCGTCATCGCCGGGGCCACCGACGGCACGGCCTCGCAGTTCGCGAGCGGCGCGGCGCGTCCCGGCGACTGGAACAGCACGCTGGGTACGACACTGGTGCTCAAGGGCGTGACGGAGGCGCTGCTGCGCGATCCGCTGGGCCGGCTGTACTGCCATCGCCACCCCGAAGGGTACTGGCTGCCGGGCGGGGCCAGCAGCACCGGCGCAGACTGTCTGACGCAGCGCTTTGGCGCCGACAAGCTCGACGCGCTGAACGCGGCGGCGCTGGCCTGCTGCCCGACCGACCTGCTGGTCTACCCGTTGATGCGCGTCGGCGAGCGTTTTCCATTCGTCGCGCCGCAGGCGACCGGTTTTGTGCTGGGGGATTGTGCGGACGAAGCCACCTGCTACGCGGCGCACCTTGAGGGCATCGCCTACGTCGAGCGGCTGGCCTACGATACGGTGCTCGAACTGGGCGGCGAGGTGGGCGAGACGCTGTTCGTGGCGGGCGGCGGCTCGCGCAGCGCGGCGGGCCTGCAGGTGCGTGCCGATGTGCTGGGGCGTCGGCTGCGGGTGCCCGAGGTGCCCTCGGGTGCGATGGGCGCCGCCATCCTGGCCGCGCGCGGCTGCGCGTACGGTACGCTGGCAGAGGCCGTGGCGCACATGGTGCGCTATGCGCGCACGGTTGAACCACGCGTGGCGCAGCGGGCCGCCTACGCCGAGCGCTACGCGGGTTTTCTGGGACTCTGTCGGGAAAAGGGCTACCTGCGATGACGATCTACAAGAGCTGCGACATCCGCGGCCTTTACCCGAGCGAGTTGGACGAGCAGACGGCCTGGGACCTCGGGCGCGTCGTTGGACGGCGCTTTGCGAGCCAGGCCGTGGTGGTGGGGGGCGATCAGCGCTTGAGCACGCCGGTGCTCGCGTCGGCGCTGATCGATGGGCTGCGCGCAGAGGGCCAACGCGTCGTCGACCTGGGCGTCTTGCCGACGCCGACCTTTTACCACGCCAAGCGCCGGCTGGGTGCGCCACTGGGCGTGATGGTGACGGCCTCGCACAATCCGCCGCAGTACAATGGCTTCAAGGTGATGCTGGGCGAGCTGCCAGTGCAGCCTGAGGACGTGCAGCAACTGGCCGACGACATGGCCACGCTGCCGCCAGCGCGTCGCGGGGGTGTTCGTCGGGCTGGGGACGTGCAGCGCGTCGACGCGCTGCCCGACTATGTGGCCTCGCTCACCCAAGCCTTCTGCGGGCTGGCGCCGCGGCGCGTCGTGGTGGACGCCGGCAACGGCTCGATGTGGCAGGTCGCGCCGGCGGTGCTGCGCGCCTGTGGCCAGGAGGTGCTGGAGCTGTACTGCACGCCCGATGGCCGCTATCCCAACCGCGACCCCAACCCGGCAGTGCCGGTGCATCTGAGCGAACTCTGCCGAACGGTGCGCGATTCCGGGGCGGCGCTTGGCGTGGCGTTCGACGGCGATGGCGACCGTGTCGTGACGGTGGACGCGCGGGGACGCGTACTGCCCTCCGATCGGCTGCTGGTGCTGTTCGTGCGCCACCTGCTGAGGGCCCATCCGCGTGGCGCGATTGTCTACGACCTCAAGTCGTCGTCCGTCGTGGCCGATGAGACGCGCGCCGCGGGCGGGCGCGCGATCATGGAGCGGTCGGGCCATGCGTTCATCAAACGGCGTCTGCTCACTGAGGGGGCGGTGCTGGGCGGCGAGGTCAGCGGACACTTTTTCTTTGGCGCGCTGGGCGGCGATGACGCGCTGTACGCCACACTGCTACTGTTGCGCGTGCTCGACACGCTGGGCACAGAGCTGGCCGAGGCCATCGACAGCGTGCCCGCGTATCCGATCACGCCCGATCTGCGCCTGGCCTGCGAGCCGTCCCGCGCTCAGCGCATCCTGAATGAGCTGGAGGCGGCCTTTGCTGACCACGAAATCAACCGGCTGGACGGCGTGCGCATCCAGTTCGCGGCGGGCTGGGCGCTGGCGCGTTTGTCGGTGACTGAGCCGCTGCTGACGCTGCGTTACGAGGCGCGCAGCGATGCCGAGTTGGCGGCGATCCAGGCCGAGGTACGCGACCGGGCGCCGCTCCTGGACGCGCTGCTGCGCGAGACAGGGACGGGGCGCGGGTAGGTCGCTTGCGGCCCTCACCCGGCGCGAGTACACGGCGCGAGAGTACTCGCGTGCCCTCTCCCGTAGGGAGAGGGCGGCAGAGACACAGTCGCCGCGAGCCGCTCCGCGTCGTGATTGCGTCCGTGCCCTCTAGCTCAGGAACAGGGCGGCAGGTAGCCATGACCGCAAGCCGTCTTGCGTGGCGCTTGCTTCTGTGCCCTCTCCCACTGGGAGGGGGCGGCATGTACCCATGCCGGGTGAGGGGTTGGCTACGCCGGGCGAGGGGTTTTCCGGGCGAAGGTTAGCATGCCGGGCAAAACTCGGCGTTGCAGAATTGATGTGGAGAAGAACATGCTCGATATGCGACGCGAAATTGTGCGGATGGCGCGTTTGATCTACGCGCACGGTCTGAGCAACACGGCGGGCGGCAACATCAGTGCGCGGCACGAGGGCTGCATCTATATGTCGCCGCGCTACATGGGCTCGCGCTACCAGTTCGAGATTGCGCCAGAGCAAATCTCGGTGCTGGACGCATCCAGTCAGCAGGTGTTGGAGGGTCCGCGAGAGCTTTCGCGCGAAAGCAAGATGCACCTGGCCGCTTATGCCGAGTTCCCGCTGCTGGGCGGGGTGATTCACGCGCACCCGCACAACCTGATGGTGTTCGTGGCGGCGGGCCGGCCCATGCCGCCGGTGCTGGAGTGGACCTTCAAGTACGGCGTGATGGACTGCATCCCCGAGACGCCCTCGCACTCGCAGGCCCTGGCCGACCGGGTGGTGGCGCTGGCCGCGACGCGCCGCGAGCAGATGGAGCGCGTCGGGCTGGGCATCATCTTGCCGGGGCACGGCGTGGCGGTGCTGGGCAAGGATCTGTTCAACGCCTATGACACCTTGGAGCGCCTGGAAGAGAACGCGCACTGCATCCTGATGTCGCGCCTCTTACCGCCGGAGGACTGATGTGACCGACCTGCGTGCACGCACCGTGGTCACCGTGACCCCCAACTCGACCATTGATCGCGTCATCCTCATCGATCACTTTGCCTTTGGCGAGACGGTGCGCTCGACGGGCGCGGCCTGGGGCATGGGCGGTAAGCCGGCTGTGTCATCGTTTGTGCTCGGACAGTTGGGCATGCCCTGCACCGCCACTGGCTTTGTGGCCGGCGAGGCCGGTCGTCGCATGGTCGCGATGTTGCGGGAGGTCGGCGTGCAGACGGCCTTTCTGCCGGTGGCCGGCGAGACGCGCACGACTTATGTGATCGCGCGCGCCTCCGACGGGCAGCAGTGCACCATCACTGTGGAGAGCCTGGAGCCGACGCCCGCCGATGCCGACGCCCTGGCCGAACACGCGCTGGCGCTGCTGCCGCCCGAGGGCGAGCCGGCGGTGCTTTTCGTGGGCGGCAGCCTGCCCCCGGGCATGCCGGTGGACTGGTACACGCCTCTCATCCGCCGAGCCAGGGCGCGCGGCGCCTTTACGATGCTGGACGCGAGTGGACGCACCCTGGAGGCCAACGCGAGCGCCTGCCCCGACCTGGTCAAGCCCGACGAGGCCGAGGTCGCGACGCTGCTGGGACGCGCGGTGCGCACGCCTGGAGAGGCCGCAGAGGCGGCGCGCGAGCTGCGGCAGCGCGGCATCGCGGTGCCGGTGATCACGCTGGGGGCCCAGGGGGCAGTGGCCGCCACGCCGGAGGGCACCTGGTTCGTCCCGCCGCTGCCGGTCAAGGTCGTCAGCACGGCGGGGGCCGGAGATGGGTTCAATGCCGGCATCATCCAGGCGCGCTTGCGGGGCGCCGATTGGCCCGAAGCGCTGCGCTGGGCAGGCGCCGTGGCTACGGCGGTGCTGTTGACGCCCGGCACGGGCGTGCTGCGCCCCGAGGACGTCGAGCGGCTGCATCCGCACATGCGCGTCGAGCGACTATAGGACAATCTGGGGAGGTTGACATGGACGTCACGCGTCGCGATCTGCATCAGAACTGGGCGTTCGCCTTTGCGCCGCATCGCGCGGTCAACACGCCCGCCGAGTGCGCCGGGCTGACCTTTCACCCCGCTGCGGTGCCCGGCACCAACCTGACCGATCTGCAGGCCGCCAGGCTGGTGGAACCCGACACATCGCCCAGCTATGAGGACTCGTTCGCGCCCTACAAGCGCATGGATTTCGTCTATCGCACGCGTTTTGCGGGCGGCGCTGAGGCCGGGCGACGGGTGGTGCGGCTCTGTTGCGAGGGGCTCGACACCGTGTGCGAACTGTGGCTGAACGGCGAGCGCATTGGCGCGGCCGAGAACTGCCACCTGGCCTATAGCTACAACCTCAAGGGCGTACTGCGCCCGGGCGAGAACGAGCTTGTGCTGCTGTTCAGGTCGCCCATCGCAGAGGCCGACCGCCGGCAGCGTGAGAGCGGCCTGCGCTTTCCGGGGCACCTGGGCCTGAACTATATGTTCCTGCGCAAGCCGGCCTACTCTTTCTTCTGGGATTGGGGCCCGCAGATCCCGGTCTCGGGCGTCTACCGCCCCATCTCCCTGCAGGCCTACGACCGCGCCGAGATCAGCGATTGGCAGCTGCGCTACACGATTCACGAGGGCGACGTCGAGGGCAAGTTGCAGGTGCAGGCGCCCGAGGCGGACGGCGCTCAAGTGCGGATGTCTCTGGGCGATCGGGAATGGTCCGCCGCTGTGCAGGACGGCGTCGCCGTTGTGCCCTTCCGGATACCCGGCGCGCGGCTCTGGTATCCCAATGGCGAGGGCGAGCCGGCGCTGTACGACCTGGCCGTGACGCTGAGCACGGACGGCGTCACGCTGGACCGTCGCGACGAGCGCGTCGGCTTTCGCACCATCGAGTTGCTGCAGGATGAGCGCCGCGACGGCCGCGGCACGCGCTACCTGTTCCGCGTCAACGGCAAAGAGCTGTTCTGCCGCGGCTACAACTGGATTCCGGTGGACAACTCGGTGCCGCGCGGCGACCCGGAGCTGTACCGGCGCAATCTGGACCTGGCGCAGGCCGGCAACGCCAACATGCTGCGTATCTGGGGCGGCGGCTACTATGAGGACGATCTGTTCTACCGCCTGTGTGACGAGCGCGGCCTGCTGGTCTGGCAGGACGGCGCCTTTGCCTGTACGCTTTACCCCGACACGGACCCGGCCTTCATGGGGCTGGTGCGCGACGAGCTGGCGTACAACATCAAGCGACTCAGGCACCATCCCTCGCTGGCGCTCTGGTGTGGCGAGAACGAGAACCACTGGGGCTATGAGGACTGGTGGAAGGGTGACAACCACCACGCGCATTTCTACGGCAGCCGCATCTATGACGAGATGTACCCGGCGCTGGTGCGCGAGCTCGACCCTGACCGCTTGTACTGGAACGGCTCGCCCTGGTCGCCACAGCCGGGAGTGCGGGCCAATGACCCCACGCACGGCGATACCCACTTTTGGGATCTGCATAGCGCCTGCGGCGATCTGGCGGGATACCGCGACACCGCGCCCAGCTTTGTCAGCGAGACCGGCATCCAGTCGATGCCCGACCTGCGCACCGCGCTGACCATCGGCGGCCCCGACGACCAGCACGTGCAGTCGTTTGTGATGGATACGCGTAACCACTTTGAGAACCCGGCCAAGAACGATAGAGTGCTAAAGTTCACGGCGGCGCTGTTCCGCGTGAGTGGTGACTTTAACCAGTCAGTGGTGGCCACCCATCGCGCCCACGGCGAATACATGAAATACGCGGTGGAGCACTGGCGCTCGCAGGCCTATGACTGCGCCGGCGTGCTGGTCTGGCAGATCAACGACTGCTGGCCCGCCATCTCCTGGGCGGTCGTGGACTATCACTTGGCGCCCAAGGGCTGCTTCTACTACCTCAAGCGCGCCTACGCGTCCGACCTGGTGGGCTATGTGCAGCATTTCGACATCAACTATGCGCCCGAGGTCAATGCGGTTGGCGATCTGTTTGTGGCCTCGGAGCGCGACGGGGTCAAGCAGGGACAGGTCGATCTGCGGGTGCTGCGCGTGACGGGCGAGGTGCTGGAAAAGAGCAGTTACCCCGTACGGATGGAGGGGCGTGGCGCTGTAGCGCTGGGGCCAGTGCGCCTGGCCGAGTATGCTGCGCGGCGCTTTGATTGTGTGGCCGAGTTCACGCTGCGCTGGGACGATGGCGGCGGAGCGCGCAACGTCTATACGCTGTCGCGGCCCAAGCACATGCACCTGCCCGAGCCGCACATCGCGCTGCGGCAGGTGGACAGTGACACGCTGGTGGTCAGCAGCGATCTGTTCGCCAAGGGGGTCTACCTGTTCCACCCCGACGCAGCGATCGTTTTTGACGACAACTATTTCGACCTGCTGCCTGGCGAAGAACGCGTGGTACATGCAACGGGGCGCGTCGACGTCGGCCAGGTGCGGGCGATGGCGTACCATCACTGACCAGACGCGCCCGGCGAGTGTGCCAGATTCTCGTGGAATCGGGTTTTGCGGCGGCGGGGCAATTGACGTATAATCACTCGTTTGTGGGACGTCTTCATTTGGCGTCCGGCATTGTGCATCCAGCGCGATGATCGCGCGCGATCATCGCGTGATTCATAGGGGGATCCATGGGCAAGAAAAAGGGCAACCTGGTCGTTGGGCAATCGGGTGGGCCGACGGCGGTCATCAACAACAGCCTGGTGGGTGTGATCCACGAGGCGCTCACGCAGCGCGCCATCGATGGCGTCTACGGCATGCTGCACGGCATCGCTGGCGTGATCCACGAAGAGTTCGTCGATTTGCGCTGCGAGTCGGCAGAGACGCTCGAGTTGCTGCGCAACACCCCCGCGTCGGCGCTCGGCACCGTGCGCTACAAGGTCACCGACAAGGACTATGAGCGGCTGCTGCAGACGCTGATCAAGTATGACGTGCGCTACTTTTTCTACATCGGCGGCAACGACTCGATGGACACGACCCACAAGATCCACAAGCTGGCGGTTGATCGCGGCTATGAGTTGCACGCCATCGGCGTTCCCAAGACAGTCGACAACGACCTGGCCTGCACGGACCACTGCCCCGGCTTTGGCAGCGCGGCGCGCTTTGTGGCCGCGGCCGTGCGCAACACCGGCTATGACACCCGCGCGATGGGCGACAGCGGCCCGATCAAGTTCGTCGAGATCATGGGGCGCAACGCCGGCTGGCTGACGGGCGCCACGATCCTCGGCAAGGATACCCCCGACGGCGGCCCGCACCTGATCTATTTGCCGGAGCGCGGCATCACCGAAAAGCAGATCGTCGCCGACGTCAAGCGCTGTCTGGACGACTATGGCTTTTGCGTGGCGGCGATCAGCGAGGGCGCCAGGGACACAAAGGGCAAGGAATTCGGCAAGAGCGGCCCCGCCGAAAAGGACGCCTTTGGGCACGAGCGCAAGGGCGGCGGCATCGACTATTTGGCGGCGCTGATCAAGGAAGAGCTGGGGATCACCGCTCGGATCGACAAGCCGGGCTATCTGCAGCGCTCGTTCGGCGAGACCATCTCGCTGGTCGACCGCGAGGAGGCCTACCAGGCCGGCCGCTCGGCCGTGCGCGCGGCACTGGCGGGTGAGAGCGGCAAGATGGTGACCTTTGAGCGGCAGCCCGGTTCGCACTATGCGATCGAGATGGGTCTGGCGCAACTGAGCAAGGTGGCCAACGTGGAGCACAAGGTGCCGGCCGAGTATATCAACGAGGCGGGCAATGGCGTCACTGAGGCCTTCATCGAGTATGTCCGGCCGCTGATCGGCGCGCCGCTGGCACCCTACGGGCGGCTGGCCTGCAATCTGGTAGTCAAGCACTAGACACGCTTTCGCTGGTATGCCCGCAGCATTTACTGCAGGCACAAGAGTGTTGGCAGCGCCGCCTGCATAACTTGACATATATGGCCGTGTATGCTATAATGTCGGCAAGGTGTAGATCTGCCTGCCGCCGACTGACCCCGCCGATGGTCTGGCGTCGGCGGTTTGTTTTGTAAGCATCAAGTGGGTGGTTGAAGTAAATGGTCTCGAGATTCGACAACAACAAAGAAGTCCAGGCTCTCCTGGCCAAAGCCGAAGAGAAGGACTTTATCACGCTCGACGACTTGATGGAGGCTTTTCCACAGGTAGAGGAGAACCTTGCCGAGCTGGAGGAGCTCTTTATCTACCTGAGCGAAGAAGGCATTCAGGTGGTCTACGGCGACGAAAAAGAGCCCGAGTCGACCGAGCCTCGGTCTGATGAGGCGTCCTCTTCGGAGGAGGCGCGAGACGAAGAGTACGAGGCTGAGTTCGAGCCGGTCGCCGCTGCGCAACTGAGTGACATCGCCAGCGATGATACCATCAGCCTGTACCTCAAAGAGATGGCGCGCGTGCCGTTGCTGACCGCCGAGCAGGAAGTGATGCTGGCGCGTCGTTACGAGCAGGGCCGCGAAGCGCGTCGCAAAGTGGCGCAGAACGGCGGGCTCTCTGAGGATGAGAAGGATCACCTCTTTGTGCTGGTGGAGCGCGGCGAGGGTGCGCGCGCGCACCTGATCCAGGCCAACACGCGCCTGGTGGTAAGCATCGCCAAGNNTCAGCACCTATGCTACCTGGTGGATCCGGCAGGCCATCACCCGCGCTCTGGCCGACCAGGGGCGCGTGATCCGTCTGCCCGTGCACCTCAGTGACCGCATTCGCAAGGTCTACCAGGTCGCCCAGCAGCTGGAGCAGGACTGGGGGCGCCAGCCGACGCCGGAAGAGATTGCCGTGCATCTTGCGCTGCCGGCGCAAAAAGTACAGTGGATGCTCAAAGTGTCGCAGCGACCGCTGTCGCTGGAAAAGCCGGTGGGCGAGGAAGAGGACAGCGAGCTGGGCAGCTTTATTCCCGATGAAGCCGCGCCCATGCCCGCGGATTCGGCCTACAGCAACCTGCTGCAGGAAAAGATGAACGACATCCTGATGACGCTGACGCCGCGTGAGGCGCGCATCTTGCGCTTGCGCTTTGGTCTGCAGGATGGCCGCAGCTATACGCTGGAAGAGGTTGGCCAGAAATTCGGGCTTACGCGTGAACGCATCCGCCAGATTGAGCACGAGGCGCTTGACCGCCTGCGGCATCCCAGTCGCAGTCGCCAATTGCGCGACTATTTGGCCTAGCAGCCGAAGGTACGTTGACGCAAAGTCGGGGCATGGGAATCCATGCCCCGACTGTTGTTTGTCCGGAACATCTCGCAGGCGCTGGCCTGTGCGCAGTCGCCTGTGGTGCTGAGTCTAGCGAAAAACGGACTCCAGCTGTGCCAGCAGCGCATCGGGCAGGCGCGCGGTCCCCGACGCCGCGACGCGCGCCACAGTCTCCGGTCCGGGCGGCACGGCAGCGCCCACTGCGCTGTAGAAAGCGTTGCGCTCGCGGCGCGTCGGGAGCGCCCGCTGCGCCCAGGCGCTCTGATACCCCAGCCGCAGCGCGCGCTGCAGCAGCGTGTGTCCGTAGCCAAAGTCGGCCCCGCGCACAAAGACCTCGCGGTATGGGCGGAGCGCTTCCGTGTCAAAGTCATCGATCAGTTTTTGGCCGGCCTTGTTCATCTCGGTGCCGGCCAGCACGGGCAGGTCGTAACGCTCGGCCAGCGCCAACACCTCGTGCAGCTTGGCCACCTTGGTGGCGCGCTCCGCGCGATCCTTGATATTCCAGTTGCGGTCGGGCACGATGTTGATGCCGGCCGCTCCCCGCGCGATCATGTAGGCGAGCAGACCCTCCATATCCTGCTCGGCTGCGCTCATGCCATCGAGCCAGCCGCAGACGGGCAGCGCACCGCATGCGCGGATAGCGCGACTGACGTCCTCCAGGCGTGGGAAGGTGCCCGCGTCAGGCTGCATATAGCCCGGCCCGCCGCGCTTCATCAACTTGCTGCGGATTGCGTCGTGGGGAAAGGGCGTGTCTCCCATAAAGCGCCCAACCTGATCGGCCTCCATGCCCAGCTTGCCCGCCCAGAACGCGAGCAGCGCGGCGCGCTCCGGGTACAGAAGGCGGGCTGCGGCGTCGTACGCGACCAGGATGTGGCGCTCGGTGGCGTTGCCCGACGGTGTCAGCGGCAGCACGTCGCGGTCATAGTCCACCGTAACAGGCGCGAGGTGGGCGTTGACGCGTGCCACCAGCAGCCGGTTGCGGTCGGCCGCGCGCTGGCGCATATCCGGCAGCACCGCTGCGGCGGCCGCCGGTGGGCGCGAGCGCACAAAGCCCATGCCGATAAAGTAGCAGACGCCCGGCTCTCCCGGCGAGTTGATCTCGCGATCGGCGTACTCCGCCACGTAGGTGCGGGTCTCCAGGCCAGCCACGCCACGCACGCCCGCCAGGTCGCAGGCCTTCAGGCACTCGTCGGTGGCGTCCAGCACATCAAAGTCGACCATGCCTACCGCGTGCCAGCCCTGCTCGCGTGCCAGCCAGGCAAGCGAGGAGGGCGAATGGCCGTAGCCGTTGTAAGAGTAGATCGTGTGGCAGTGCATGTTCACCGCGCTGCCTGGCGCCAGGCAAGAGATGGCGTCCTGCTCACAGGCGGCCAGCAGACGGGTCAACGCCCGTCGACGAACGGCCGGGCGCAGGTCCTTGAGACGTGTGCGTTGCGCTTCCAGATCCATCTTGACCTCAATCGCGTGTAATAAGCCCTGATCCGGTGTCTGGGCGCATCGACTATACCCTCGCTCGGCGAGGTCTGCAAATGTTGTCGGCTGTCGGCAAGCGACTATAATGTTTGTGACCTCTGGATAACCCGCCGCAGCCGAAAGGGCGCAAAGTGGTCCCTGAAGAGGCTCACTATGAGAACGAGCCGTCACTGGCCCGGGATGAGGGCGACCGCGTCGATTCCGGCGTGAGTGCCGTGGCGCCGCGCAGCGACGCGTGGCCAGCGTGCTGCGGCGAGAACGGCGCGGCGGGCCAGGCGGGTGGCGGGCGGCCCTGTTGCGAGGCCGTCCTCGAGAGCCTGGGCGATGGCATCGTGCTTGAGGATGCCAGCGGACAGGTCCGACTGAACCCGGCGATGCGCGCCTTGATCGCGCTCTGCCAGCCCCTGCTGGGCGTGCGCCGCGACGCCAGCGCGATGGAAGTGGTCGATCTGCTGATCCGTCCCGGCGGCGAGTTGGTCGGGCCCTGCGACATCGAACTGCCGGCAGCGCACGGCGACAGCCTGACTCTCAACCTGACCCCCATTCCCCTGCGCGCGCCCGCACAGGGCCGCATGCTGGTCGTGCGTGACGTGACCTCGGAACGCAACTCGCGCCGCGATCTGTACGCGTTCATCTCCCAGGTATCGCACGAGTTGCGCGGTCCGCTGCAGCACATCCAGAGCTACGCCGGCCTGTTGCGTCAAGTCGGTGAGCTGACAAGCGATCAACGCGCCGAGTTCATCGGCATCATCGAGTACGAAGCGGAACGCCTGGGCGTGATGGTCGAGGACCTGCTGCAGCTATCGCGCTACGAGCAGGGGCGGCTGGTGGTGCTCAAACGGCGCATGCAACTCAGCCAGTTGGTGAGTGGCCTCGTGGCCAGGCACACGCTGCGCGCGCTATCCAGGCAGATTAGCCTGCAGGAGCGGGTGGAGCCGGAGGTTTGGGTCGAGACCGATCCCTTGCGTTACGAACAGGTGCTTGGCAATTTGCTCAGCAATGCGCTGCGCTACGTGCAGGCAGGCGGCCAGGTGCTTGTGACCCTGACGCGTGAGAACGGGCTGGCCGTGCTTGAGGTATCGGACAACGGCCCCGGCATGGCCGCGGAAACGATGGGACGCCTCTTTGAGCCCTTTTACCAGGGCCCCGAGGGCCGCATCTCTGGCGGCGGCTCGGGCCTTGGGTTGAGCATCGGCAAACAGCTGATGGAGGCGCTGGGGGGTGAGATGCGGGCGGAGAGTTGCCTGGGCAAGGGCAGCGTGTTCACCCTGACCTTGCCCGCGTCAGTGCCGGACGGTAACCCCTAGGCGGCAACGCCGAAACGGCGCGCCGCCTCCGATTTATTCCTCGCAGACCATCGCAGCCAAGCATTCCTCAATCTCTTGCCGCGCGGTCTCGAGGTCGAGCTCAGCAGCGGCGGCCAGCTCGCCGGAGAGCAGATCCTTGCCTTGGTCCATCAGCTGGCGGTCGACGGTGCCCAGCGAGCGCTGGGTGCTCATCAGATAGAGCTGGCAGACTACTTCAGCCACGCGCTCATAGTTGCCAGACTTGAGCCCGTCGCGCATTTCGGCCTGGCGCTCACGCAGATCCTTGATCACCGGACGTGCCGGCGCTGTGCTGCAATCGTTCAGGGTCTGCCGCAGGCCGGTTTCGTCGCCCACGGTGCGCAGCCCCAGAGATTCGGCGTCGCTCACCGGCACCAGCAGTTGCATGGCTTTGCAGATGGTCACGATCACATAGTAAGCGTGCTTGTGGTCGGCTATACGCTTTTCCTGGATGTGAGCGATTGTGCCTGCGCCATAGTGGGGGTGTACAACTTTGCACCCGACCGGGTACATGGTCATGAGACTTGCCTCCTAGGTTGGGTTGCTGCAGAACGGGCCACAGTAGCACTGCGCAAGCACGACACGTCTTGTGGGGAGGAATCAGAAGGCTTGTTCTGAGGCCGCCAGAGCCGGGCACTAAAGAACAAGGCCGTCGCGCCAGCAGTTACCACACGGCGGACGGCCGATTCTGAGTCTGCACATGGTGTGCGGCAGTGGTTTGCGCCGCACAAGTGTCGTTGGAAGGACTCTGCTCCGGGCCTCCTGTCAGTCCACAATGCCCAACAGTGAAGCTATCAGTCCGCCTGTACCTCTATTATACCATGCGGCGGCGGAGGGGGCAAACGCATCTTTCAGGGCAGGCTGGCGACAAAGGGGGAGACGGCCTGCAGAAACTGCGCCGGCTGCTCCTCGTGCGGCAGATGCCCGGCGGCGGCAATGACCACAGGCGTCACCCCCAGCGCGTCGGCCAGTCGCAGGCTGCTCTCCAGCGGCACGATGCGGTCCTGATCGCCACTGATCACCAGCACCGGCATGGTCAGCTCGCCAAGACGCGCGTCCAGCCCGGCCGGCTGAGACGCCAGGGTGAACTCCCACAGCGCACGGTCCCAGTTGTCCGCCTGCAGCGGCTTGCGGTAGAGCGCGATCGCGTCAGGGGGGATGTGTGCGGGGTCGGCCCAGGCCGAAGCCAGTGTGCGCTCGCCCAACGTGGCGATGGAGCGGGTGAAGAGCGGGCCAAGGCGCCGCACCTGTGGCGTGCGCAGGTGGCGCTCAGCCACCCCGAGCGCGTGGCCGGCCTGCTTGTAGTGCACGCGCAGCCCCTGACACTCGAAAAAGCGGCTGTCGGCGTCGGCCAACTGCTCCACGGGCAGCGTGCTCTTGAGCGGGGGGATCGGGATGACCAGCGGCGCCACACCCAGCAGCACGACGAGCGCCGCCAGCACGATCAGCGTCACGCGCAGTCAGCGTTTCATCCTGCTGGCCCGCCCGTGCGCTGTCCGCGCAGGGTCACGTCGCCGGCCAACACGATGCGCCGCGCGCCGTCCCCTGTCTGCACCACCAGTGCGCCGTCCTCGTTGGCGTCCACGGCGAGCCCCTCGATGACCTCGTCGGGTGTGCCCACGGCAACTTGCTGGCCCAGCGTCAACAGGTGGCGGCGCCAGGCGGGGAGCGGCGAGGCGCCCTCGCACAACGCGACATAATGCGCGTCGATGCGCGCGAGGATATCGAGCAGGAGTGCGACTCGATCCAGCGGTGCGCCCGCTTCGGCCGCCAGGCTTGTGGCGGGCGTCAACACCTCGGGCAGTGCGCTGATCTCGAGGTTGACGTTCAGCCCTATGCCCACCACGACATAGTCCAGGCGCTGACCACTCACACCCAGTTCGGCCAGCAGTCCGGCGGCCTTTTTGCCGTTGACCAGGATGTCGTTAGGCCACTTGATGCCCGCCGGCAGCCCGAGCGCGCCGATGGCCTCAGCCAGGGCCAGCGCGCAGACCATGACAGCGCGTTGCGATTGCGTGGGTGCCAGCGGCGGGCGCAGGATCAGCGACATGAGCAGAGACGAGCCGGCCGGCGCATGCCAGCGGCGGCCCAGGCGGCCGCGCCCCTGCGTCTGCGCTTCGGCGAGCACCAGTGTGCCGTCGGGCGCGCCCTGCCGGGCGAGGTCCAACGCGCGGCGGTTGGTCGAATCGATGCTGTCGTACCACTCGAGCACGCGCCCGACGACACGGGTCGTCAAGCGGGCGCGGATATCTTGTGCGTTCGCAGCGTCGGTCACGCGGTTACCTCACTGCGCCGGCTGGTCGCCCGTCATGGCACACGTTTCGCTCGGTAGCACCTCGACGGCGTCGCCGGCGCGCACCGTGCCGCCCTCGAGCACGCGCACAAAGATCCCCTCGCGCGGCATGACGCAGTCGCCGGTGATCTCATAGATGGCACAGTGCGTGTGGCACTCTTTGCCAATTTGGGTGATCTCGCACAGCGCATCGCCCAGTCGCATGCGGGTGCCCACCGGCAGGGCGTAGAGCACCAGCCCCTCGGTGACAATGTTCTCAGCAAAGGCGCCGTGCTTGACGTTGATG
This sequence comes from Anaerolineales bacterium UBA6128, assembly GCA_002423325.1. Lineage (GTDB taxonomy): Bacteria > Chloroflexota > Anaerolineae > UBA1429 > UBA1429 > UBA6128. The sequence continues at coordinate 5,079 of DIVQ01000151.1, read as the reverse complement.
CCTGCCGCCTTGACTTTGGCGATGCTCTCGGCGCCCAGCAGGCTCACCTGGCGGTGCCAGTTGCCCGCGTGGGCGTCGCCCTCCAGGCCCCAGTCTGCGCGCAACGTGCCCGCCTCGATCGCGTGCTTGGGCACGCCCGTACGATCGCTGGTGCAAACGGCCAGAACTTTACCCCTGCTCATCCTCATTCTCCAGATCGATATCGCCGCTCTTGCCGCCGCGTTTGCGCAAGAGGCGGATGCCGCCGATGCGCATACCGCGATCCACAGCTTTGCACATGTCATAGATCGTCAGGGCCGCAACAGACACCGCCGTCAGCGCCTCCATCTCGACGCCGGTCACGCCCGTGCACTTGGCGCGTGCGCGGATCTCGACGGCGTGCGCGGCCTCATCGATGGCAAAGCTGACCTCGACCGAGGTCAGCGGCAGCGGGTGGCACATCGGGATCAGGTCGGGCGTGCGTTTGGCTGCCATGATGCCGGCCACACGCGCCACCGCCAGCACATCGCCTTTGGGCAGGCCGCCGGATTGAATCAGTGCCAGGGTGGTGGGCTGCATCACAATGCGGCCGCCGGCCTCGGCCACACGCACGGTGGGCTGCTTGTCGGTGACGTCCACCATGCGGGCGTTGCCTAGTTCGTCGAGATGCGAAAGGCTCATGGCTCCTCCGGCCAGGGCGGGCCGCCGCCGCGGGCCGCGCCTGATCAGTGATGTATGTTCGCGCGGCTCAGCCGCCCACGCGCGACATGCAGCGCCCGCGGGGGACGCAGTGCTCGGCCAGGTGATGACTGAGGGGCTTGATGGCCAGCGCCTGCTCAAAGATCCTGCGCAGCGTGTCGTCGTCTGCCCCGGAACGCATCGGACCGCGCACATCCAGCTCAAGATCGGAGAACAGGCAGGGCATCAGCTTGCCATCAGCGGTCAGCCGAAGCCGGTTGCAGGTGGCGCAAAAGTGGTTGGACAGCGCGCTGATAAAGCCGAGCGTACCCGGCGCACCCGGCACGCGCAGGTAACGCGCGGGGCCGCTACCCGACACTGTGGCAGGTTCCAGGGGGCCCAACGCCTCCTCGATGCGCTCGCGGATCTCCTGGGAAGGCACGAACTCTTCCCCGGGGGTGACGCCGTCGCCCATCGGCATCAGCTCGATGTAGCGCACATGCCAGCCCTCGTCTACGGAGCGACGCGCCATATCGACGACCTCATCGTCGTTGGTGCCCCGCACCACCACCATGTTCAGCTTGACGGGGTTGAGCCCGGCGTTGCGCGCAGCCTCGACGCCGCGCAGCACGTCCGACAGTTCGCCGCAGCGGGTGATGCGGCGATAGCGCTCGGGCCGCAGCGTATCGAGGCTGACGTTCACGCGCCGCAGGCCCGCCGCGACCAGGGGCACGGCCAAGTCAGCCAGGCGGGTGCCGTTGGTCGTCATCGTCACGTCCTCGAGGCCGGGCACGTCTGCGAGCATACGCGTCAGGTCAGCGATGCCGGCGCGCACCAGCGGCTCGCCGCCCGTCAGGCGCACATGCACCACGCCTATCCCGACCGCGATGCGCACCAGTCGCTCGATCTCTTCAAAGCGCAGGATCTCGGCGTGCGGACGCAGGGCGATGCCCTCTGCGGGCATGCAGTAGACGCAGCGAAGGTTGCAGCGGTCAGTGACCGATACGCGCAAATAGCTGATCGTGCGCCCGCAGGCGTCCTGGCACGTGGCGCTCATGGCATGCTCTCCACTTCGGGTTCGTTGATCAGCACTGCCTGCACAGTCTCGCCCTTGGCAAAGGCGGAGACGCCGGCGGGTAGTTGCAGAAAAGCGTTGGCGCCGACCAACGACTTGAGCCNNTGCCGTCCTCTTCACGCGTCACCACGGCGCGCTGGAACTCGGTTCGGTCGGGCGCGTGGCGGATGGCGTGGCGCAGACGGGCCGGCACCTGCGGTCGCCAAAGCGCGCGATGTCCCGCCAGCAGGCGCAATGCGGGCCGTACAAACTGCTCGTAGCTCACCAGCGAGGAGACCGGAAAGCCGGGCAGTCCAAAGAAAGGCACGCCCTGCAGCAGGGCAAAGGTGAAGGGCTTGCCGGGCTTGATGGCCACGCGGCCGAACAGCACCTCGCCCAACTCGGCCAGCAAGGGCTTGATCAGATCGCGCGTGCCCATGCTGACGCCGCCGCTGGAAAGCACGACGTCGGCGCTGGCGGCGCCGCGCTGGATGGCGGCCCGCAGAGCCGCTTCGTCGTCGGCGATATGGCCGAGAGAGAGCGCCTCGCATCCGGTGGCGCGCACGGCGGCCGCCACCGCGTGGCTGTTAGAGTCGCGCAACTGGCCGGGGCCGGGCGTTTGCTCAACCTGCACCAGTTCGTCACCGGTGGCCATCACCGCCACGCGCGGGCGCGGGTGCGCCAGCACGCGCGTATGCCCGATGGCGGCCAGCAGCCCGATCTCGGCCGGGCCGATCGGCGTGCCGAGCGGCAGCAGCAGGTCACCGTTCGCGACGTCCTGGCCGGCGGGCCGCACCGAATCCCCCACCTTGACCGGGGCGTGCAGGCGCAGTAGACCGCCGTGCTCCTCGGTCTTTTCGACCGGGATCACGGCATCGGCCCCTTCGGGCACTGGCGCACCAGTCATGATGCGCAGAGCGGTACCGCGCGTCACCACCACAGACAGAGCGCGCCCGGCGGACTGCTCTCCGAGCACGCGGCGCTCCCTGGCGTCGTCGTTGGCAATAACAGCATAGCCGTCCATAGCCGAAGCGCGGAAGGGCGGGATGTCCTCGCGGGCAACGATATCCTCGGCCAGCACCAGCCCCAGCGCCTCGTCAAAAGGCAGCGAGACCGGCGCCAGCGGCCGCAGGGCCGCCACGATGCGCCGCCGGGCCTCGCTCACCTCGATCATCGGATATCGGCTCTCACGCTCCATCAACGCTGACTCCAATTCATCTCATCAAAGGCACCAGAGCACAAAGGGTTCGATCCAAACCTGCTCTCTGTGTCTTGGTGGTGCTCTTAGCTCAGCAGCAGCACCTGCACGAGACTGCCGGCCTCCAGGTGGTCGCAATCCTCCGGAATCACTGCCAGGCCGTCGGCCAGCACCAGCGATGTCAGGATGCCGGAGCCCTGATCACCGGTGAGCGCGGCCTCGCGCCCCTCGGGCGTGTCGAACAGGCGCACGCGCAGGTAGTGACGCCGGCCGTCCTTGCGGCGCACCGGCTCGCGCAGGCGAGCGGTCACCGCGGGCCACTCCCAGGTGCGGTAGCCCAGCATCTTGTGTACGGCCGGTCGCCCAAACAACTCCAGGCTGAGCATGGCGGCCACCGGGTTGCCGGGCAGTGCCAAGAGTGGCAGGTTCCCGAGTGTGCCAAAAGCCATCGGGCGGCCCGGCTTCATATTGACCCACCAAAAGTCGATGCGCCCCTGCGCCGCCAGCACGTTCTTGACCAGATCAAAGTCGCCGGCCGAGACGCCGCCCGACGTGACCAGCATGTCGGCGTCGGCCTCCAGCGCGGTCTGCATCAAGGCGCTGAGCTCGGACGCGCGGTCGCGCGCGATGCCCAGCAGCAGTGGTTCGCCACCCCAACGCAGCACCTGCGCGGCGTTCGTATAGCTGTTGATGTTGCGGATCTGTCCGGGCCCGGGGGCGGCGTCCACGTCTACAACCTCATCGCCGGTGGCCAGCAACGCCACCCGCGGCCGCCGATGCACCCGCGCGTGCGTCCGTCCCACCGAGGCCAGCATGCCGACCTCCTGTGGGCGCAGCGTGGTCCCCGTCGGCAGCACCACGCTGCCACGGCGCACATCCTCGCCGGCATCGCGCACATTCAGGCCCACGCGGGCTCGCACGCCGATCAGCACCTGGTCACCCGGCCGGCCAGCGCCGTGCAGGGTGGCGTCCTCAAAGCGCACCACCGTGTCCGCGCCGGTGGGCAATGGCGCGCCCGTCATGATGCGCACGGCCTCGCCCGCCCGAACGGGGCGCTCCAGTACCTTGCCCGCGGCCAGCTCTGCGACGATGCGCAAGCCGACCGGTTGGTCGGGCGTTGCTGAGGCGATATCGGCGGCGCGCAGCGCATAGCCGTCCATGGCAGAGTTGGCCAGTGGCGGCACATCGCGGTCCGCGACGATATCCTCGGCCAGCACGCGCCCCAGCGTCTGCAGGATGGGCGCGTCTTCGGCGGGCAGGGGCGCCACCAGCGCCAGCACGCGCTGCTGGGCCTCCTCGACGCTCAGGATGGGGTAACGCTCACGCTCGCTCATGGGTCTCGGATTTGTGCTCCAGGTCTTCGCCGCGTGCCATCTGCACGGCATGTGGCAACACGCCGGCCAGCGTCTCCATACCCTCGCGCACCGCGCGTGGGCTGCCGGGGAGGTTGACGATCAGGCAACTGCCGAGCAGGCCAGCGATGCCGCGCGAGAGCACCGCCAATGGCGTCTTGTGGTAACCCTCCCAGCGCAGCAGTTCGGCCAGGCCGGGCATCTCGCGCGTAATCACGTCGCGCGTGGCCTCGGGCGTCACGTCGCGCGGGGCAGCGCCGGTGCCGCCCGTGGTGATGATCAGGTCGACGGCGCCCGACTGTGCGTGCTGCCGCAACAGCGCAGCGATCTGCGCGCGCTCGTCGGGCACGACGGCCTGCGCCACCACCTCGGCGCCCATGGCGCGCAAAGCATCGGCCAGCGCCGGGCCGCTGGCGTCTTTGCGCAGTCCCGCGTAGCCCTTGTCGCTGACGGTGATCACCACCGCGCGCATCTGCATGGCATCCTCCTGCTCAAGGCACAAAAAAGCCGGCGTTCCCCCGGAGGAGAGCGTCGGCCAAGCTGGCACGCGCCCAAGACGATGGGGCGACAACAGCCGCGCCGCGAGAGTACTCGCGCCATCGCCCGTTGGCCTGCTCCTTTCCAAACGCGGGGGGCCATGGCCGTTTCCGGCCAGACCGTTTGCCGCGCACCGGGGGGTGCGGGGCGGGCCGCAGGCCATGGCTTACGCCGGCAGGCGCTGCGGCTCGGAGAAGGCGCAACTAGCTGGAATATGATAGCGCGGATGAGCCGATGCGTCAAGCGGGGAGACGATGGGGGTGTTGAGAAACCCGGCACAA
>DIVQ01000043.1:11229-12134 GCA_002423325.1 Anaerolineales bacterium UBA6128 | reverse complement strand
CCCCAAACGCTGTACACCTCCAAACTCATGACTCGACAGACCCCCAAACTCTGGTAGAATCAAATTAAAGAGTGTTGGTACTTGGGATTGCGGTCCCCAATCGGTAAGAATAAGTTCGCCTGTAGCCACCCATAGATGCGTTTACAGGCGTTTTGAAAACAGGAGGTTGCCATGGCTGGCATGGAACGATTTACCCAACGAGCAAGAAGGGTTCTCAGCCTGGCTCATCAAGAAGCTGAGAAAATGCATAAAGATGCGATCAGTACCGAACATTTACTGTTGGGGCTGATCGAAGAAGAAGGTGGCGTCGCCGGGCGTGTGCTGCGCGATCTGGGACTCGAATCCGCGCGGGTGCGTGAGATGACCGAACGCGTCAGTGGTGTTGGGGAATCCGAGAGCAAGCGGCTGGATTTAACACCCGGCGTGCAGGAAGTCCTGGAGTTCGCGATTGAAGAAGCCCGTAAGATGGGGCACCACTACATTGGAACCGAACATATCCTACTGGCATTGGTACGCTCCGACCAGGGTTTTGCCCTGGAGGTCCTGCGCAAATTAGGCATCTCTGCCGAGCAGATCCGCCGTCAAACACGCCGCGTCCTGCAGGAAGGCGCATCACAGGCGACTGCCAAACCACAGGCCCCTGCTGCCGGCACGCCTGCCCGTGGCGCATCCAAACAGGAAGCCAAGAAGGAAGCCAAAACCCCGCTGATCGATCAGTTAGCCACCGATCTGACCGCACTGGCAGAAGAAGGCAAACTCGACCCGGTCATCGGGCGACAGATGGAAATTGAACGTGTGATCCAGATTCTGGCACGCCGTACCAAGAACAACCCGGCGCTGATCGGGCAACCTGGCGTGGGCAAGACTGCCATCGTGGAAGGTCTGGCGCAACGCATCGTTGAAGG
>DIVQ01000043.1:0-11187 GCA_002423325.1 Anaerolineales bacterium UBA6128 | reverse complement strand
ACCACCATGGAAGAGTACCGCAAGCATATCGAGAGCGATGCCGCCCTGGAACGCCGTTTCCAATCCATCACCGTGGAAGAACCCTCCATGGATGAAGCGATAGCGATCCTGCATGGCATCCGTAGCGCTTATGAAGAGCATCACCGCCTGATCATCTCGGATGAAGCCATTGACTCCGCGGTCAAGCTCTCTGCCCGTTATGTCAGCGAGCGCTTCCTGCCGGACAAAGCCATCGATCTGATCGATGAAGCTTCTTCGCGGGTGCGCATGTATAAGAGCAATCAGGCAAAAGCCACCAAAGAGATTATGACCGAACTGAAAGAAGTTCGTTCGAACGAAAATATGGCGCTGGAAAATGGCCGGCAGGACGAAGCCCAGGATTTACTCGAGCGTCGCGAAGATCTGGAAGCCAAACTCGAAAAACTACGTACCGGTTGGGATCGCGCCAACAGCCCGGTTGTGACCAGTGATGATATCGCCGAACTGGTCTCGATGTGGACCGGCGTCCCGGTGATGCAGATGGCTCGTGAGGAATCCCAGCGCTTGCTACAAATGGAAGCTGAACTCAAGCAACACATCATCGGTCAGGACGAAGCGATTGAGATGATATCCAAATCCGTGCGCCGAGCGCGTGCTGGTTTGAAAGATCCCAAACGCCCGATCGGTTCCTTTATCTTCCTGGGACCCACCGGCGTGGGCAAGACCGAGTTGGCCAAGGCGCTGGCAGAGTACCTGTTCAACGACGAGGACGCGCTGCTGCAGATCGACATGACAGAGTACGGCGAGCGCCACACCGTGTCGCGCCTGATCGGCGCGCCGCCCGGCTATGTGGGCTATGACGAGGGCGGTCAGCTGACCGAGGCCGTGCGCCGCCGGCCCTACCGCGTGATCCTGTTCGACGAGATCGAGAAGGCGCACGCCGAGGTCTGGAACTCGCTGATGCAGATCCTGGAGGAGGGCCGTCTGACCGACGGGCACGGCCGCACGGTGGACTTTAACAACACCGTGATCGTGATGACCTCCAACATCGGCACGCAGTTCGCCCGGCGCAACGCCGAGGGTCTGGGCTTCCGCGTGAGCGGCCAGCCCACGGCGGAGGAGCGCTTCTCCGAAGAGATCTCGGAGGGGCTCAAGCGCACCTTCCGGCCCGAGTTCCTCAACCGCATCGATGAAGTGGTCATCTTTCACGCGCTGACGCGCGAGAACATGCTGCAGATCGTCGATCTGCAGATGCGCGAGATCGAGCAGCGCGTCAAGGAGCAGAATCTGCACATCGTGCTGACCGACGCTGCCAAGGGCTGGCTGGCCGAGAAGGGCTACGATCAGCAGTTCGGCGCGCGGCCGCTGCGCCGCACTATCCAGCGCTTTGTGGAGAGCCCGCTCTCGCAGCGGCTGCTGCAGGGCGACCTGGCTGCCGGCGATACGCTGCGGGTGGACCTGGACAGCGCCGGCGACGTGCTGACGTTCGAGAAGCAAGCCGCTGGGACCCCGAACGAGAACGAGGCGCCTGCAGCGGAGCAGGCGCTCGAGCCCGCGGCGCAAGAGCCCGCGCCGGCTCCAGAGGAGGCCACGCCATGACACAAGCGACGTTCGACGAGTGGCTGGTGCGCGAAAAGCGCGCGCACCCCGCGGTGGGTGTGCTGTGGGACGCAGTGATGGGCCATCCCGGGTTATCCGGGATGGCCCCGTCGCTTGCGCAGGCCTACGAGGCGATCGCGCGCTCGCTGGCGCAGGGCGGCACGCTCTACCTGTGCGGCAACGGCGGCAGCTACAGCGACGCGCTGCACATCTCGGGCGAGCTGCTCAAGGCCTTTGTGTTGCCGCGCCCGGTGCCGGCTGACCTGGCCGAGCGGCTGCGCGCCCAGCCCGACGGCGCCGATCTGGTGCGCCACCTGCAGACCGGTCTGCGCGCCCACGTGCTGGGCGCCAACACGGCGCTGGCGTCGGCGGTGGCCAACGACATCCCCGTGCCCGACATCGGCTATGCGCAAGAGCTGTACGCGCTGGCGCGCCCCGGCGACGTGCTGCTGGGCATCAGCACCAGCGGCCGGGCGCGCAACGTGCGCCTGGCGACGCAGGTGGCCGCGGCCATGGGGTTGACCACGCTCGGCCTCACCGGCCGCGCGCCCAACCCGCTGGCCGATAGGGTCGACATCGCGCTGGCCGTGCCCGAGCGCGAGACCTACCGCGCGCAAGAGCTGCACCTGGCGCTCTACCACCAGTTGTGTCTGATGCTGGAGGCGCGGTTCTTCGGGTGAGCGGGGGGCCGCCGTCACTCCCGCCTGCGCGCGAGTGACGACGTGGTGTCAGGTTGCCTTGCGGGAGCGTACTTCCTATGCTATAGTTCGGAGGGAGTGCTTCTACGGAGGTTCAGAATGTCGTCGAATGCGATAGCTACCATAGTGCAGATGGTCGAGTCCCTTCCTGAGCAAGCCCAGGAGCAAGTCGTGGAGCATCTGCGCGAGTACATTGAGGACCTGCGCGATGAGCGCGAATGGGATCTGGCCTTCAAGAGGACCGCAACCCGTCTGCGAGCTGTGTCGCGCAGAGTCAAGCAAGAGATTGCGGCTGGCAAAACCGAGCCGCTGGACCTCGATAGGCTATGAACTCCGCCACCTCGCCGTCTTTTTGGACTGCCTACGCGACCCTTGATCAAGACACCAAGCGCGCAGCCCGCAAGGCGTTTCAGTTGTGGACCGAAAACCCCCATCATCCTTCGCTGCGCTTCAAGTGCGTCGACCGTCCGGGGTAGCGTCTGGTCACTGCGAGTCACTCTGCGCTGTCGGGCTTTGGGCAGGCTGGATGGAGACACCGTCACGTGGTTCTGGATCGGCGGCCACGACGAGTACGAGCGCTTCATTGCCTGATCCCCTCCTCCCTGTCGGACCCTGGCATCCCCAAGCGCGAGACCTACCGCGTGCAAGAGCTGCACCTGGCGCTGTACCATCAGTTGCGGCTGATGGGCGAGGCGCGGTTCTTTGGGTGAGGGGGGACACGGACCACTAGCCCAGGGCCTTGTGCCCGTCAACGCCCACAAGGGGCCAGGCTACAGCCTGTGCCCTCTGGCCCCCCGCCTGCGCGGGAGTGACGCGCGGGGCAGGATGCCCCGGCTACACTCTGCCCGTCTCGCCGCTAGACCCCCAGCGCGCCGAAGAACGCATCCACCTGCGCGGCGCTCTTCAGCCGCGTGAGCGCGTCCATCGCCGCCACCACCTCGCTCACGCCGCGCGCGGCCAGCTCGGCCACGCCCTCGGCGGTGGCCGGCTCCTGGCGGTAGGCCGCATTCCCCAGCAGGTACAGCCGCAGTCCCGCCGCTTTGAGTATCTCGCTCTTGAGGATGAATGCGCGCTGTTGGCAGGGACGCGAGCAGCGCGCGTGGCTCTCCTCGCCGAGGAAGCGCGCCGTGTGGCACTTGCGCGTCATGGTGCTCGGCACGAACTGCAGCAGCACCGCGAGGCTGAGGCCGCCCTCTGCGAGCGCATCCAGCGCCTGAAAGATGCGCGGCGCCCAGTCCAGGTCAACCCGGCGCACGCCGCTGTCGCGGTAAAAGGCCAACGTGGGGGCATAGTTCAGACTGGTGACGCCGTACAGGTTGGTCAGCCAGCGCTGCTGCTTGGGGGTCAGCTCTTTGTCGTGCACGAGCCCCTCGGCCCAGGGGCTGCGGTCGGGCAAGCGCACCAGGTGTCGCCCCAGATGCGGGGTCAACCCGGGGTGCCGCTTGAGCGCGTTAAGCGCGCCATAGTCGTTGGCCACCACGGTCGCGCCGCCCCAGGTCTCCAGCAGCGCCAGTTGTGCGCCCAGACGCTGCATGCCCTCGACAGAAAGGCGCGGTGTGACATAGGTGAAGGGCTTGCCGGCGTCGCGCACGGCAGCGTAGGCGCGCTCCAGCGCCGCATCGGAGGGCAGCAGGTGCTCACAGAATTCGCTGCCCACGCGCACGCCATCGCAACGACTCGACAGGGCCTCGTCCAACAGCCGCAGATTGTCGATCTGGATGATGGTTTTCATGGCTTGGCCACCTTCTCAGGCGTGCCCTGCAGGGCGTAGGGCCGGTGCATGAACGGCGAAAAGTAGCAGCGCTTGTCTTTGCACGCCAACTCGCGCAGGCGGATGGGCGCGGGCGCGGCACCGCTGCCGGGCACAGGATGGGTCATCTCGAGCACCACGTCCTTGTAGCCCTCCAGCAACCTCTCGAACTGGGCGCGCTTCCGGGCGTCGAATGGCTGGTCGTCGCCGGCCACCAGGTCGGTGATCTCGCGCAGGATGCGGGTGGCCGCCAACTGGTGCGCCAACGGCCGGCAGCGATCCACGATCTTGAGCCCGTCCACCCCCGTCATGATCAGGTCGGGCAGGTCACACAGCGGGCAGAAGGCGTAACCGTCCATGATCGGCACGCGCGCCAGCCGACGGCCGCTGTCATAGTCATAGACCTCGTAGGGGAAGCGGCAGGGCTTCCAGACGCCCCGCATCTCTTCCTGCACCTTGGCGGCGTCGGCGTCATCGGCATACAGCACCAGCTTACCCGTCAGATAGCAGTTCGAGTTAATGTTGGAGCAGCCACCGCCAAAGGCAAAGACCTCGATCTCGACGCCATCGGCGTGCGCTACCATGTCGGCGATCTCGGGTATCGTTACGTGGCGCTCCAGCACCACGCGCACCACGCCCAGGTCGCGCAGGAAGGCCACTGCCTCGGGGTTCATCGCGCCGAGAAAGGTGCTGGCGTGCAGCGGTATGTCCAGACCCATGCGGCGCACCATCAGGATCTGGCCCACGTCGCCCACGATCAGGGCGTCGACGCCCGCGTCGACCAGCGAGCGTACGTGCTCTTCCATCTGCTCGGCCATAAAGTCGGCCACAAAGGGCAGTTCGAGCGTGGCGATGGTGGGCACGCCGTGTGCGCGTGCGTAGGCCGTGATGCGGCTCAACTCGCCATAGCTCGGCACGCAGCACTCTTCGGGGCGGTTGAGCACATGCACGGCGTTGGGCACCGTGACGGCGCAGTACAGCTCATCGGCTCCCGCCTCGATGACCTGGACGGTGCCGTCGTAGGTCTTGACCGGCGTCAGGATGCTGGGCTTGTTCATCGTTCGACTCCAATCGGTGTTCGCGAGCTTGGCGCATGGGCGGCTCGCGAAGCGTCATTCCCGCGCAGGCGCGGCTCCAGCCGCGTCCGTCGGCCCTCCGGATCCCCGCCTGCGCGGGGGTAACCGCGAGCCTGTAGCCGGGGCATTCTGCCCCGCGGCGTCCTTCCGACCTCCCTGCACGGCGGTGGCAGATCGGCCTGCTATGCGCTCACGATTTGCATCGCGCGGTCGGCATCGTCCAGCGACTTGCACGAGACGCCCAGCAGGAACTGGTTGAGCCTGTGCCCGAATTCGCGCCTGAGCGACCGCAGATCGTCCAGGTTCAGGCCGCCGATGTAGACCTTTTTCCCGGCTTCGATCGTCTTGTGGAACAACGGCCACCAGCGCCGGTCGGCCACTGGCTCGTGGCCATCGCCGGGCGTCCACTGCAGCATGTTGAGCCGCGGGAGCTCCAACAGGGCGTCGTGGTGCTGGATGGCGCCCGGTCCATCCCAGTGGTACATGCAATAGTCGAGCCGCTGCGTCAGGTTGCGCAGCACAGGCAGCATAAAGTCGCGAAACGACGCGACCGAGATCATCGCCGAACAGTCGCACTGCAGCTTGGCCATGCGTCCGGGCGCCCAGCACCAAAAGATGCTGCCGCCGCGGTCGTCCTTGATCAGCTCGTACAGCGGATCATAGTACGCAAAGTAGAGCGTATTGAGATGGTCGAGCGCCTCACGTACCCAGTCGGGCCGGTCCACCAGGTCGAACAGCAGTTGCTCGGTGCCGCGCATACTGGCCAGCGTGTCCAGGCCCTCGATCAGGTCGGGGAACTCGAGCGCGAACTTGCCTTTAGCCAGGCGCAACTGGTCGCGCGCCAGTCGGAGCGTGAACTGCCAGTAGCGGTTGTCGGGGTCGAACGCAAAGCGCGCCGTGTCGGGGTCGTCGATGCAGGGCTCCATCCAGACGGTGCCGTCGGTCTCGACGCCGTGGCAGCCGAGATAGAGCGCCACGCAGCCGGGCGCGAGGTCGGGCGCCACCTTGGGCAGCGTTTCGCCCAGATAGTGGGTGTTGACGCAGGCGCGTTGCGTGAGGTTCAGGCGGTAGGCATAGTCGCGGGTGGAATAGTCGGTCACCCAGCCGCGCGGCCTGGGCAGCGCGGGAATGTCCTCCAGCGGGCGCTCGCGCGGCGCGGTGAGCAGCATCGCGGGCCGGCCGATGTCGGCGCCGTTCCACCAGTTGGTCAGGCGGTCACGGACCGCATCGTAATCCTCGCGGTAGAGCAGGCCGGTCATTCGGATCCCTCCTGTGGAGCGGTGGCAGACTGTCTCTACGACGCGTCCATTGTGGCCGATTGTGCGGCGTCGTGCAACCGTGACCGATTCACCTGAGTGCCGCGCGGCCGCGCCGTGCCAGGATGGGCAGCCGCCAGCCGCCCTCGCCTCCCACGCGGACGTCGCGTCGTTCAAAGCGCCACCAGGCCAGCAGCGCCAGCAACAGCGCGATGCCCAGCAAGCGGATGCTGCCGGCCTGTGGACGTATCAAATCGAGCATGCAGCGGATCGTGGTGGTCTTGCCGGCGCCGTTGGGCCCCAAAAAACCGAACAGCTCGCCCTTGTGCACCGTCAGTTCGACGCCGCGGAGCGCCTGCACCTTGCCATAGTCCTTGCGCAGCCCGCTGATTTCGATCGCGAACTCTGCAGACATGAGTCTTCTTTCTGCCATAGACCAGGCCGGGCCGCCTGGCGTCAGCGCTCCAGCACCTGCGCCAGTTCTCGCTGGAATGCGGCCACGCTGAAGCGCTCGGCGTGGGCGCGCAACGCCTCCGGCGCATAGTCGGCGGGGTTCAGCCGGCGCACCGCTTCGGCCAGCGACTCGGGCGTAGGCTCGCGAAAGAACAGGCCCGTGCGGCCCTCTTCGATCGTATCGAGCGCGCCGCCGGCGGCGTAGGCGATCACCGGGCGGCCCGCCGAGCTGGCCTCCAGCGGCGTGATGCCAAAGTCTTCCTCGCCTGGGAACACGAACGCGCGGCAACGCGCCATCTGCCTGCGCACCTCGTCGTCGGGCTGGTAGCCCAGGAACTGGACGGTGGGGCCGGCCAGCGCCTCCAGCGCGGCGCGATCGCGACCGTCGCCGATGACGCGCAGGGGCAGGCCCAGCGCGGTAAAGGCCCGCACCGCCAGGTCGATGCGCTTGTAGGGCACCAGTCGGGAGACGACCAGGTAATAGTCCTCGGGCGCCTCCTGTGCGCCAAAGTAACCTGTGCGCACTGGCGGGTAGATGATGCGAGATTCGCGCTGGTAATAGTCGGCGATGCGGCGCTGCACTGTGCGCGAGATGGCCACGAACTCGCTCACGCGGTCGGCGGCCCGGCGGTCCCAGCGGCGCAGGCGGCCGATGAGCGGCGGCAGCGCCAGGCGTGCCAGTTTGCCTACGCCCTCGCGCTCGATGTAGGCGTCATAGTTCCAGATGAAACGGGTGGGCGTGAGGCAATAGCAGACGTGGCGCGTCCCGGGCGCCGGTCGCACGCCGTGCGCAAAGGCGCTGGTGACGCTGAGCACGACGTCATAGCCGCGCAGGTCCAGGCGCTCAAAGGCGGTCGGGAAGCAGCCCAGGAAGAGCTGCGGGCGGCGTTTGGCAAGCGGCAGGCGGTTAAGGAACGAGGGGCGGATGTCCCACGTGCGGTAGGCATCGGGCAGGGCCTCGGGCACGTACAGCGACGTGTACAGCGGGGCCTGCGGATACATGTCGTGCACCACCTCGAGCACGCGTTCGGCGCCGCCGTACTGGTTGAGCCATGAGCAGACGATCGCGAGCTTCACTCGCCCTCCTATTTGCCGATGCAGAACTGGCTGAAAATGGTCTCCAGCAGCGCATCGCTGGCGCTCTCGCCGGTGACCTCGCCCAGGGCCTGCACCGTCTCGGCCAGGTCGATGGCCTGCAGGTCGGCGGGGACGCCGGTCTGCAGGGCGTTCTGCGCCTCGCGCACGCTCTCCAGCGCGCGTCGAAAGGCGTCGCGGTGGCGCGGGTTGCTGGCTACCGGCGGCGCGCCGTGCGACCGCGCGCCGCCGAGGATCGTCTCCACCAGCAACGTCTCCAGCGCGGCAAGGCCTTCGCCCGTCAGCGCCGAGACGGTGATGTGAGGCGCGTCGGGCAGCAGCCCGGCCATATCGTCGACCACGGGCAGGTCGCCCTTGTTGACCACCACCACGCTACGCTTGTTCACGCAGCGCGACGCCACTTGCCGGTCTGCGTCGGTGGCGGCGGCGCTGCCGTCAAATACCAACAGGACCAGGTCGGCCTGTGCAACGGCGCGCTCGCTGCGGGCAATGCCCAACCGCTCGATCAGGTCGTCGGTCTCGGTGATGCCGGCGGTATCCACCAGCACCAGCGGGATGCCCTGGACATTGCAGGTCTCTTCAAGCGTGTCGCGCGTGGTGCCGGGAATGGGGGTGACGATGGCGCGGTCGGCGCGCAACAGCGCGTTCAACAGGCTGCTTTTGCCCACGTTGGGGCGGCCTACGATGGCGGTACGCACGCCCTCGCGGTAGACCAGGCCCTGGTCGGCCTCGCGCAGCAGCTCGCCCAGGGCCTCAACGGCCTCGGTCAGCGCCGGACCGATATCGCGCGGCGGCACGTCCTCGGGGAAATCGACACTGGCCTCCAGGTAAGCGAGCGCTTCCAGGAGCGGCTGGCGCACGGCGCGCACGCGTTCCGACAGGCGGCCGTCGAGCTGATCCACCGCCACGCGCAGCGACCCTTCGGTGCGCGCGCCAATCACGTCGAGCACGGCCTCGGCCTGCGCCAGGTCCAGCCGTCCGTTGAGAAAGGCGCGCAGGGTGAACTCGCCCTCCAGCGCGGGGCGAGCACCCGCCGCCAGGCACAGGTCAAGGATGGCGCGCGTGGCCACGGGGCCGCCGTGGGCGTTGATCTCGACCACGTCCTGGCGCGTATAGCTGCGCGGGGAGGCCATGTATGAGGCCAACACTTCGTCGACGCGCCGGCCCGTCGCGGGGTCCACAATGTGGCCGTGGGTCAGGCGGTAGGGGGCCAGGGGCCGCGCGGCGCGATCGGATGGGCGGAACAGGCGCAGCGCGATTTCGCGGCTGGCAGGTCCGCTGAGGCGCACGATGCCGATGCCGCCGACGCCAAGAGGCGTGGACAGGGCGACGATCGTATCGTCGAGGCAGAAACTGGCCATCTCAGGGCTCGGGCATCGCCGGCGGCGCTTGGGCAGCGTTGGCGGCGCGCGCGATGATCTTTTTGACGCGCTTGTTGAAATCGCCGCGTGTCAGCATCACGCGGTGCGCGCAGCCGAGGCACTTGAGCCCGATATCGGCGCCAATACGTGTCACGGTCCACTGGCTGCTGCCGCAGGGGTGCTGTTTGCGCAGTTCCACAATGTCCCCGGGGTGTACGTCCCACAGCATGTCAGGCTGCCTCGCTGTCGGCAGTGCCATCCGCGTCCTGAAGGTCCTGCGCGGTGGCGGGTTCAGCCGTGTCGTCGGCGGTGAGCGCGTAAAAGTGCAGCGCGGTGCTGCCGTAGCGACGTTCGCGCAAGTGTTGCAGGCGCTTCAGGGGCAGGTCGCGGTGCTCCTTGGGAAAGATCTGCACGATGATCCAGCCGTCCGGCGCCAGCAAGGGCTTGTCGTCCAGCGCCAGCAGCGCCGTGGCCCACAGGTCCTCGTATTGCGGCGGCGCGACATAGATATAGTCGAACTGCGTAGCGGGGTCGGCCTGGCGCAGGTAGCGGAAGGCGTCGGTCTTGATCACGTCGGCGCGCTCCCTGAGGCCCAGGACCTCCAGGTTATGGCGCAGCGTCTCGATCGCCTTGTAGGCGTTGTCGATAAAGACCACGTGCGCTGCGCCGCGACTGAGCGCCTCGATGCCCACGGCTCCGGTGCCGCCGAACAGGTCCAGCCAGGTGGCGTCCTCAACGTCGGCGCCCAGGATGTTGAAGAGTGCGCCCTTGACACGTTCCGTGATCGGGCGCGTGCCCTCGCCCGGCACCGCGCGCAGTTTGCGCCCTTTGGCAGAACCCGAGATCACACGCACCGCTCGTCCCCCCTTTACTGTGCTGATAGTGTAGCACGGCTGAAGGGTAGCGGCAAGGTTGGCGGACAGAGAGACCTATCACAAATGACACGAATCAACGAATCACACGAATGGCATGCCCTTACGGTGTCCTTCGTGTCATTCGTCCGTTTCGTGTCATTCGTGATTCGGTCTTCTGGAGCCGCGACAGACCGCGAGCGACCCTGGGCCTCTATCGGTAGGCGAGCTAGCAGTCTTCGGGTGACTCCGGCTCGATGCCGATGCGTTCCAGCGGCAGCGCCTTGAACCCCAGCGCCCAGGCGGGCGAGTCGGCGCGCAGGCGATAGTCCTCGCGCTCGAGGCTGACAAAGCCCGGGTCGGCGTCCACCAGATTCTGTTCCCAGGTCATATAGCTGGCCGCCTGCTCGTGCCAGGTGGAGGCCATCCACTTGTCGCCCACGCTGATGTTGTGCGCGATGCGCACGTTCAGCGGCGGGATGGGCGCCTTTTTGGCAAAATAGTCCTCCAGGTTGAGCGCCACCAGCTCGGGATAGCGCACACTGTAGGGCGGCTGGCGCGGGTGCATTGCTTCGTAACGCTCGCGCATGGTGTTGTGCACCATATTCACCCAGATCGGCCAGGGGTCGGTGCCGCGCGCGTCCACCCACACGCTCGGGTCGCAGTCCACAAAGATGTTGTTCTCCACGCGGATATCCGAGCCGCCGCCGATCATGACCGCGCGGTGGCAGCGCACCAGCAGGTTGCCATAGATCGTCTGGCCACTGACGCAGTCATCCAGGTAGACCCCCATTGAGCCCATGCCATAGCCGCCAGTGTCGTGGATATGGTTGTAGCGCACCAGGTTGCCGCGCGTGGTATAGTCGCGGCCGATATAGATGGCGCCGGCGTCGCCTGTCTCCAGCGTCACATGGTGGATGTGGTTGTACTCAATGAGGTGGTCGTTGCCCCAGAACATTACGGCGGTGTGGGGCAGATCGTGGAGATGGTTGTGCGCCACGTGCATCCCTACGCCACTGATGTGGATAGCGGTGCAATAGGTGCGCGACCAGCGCGCGATGCGCTGGAT
>DIVQ01000212.1 GCA_002423325.1 Anaerolineales bacterium UBA6128 | reverse complement strand
TGTGTTGAGCTAAGCCGTACTAATGGGTCGAGGGCTTGATCCATACTTTATCTTACGTCTGAAATCACAATCTGTTCAGCTTTTAGAGTGCTCGGTGGTAAGACACCGTTAACAAGTAAAAAGAGAGACTTCTTGGTGATTCTAGCGGAGGGGGTACACCCAGTTCCATCCCGAACCTGGCAGTTAAGCCCTCCAGCGCTGATGGTACTTCCCTGGTAACGGGGTGGGAGAGTAGGCCATTGCCAAGAAAACCTGTTTTTCATTTCCAGTTTCTGGTGATGGCGCCTTGCGTACCGCAGGCGCCGTTTTTGTTTCCGTTGGGCCCTCAGTTTGCTTGTCACTGCGGATCCCCGGCGTGCGCGTACTATGACAGTCGGCAACGTCCAGTTGGCCGTGTTTGCACGACTCCGGCGCTGCCTGAGCAGTGCACCTCTTTACAAGACGCAGCAAAGTGCTATAGTGATGCTGTGGCGGCGATTGGCGCGCACTGTTGGGCTGCGTCGGCGTTGTGGCTAGAGCGACCTTTTGCATGGATGAACGTATAGTCCAAGGATTGCGGGTTCTGCGGGCGCGCGCTTGGGGGGTCGAGCGGGGCGCCTGTCGATAACATATACACACCGATGGAGGAGTGGACATGGGAGAATTGAATGCACCGACGAAGCGTGCGTGGTGGATCGCCCTTATTCTGGGCATCGTGAGCATCGTTGTGATGCTCGTGGCAGCGAACGACTGGCTGTATGTTTCACCCATCATTGCGTTGGTTGGCCTCGCATTGATGTTGGCCGCCGCCAAGCTTCCCAACCTCTAGGAGTGAGGGTGCGGCTCAACAGGTGATGGCCCCCATACCGCAGTTGAGCCGCACTCGGGTACTGACCAGGGTGTCGTACAGATAGCTGTTGGGTAATGATGGCTCGAAAGGAAACGCATCAAGATGGATGATCTGATTCAGTCCCTTGCATCGGCCGCCAAGGACGACGACAAGGACAACGCGGCAAGCCAGGGCAGCGACCTGCTGGGCAGCTTATTGGGCGGTGGCCAATCGACCACCAACCCGCTGGTCAGCAATATCGCCGCTCAGCTCAGTGAAAAACTTGGACTTGACCCAAAGATAGCGACGATGGTGGTTAAGTTCGCAATCAGCAAGCTGCTGCCGATCATCACAAACGCTCTCACCGGGCAATCGGCGCAAGCGGCGCCAGCCGCACCTGCAACGCCCAGTCCGGCCCCTGCGCCAGCACAGAGCAGCGCGGGTTTGGGCGGATTGCTGCAGATGGTGATGGGCAACAAGACGGTTACCAGCACCTACCTCAGGTCCACTGGCTTGACGCAGGAGCTATCGGAACAGGCAGGCATCGACACCCGCACCGCGGACAAGAGCCTGAAGCAGACCTTCAAGTTGCTGGGCGAGCAGATGGCCGGCGACGAAGGCATGGCCGCTCTTTCGCAGTTGCTTGGCAACTAACGGGCCGACAGAGTCGGTCGGCGAACAGTGGCTGTAGCGGACGCATCGTGCATCCGTTGTCTATGCAAAGACAGAGACGTCTGAAATGAGAGGAGCTCGAAATGACAAAGCGGGAGAGTTTGATCGACAGGCTGTTCACCAGCAAGAAGGAAAAGGAAGAGGCCGCGGCGAAGGCTGGGGCCGAGGCCAAGGCAAAGGCGGATGCCGCAGCTAAGGCGGCGGCGGAGGCGAAGGCCAAGGCGGAGCAGATCGCCAAGTCGCAGGCCGAAGCGGCCGCCAAGCTCAAGGCTGAGGCGGAAGCCAAGGCCAAGGAAGTGGCGGACGCGGCGGCGAAGGCCAAGGCTGAGGCCGAGGCGCGTGCGAAGGCGGCTCAGGAAGAGGCCCAGCGACGCCTCGAAGAAGTGCGCCGCAAGGCTGAGGAAGCCAAGCAGCAGGCCGCCCAGGGCGTCGCAGGTGTCGCGGCGTCGGTGATGGGGACCAAGCGCACCTATACCGTCAAGTCAGGTGACTCGCTGTCGGTCATCGCCAAGAACGAGCTCGGCTCAGGCAAGCGTTGGCCCGAGATCTATGAGCTCAACAAAAAGCTTATTGGCAATAACCCGGACCTCATCCAGGTTGGATGGGTTCTGGAACTACCCGAGAAGTAGTCAACGAAGGGCGCGGAGCATAGGCTCCGCTCCCTTTTCATTTGGGCACCTGGCGTTCTGCCGACAGTTTGCGTCGGCAGGTTTTGCTGTGCTCGGCGTCTGGTACGTGCCCTCAAGATTTGGCCTGCACCGATGCTCGTGATACAATGTAATCCTCATTGGGGCGTCGCCAAATGGCAAGGCAGCGGCCTTTGGAGCCGCCATTTGTAGGTTCGAATCCTCCCGCCCCAGCTGCGACCGCACGGTATGGTTACGCTACACGCAGGCCGGGTCTGGTCTCTCAATGCCGCGCGAAGCCGGCGCAAACGAGAGTCAAGGCCTGGCCGCTTTTCATATCTGGAGGGCAGCATGTCGAGTGTCGCAGCAGTGATCCTCGCAGCTGGGCAAGGAACGCGAATGCGTTCGTCTCTGCCCAAGGTGTTGCACCCCGTTGCCGGGGTGCCCATGGTGCTCTGGTCGGTGCAGAACGCTCAGCGGCTCGGCGCCGACCCGATCGTGCTGGTCGTGGGGGTAGGATCCGAAGCCGTACGCAGGACGGTGGGGGACCAGGTGCTGTACGTTGAGCAGGCGGAGCGCCTGGGGACGGGGCACGCCACGCTGCAGGCGCGCAGCGCGCTACTGGGCAAGTCGGATGCGGTAGTGGTGCTGTATGGTGACATGCCCAATCTCAGTCTGGTGACGTTGCAGCGCCTCGTCGATACGCACCTGGCCAGCAGGCCCGCCGTGACGCTTATCAGCGTGCTGGCCGATGATTCGATGGGCTTTGGCCGCGTGGTGCGAGATGCACAGGGCCGGGCGCAGGCGATTGTTGAGGAGGCTGTGGCAAGCCCCGAGATCCTGGCTCTCAAGGAGCTCAACTGCGGCATCTACTGCTTTGATGCTGCGTGGCTCTGGCGCCGTCTATTGGATGTGAAGCCCACGCCGCCCAAGAACGAGCTATACTTGACCGACATGGTGGGCCTGGCGGTGGCCGACGGCCTGCCCGTCGAGGTGGTGACGATCGATGATGTGAGCGAAGTACAGGGCGTGAACACGCGCGCGCACCTGGCGCGCAGCGAGCGCATCATGCGAGCGCGCATCAACGAGACGCACCTGATGGCGGGGGTGACCATGATCGATCCGGCCACGACCTATGTCGATGCCACCGTTCGCATCGGACAGGACACTGTCATCCAGCCGAACACACACCTGCGCGGCGACACAGTGATTGGCGAGGGCTGCGTGATCGGCCCAAACACTATCGTGGTGGACTCGCGTGTCGGCGCCGACTGCGAAGTGATCGCGTCGGTGGTGGAGGAGGCCGTGCTCGAGGAGAACGTGCGCGTCGGTCCGTACGCGCACCTGAGGCCGGGCGCTTGTCTGGAGCGCGGCGTGCGCATGGGCAACTTTTGCGAGGTCAAGAATGCGCGGCTGGGCGCGGACGTGCGCATGGGGCACTTGGCGTATGTCGGCGATGCCGAGGTGGGGGCCGGGACCAACATTGGGGCGGGCACCGTGACCTGTAACTATGATGGCGTGAGCAAAAAGCGGACGGTCATCGGCGCGGGATCCTTCATCGGTAGTGGCACGATGCTGGTGGCGCCCGTGACAGTGGGAAAAGGAGCCGTGATCGGCGCTGGTTCGGTGGTGACGCACGATGTGGCCGCGGGATCGCTGGCATACGGCGTTCCCGCGCGACCGCGGCGCAAGGCCGAGAAGGAGACCGATGATGAAGGCGATGCGTCAGAGCGAGCTGAGTAGCGAGTGGGCGACTTTGGCTGAGGCTGCGCTGGCCGCGCGCGCACATGCCTATGCTCCCTATTCGCACTTTGCGGTAGGGGCGGCGCTGCGAGACGAGGATGGCCGGATCCACACGGGCTGCAACATTGAGAACGCATCCTATGGGCTGACGGTGTGCGCGGAGCGGGTGGCAATTTGGGGCGCGGTAGCGGATGGCACGCTCGCGTTCAAGGCGCTGGCAGTGGCTTCAGCAACGGGGGCGATGCCCTGTGGCGCCTGTCGGCAGGTGATGGCCGAGTTCGCGCCCGATATGCCTGTGCTGGTGGTGGATGGACAGGGGCAGGCCTGGATGACCTCCGTGGGTGAATTGCTGCCGAGTTCGTTCTCGCAGGCACAACTGACGAATGAGGCGTAAGGTGCGGCACCAGTGACGTGCCGTGCGGCGCCGCACGGGTGCGTGTCCCAACAGAACAGACCATGAAGGGGGCCAGTATGTCGCAATCGGAGAGTGCGAGGGGCTATCGGGCGCGTGCACAGGAGTGGCTTGAGGCGGTGCGTGCTTTGCCGACGCCCGAGCCGGCAAAGCTGGACGCGACGCAATTGGCCGGCATGATCGACCACACGCTGCTCAAGGCCGATGCGATGCCGGAGGCTGTCGACACGCTGTGCGGAGAGGCGCAGGAATATGGTTTCGCTTCGGTATGTGTGAACTCGCGCTATGTGCCGCGCTGTGCGGCGGCGCTCGCGCGTACGCCGGTGAAGGTCTGTGCGGTGGTGGGCTTTCCGCTGGGGGCCAATCTGGCCGAAGTCAAGGCTTGGGAGGCCGAGCGCAGCCTGGCCCTGGGGGCGCGCGAGATCGACATGGTGATCCCTGTGGGTCTGCTCAGGGCTGGCGACTATGCGCTGGTGCGCCACGATATTGACGAGGTGGTCAAGCGCTGTCGGCGCGCCGGTGGGCTGTGCAAGGTCATCCTCGAGACAGCCTTACTGAGCGACGAGGAAAAGGTGATCGCCTGCCTGTTGAGCGTGGAGGCGGGCGCCGAGTTTGTCAAGACCTCGACGGGGTTTGCCTCCGCGGGCGCAACGCTGGCGGACGTACAGCTGATGCGTGCCGTGGTAGGCCCAGAGGTCGGCGTGAAGGCCGCGGGCGGGATCCGCACGCTGGGGGAGGCGCTGGCGATGGTGGGCGCCGGCGCAAGTCGCATTGGCGCCAGCGCAGGCGTCAAGATCATCCAGGAAGCGCGCGGCGGCTAAGCTGCAGAGGCGATGAGGCCAGCCCGCGTGCAGTTCGCAGTCTGGGTCGACGGGCCGGCCTCTTTACCGATGCAACCGCTGTCTGGAGGGACGATGCCACAGGAGCGCCTGTACCGCACCGAAGCCATCGTGTTGCGCCAGACGGACTTTGGCGAGGCCGACCGGATTCTCTCCCTGCTGACGCCGCGGGGCAAGTTCTCTGCGATCGCCAAGGGGGTGCGTCGGCCGACCAGTCGCAAGGCGGGCCATCTGGAGCTGTTTGCACGCACCAATCTGCTGGTGGCCAGAGGCCGTAACCTGGATATCATCACACAGGCCGAGGCGAGTGAGGCTTTCGAGAGCCTGAAAACCGACCTGCTGCGCTTTACCTATGCTTGCTATGCGGCCGAGTTGATCGAACGGCTGGCGCAGGAGGAAGAAGATGACGGCGGCGCGCTGTTCGAGTTGCTGCTCGGGCTGTTGCGCTGGCTGGAGCGCGAGCGCGACCCGGCCGTGGGCCTGCGGCACTTTGAGCTGCGACTGTTGGACGGCGCTGGCTATGCACCTCAATTGTTCACCTGCGTGAGCTGCGCCAAGGCGATCACGGAGCAGGTGAACTATTTCTCGGCCGAGCAGGGTGGGCTGTTGTGCACCGAATGCGGAGCGTCGGCGGCCGGCGTGCGGGCGGTGTCGGTCAATGCGCAAAAGGTGCTGCGCTACCTGCAAAAGCGTGAGGTCGTGGAAGTGCGCGCGCTGTGGTTGGCTCCGGCCACGCACGCCGAAGTCGAGTCGGTGCTGCTGGACTATATTGAGCATGTGCTGGAGCGCGAGGTCAAGTCGGCGACATTTCTGCGGCGGCTGCGGCTCGATCTGCAGCGGCTGGCCGCAGGCGAACAGTCGTCCGCCAGCGTCGAACGGCCGAAGACATAATACTGAGAATACTCTCTCGCTTGAACCCCTCCAACAAGGGTCGGCGCGATTGCCCTGGCCAGCGATGCGCCTATACTGGCCCCCTCAGAACCCAATGGTGCCAAGGAGAAGTGCACGATGGACCTTCAAGACGTCATCATGCGGCTCAATCAGTACTGGGCCGAGCAGGGCTGTCTGCTCTGGCAGCCCTACAACGTGCAGGTGGGCGCCGGCACGGGCAACCCGGCCACGGCGCTGCGCGTGCTGGGGCCCGAGCCGTGGAAGGTGGCCTACGTCGAGCCGTCGGTGCGCCCCGATGATGGGCGCTATGGCGAGAATCCCAACCGCTGGCAGGAATACTACCAGTACCAGGTGATTCTCAAGCCGGATCCCGGCAATCCGCAAGAGCTGTACCTCGACAGCCTGCGTGCGCTGGGCATCGACACGGCCGAGCACGACGTCCGTTTTGTAGAGGACAACTGGGAGTCGCCAGCGTTGGGCGCCTGGGGGCTGGGCTGGGAGGTCTGGCTGGATGGCCAGGAGATCAGCCAGTACACCTACTTTCAGCAGGCCGGTGGCCAGGAATTGAACCCTGTGTCGGTAGAGCTGACCTACGGCCTGGAGCGCATCGTGATGGTGCTGCAGGGCGTGCCCACTTTCCCCGAGATTGCCTGGCGTGGCAGCGTGACTTATGGCGATCTGCGTCTGCGCGGCGAGATTGAGCACTGCACCTACAACTTCCAGGTGGCCGACGTCGATCGCCTGCGCCAAATGCACGACCTGTGTGAGGCCGAAGCCAAGCAGGCGCTGGCGCATGGCCTCGTGCTGCCTGCACACGACTATGTGCTCAAGTGCTCGCACCTGTTCAACGTGCTCGATGCGCGCGGCGCCATCGGCGTGACCGAGCGCGCGCGCTATTTCGTGCGCATGCGTGACCTGTCGCGCGAAGTGGCCGCGCTGTACGTCAAGCAGCGCGAGGAAATGGGCTACCCGCTCACAGGCAAGGTGGCCCTGGCCGCGCCGTCCGTGGAAGCGCCGTTGCCCGCTGCGACGATGCCGACGGGCGCCGGACCTTGGGACCTGCTGCTGGAGATCGGCAGTGAAGAGCTGCCCGTGAGCGATCTCGACGCGTTGCAGGCGCAGTTGCGCGACAAGCTGACGGCTGCCCTGGAGGCGGCGCGCCTGCCTTTCCAGTCGCTCGCGATCTCTGGAACGCCGCGACGGACCGTGGCGCAGGTGCGGGGCCTCGGGCGCCAGGTCGACCAGGAGCGCGTCGTCAAAGGGCCGCCTGCGCGGGCTGCCTTTGATGCCGACGGCCAGCCGACCAAGGCGGCGCTCGGATTTGCGCGCAGCCAGGGGTTGGAGGTCAGCGCGCTCGAGAGACGCACCCTCGACGACAAAGAGTATGTGGTGGCGGTGCTGCTCGATGTGGGCCGTGAGCCCAGCACGGTGCTGGCAGAGTTGCTGCCGACACTGATCGCCGGGCTGAGCTTTCCCAAGAGCATGCGCTGGAACGCCAGCGGCGTGGCGTTCTCGCGGCCGCTGCGCTGGTTCGTGTCTCTGCTGGACGATCAGGTGATCCCGTTTGAGTATGCCGGCCTGCGCAGCGGGCGCATCTCGCGCGGCAATCGCTCCTACGGCTCGCCCGAGATCAGCGTCGCCAGCGGCGCAGACTATCAGCGCGTCATGGACGAGGCTGGCATCGTGCTCGACGTTCAGGCGCGCGAGCGCAGCATCAGCGCGCAGGTAAGCGCGCTCGCGGAGGAGATCGGCGGGGAGGTATCCGACGACCCCGACCTGCTGCGCGAGGTGGCCAACTTGGTCGAGTTCCCACTGGCGATCCGTGGCGGTTTTCGCCAGGAGTATCTGCGGCTGCCCGAGCCGGTGTTGTTGGCCGTGATGCGCAAGCACCAGCGCTACTTCCCGGTGCTGCGCGATGGCAAGATGCTGCCGGCCTTTATCACGGTGGCGAATGGCGCAAACCTGAAGGCGAACGTCGTGCGACACGGCAACGAAGAGGTGCTTCGCGCGCGCTATGCAGATGCGGCCTTTTTCTATGACGCCGATTCGCGCCAGCCGCTGGACACCTTTACGCCCAAACTGGCCTCGCTGACCTTCCAGGAGCGCCTCGGATCGGTGCTCGACAAGGTGCACCGTCTCGAGCGGCTGGTTCCTGTGCTCGGGGCGCAGCTGGCATTGAGCGCTGCAGACCTGGCCACGGCCCGACGCGTGGCATCGCTCTGCAAGAGCGACCTGGCCACGCAGTTGGTGATCGAGATCACCTCGCTACAAGGGGTCATGGGGCGGGTGTACGCCGAACATAGCGGCGAGAGCGCAGACGTGGCACAGGCCATCGAAGAGCACTACTGGCCGCGCTCTGCCGGCGACAAGCTGCCCGCGTCGCCCGCCGCGATGGCCGTCGGTCTGGCGGATCGGCTCGACTCGCTGGTCGGCCTGTTCGCGGTCGGCATTCGACCCACCGGCGCGGCCGATCCCTGGGGTCTGCGGCGCGCCGCGTTGGGTCTGGTACAATTGCTCGTGGGCAAGGAGCTCGACCTGGACCTCGAGGCCGCGCTGGTGCAGGCGGCGGAGATCCTGCCCGTGGCCGTCGGCACCGAGACGCTGGCGGAAGTGCTTGACTATGTCGTCAAGCGCTATCGCGGCTACCTGCTGGACAGCGTTCAGACGAGTACTCTCGCCCGGCTGCCCTATGACCAGGTGGACGCGGTGCTGGCCGAGCGCGGGACCAACCCGTATGCCGCGTGGCGCACGCTGGCGGCCTTTGGCCCGTGGGTGCAGCGCGCCGACTGGGAAGAGACCCTCGCCAGCTATGCCCGTTGCGTGCGCATCACGCGCGATCTGAAAGAGCGCCTGCCGCTCGACCGCGCCACGTTGGGCGAGCCGGCTGCAGAAGCACTCTATGACGCCTATCAAAAGGCGGCCGCGACGCTCGGGCCGCACAGCCCGCTGGGCGCGTTGATGGAGGCGCTCGTCGATCTCAAGCCGACGATCGCGCGCTTTTTCACCGAGGTGCTGGTGATGGCAGACGATCCAGTGGCGCGTGCCAGTCGTCTCGCCCTGCTGCAGGCCATCAGCGCGCTGCCGAAAGGTATCGTGGATCTCAGCCTGATGGAAGGATTCTAGGGCCGCAGCCGGTCGCCGCCTGAGACGCACGCAAACGCGTCGCTTTCCTTACAGGAAAAGGACGCAGAGGGCGTGCCCTCTGCGTCCTTTCTGTACAACATCGCGAGCGGCCTAGACCATCGCGTTCAGCCAGACCAGCATCTCGCCGAGTTCGCGGTTGGCCCAGGCATAATACGGGATCGCTCTAAAGGCGATCATCCTGTAATCCGTGCCGACGGGTCGGTAGAGGGCCTTGCCAAAGGCGTCCTCATCTCGGCGCAGGGCCTCGCCTGTGAGCGCCACCACGCCCCCCAGCAGGTCGGGGTCGAACTCGGCCTCGATCGCTGAGCCACTGGGCAACGCAATGTCGTTCAGGTCGGGGCCGTTGTCAGGCTCCTCGAGGCAATAGACCAGCGGCCCGCGCTGCAGGGCCACCCGTCCGCAATCCTGTCTGACCTTGGGGTGTGCCTCGATGCGTTCCACGGGCATGCTGAGCAGCAACTCGATCTTGTCGCCGTCGTGCCACTTGCGCTCGATGCGTGCATAGCCTTTGCTGGTCACCTTGCCGAGAGCGACCTTTTCGCCGTTGACCAGCAGCCTGGCCTTGGGACACCACCTGGGGATGCGCAGCATCAGGGCGAAACGGGCGGGTTTGTTCAGCCACAGCTTGAGCTGAATCTGTCCATTCCAGGGATAGTCGGTCTCCTGGCGCAGGCTGATCTCCTGGCCCGCCAACTGCAGCTTGACGCTGCTGCCCACATACAGGTGAACCCACAACGCGTCCTCAGACTTGGAGTAGACATAACCTCCGAGCGACGCCAGCAGACGTGCAAGGTTGGGCGGGCAGCAGGCGCAGCCGAACCAGTCGGAACGACGGGCGCCGACACCGCCGGGGGTGAAGGGCTCCATGGGCGGGTAGACGGCCAGCCGGTTGGTGTAGAAAAAGGCGTCGCCGCTGAGCGACTCGCCGCTGAGCACGCAGTTGTAGAGGGCGCGCTCAAGCACGTCGGCGTAGCGCCGGCGCGGATCGACGTGCAGCATGCGTTGCGCCCAAAAGATCAGCGCGATGGAAGCGCAGGTTTCGGCGTAGGCGCTCTCGTTGGGCAGATCATAGTCGATCGTAAAGCCCTCGTTCTGGTGGGTGGGGCCCACGCCACCGGTGATATACATCCGGCGCTGCGTGAGATTGTTCCAGAGGCGTTTGGAGGCCTGCACGAGCGATTCATCCCCCAGCTCGGCGCCCACATCGGTGACCCCCGCGTAAAAGTAACCGGCGCGCACGGCATGTCCGCGCACCTCGGTCTGCTCGCGCACAGGCACGTTTGCCTGGTTGTACGAAAAGTCGCCCACCCAGCTCTGTTTGGTCTTTTCGTCGCGCTGTTCAGCCTCGATCACATAGTAGTGGGGCTGGCGCCCGCGCTCTTCGACAAAGAACTGGGCCAGTTTGAGATAGCGCGGCTCTTCGGTGACGCGATACAGCTTGACCAGCGCGAGCTCGATCTCTTCGTGTCCGGGGTAGCCGCGCATCTGGCCGTCGTTGGGACCAAACGTGCGGTCGATGAGGTCGGCGTAGCGGCACATCACGTCCAGCAGCTTGCGCTTGCCGGTTGCCTGGTAATAGGCCACGGCGGCCTCGATGAGGTGGCCGGCACAGTAGAGTTCGTGCCAGTCGCGCAGGTTGGTCCAGCGCTTTTCGGGCTCGACGTGGATAAAGTGCGAGTTCAGGTAGCCGTCCGGCTCCTGGGCGGCCGCCGCAGCGTCGATGTAGGCATCGATGCGCTCTTCCAGTTGGCCATCGGGGTGCAGGGCCAGGCTGTAGGCCCCCGCTTCGATCCACTTTGCCACGTCAGAGTCCCAAAAGATGTGTGGCTGGTTGGGCTCGCCAGCCTTCCAGGTCCAGGCGTCCAGTCGCCCCGTAGACTTGAGCTGCTCATACTGCACGTTCAGCGTCACATCACGGTTGATCTTTTGCCTGGGCGCCCAGAAGTCGTCCTCTATGCTGACCTGTGTGAAGGGCACGGGCTCGATCTTGCGCAAAGTCCTTTTCGCCATGTTTAGGCCTCCCTGTTCGTACCGAAACGACGCTACAATTGCCCGACGAGCGGCTTGAGCCAACGCAATGGCCTGCGACCTGTCGGCGCGACTGGCCTATCTCTTGCGCTCAATCGGGTAGACGAGTCCGATCTGCTGGCGCACGGCATCCATCATGCCCGCCACGGCAAGCGACTCTTCCCAGGTCATCAGCGCGCTTTCGCGCTTGCCCGTGCGCAGGCAATAGTCAGCCTCGATGGCCTCGTAGTGGTAGCCGGCGGCTGCGCTGACCTGCAGCGGCTCCTGACCGGCCACGTGCAAGGTGGCGTTGGTAGCATGCCAAAAGTCCGGAATGGTGATGCTGCCCTCGGTGCCCCAGATGCGCGCCTCCTGCGGCGTGCTGACGCGTACAGCGCAGGAGAGCAGCGCCAACTCTCCGCGGTCGTACTGCAGTATCATTGCGGTCTGGCCGTCGACGCCCGTTTCGAGGATCTCGGCCGTGGCCCGGATACTCGTGGGAGCGCGCCCGAATACCATCTGCGCAAAGGCGATCGTGTAGACGCCCACATCCAGCAGGCCCCCGCCCGCCAGCGCGGGGTTGAAGAGTCGTCCCTCGGGGTTCAAGGATGCCCGAAAGCCAAAGTCGGCGGTGACGATACGCACGTCGCCGATGCGCTTTTCGGCCAACCACTGGCGCACCTTGGCCATGATGGGCAGATGGCGCGTCCACATGGCTTCCATCAAAAAGAGATCCTTGCTGCGCGCGCGCGCCACCATCTCGGTCGCGTCGGTGGCATTGACGGCCAGCGGCTTTTCGCACAGCACCGCCTTGCCGTGATCGAGGCACAGAAGCGTGTGCGCTTTGTGAAAGGTGTGCGGGGTGGCCACATAGATAATGTCGATCTGGTCGTCGGCAACGAGCTCTTCGTAGCTGCCATAGGCGCGCGGCGCGCCGTACTTGGCGGCGAACTCGGCGGCCTTGGCACCATCGCGCGAGCCGACCGCCAAGAGCGTGGCATCGGGCGCCTGCTGCAGGTCGGTCGCAAAGCGGTGGGCGATGCTGCCCGGTCCCAGAATGCCCCAGTTGATCATCCGTGTCACACTTGCCTCCTAGAAATCGGTTGCCAGCACGGCCACGCCGGCCTGGTGCAGGTGGCTGGTGTCGTTGAGGCGCACCAAGATGTAGCCTGCGGGGGTGTGCTCGAGCTCGTTCAGGCAGCAGTTATCCTGCCGGATGAAGCCAAAGCGCTCGACTCCCAGCATCAGGCAGCCGAGCATCAGGCACTTGGTCACGACGCGATGCGAGAAGAGCGCTACGGTTTGACCGGCATGACGCGTGACGATGGTGGCCAATGAGGCCATGGCGCGCTCGAACAGGGCCGGCAGCGTACCGCCCTCGGGAATCTGGGCGCGATGCGGAGCGGTCTGCCAAACGGCGTAGGCGTCGGGCCAGCGCTCGGCCACATCGCGCTCCTCGATCCCCGTCCAAGCGCCATAGTCGACGTCGGTCAGGCCCGGTTCCTCGCGGATCGCGATCCCTCGCCCCTGCAGCGCGAGCTGCCCCGTCTCCAGAGCCCGTATGAGCGGACTGCTGTAGGCCGCATCGATCGGCGTGTCTGGCAACGCGCGGCCGAGCAGTCGCGCCTGCTCGCGTCCCGTGTCGTTCAGCGGCACGTCGCCCTGCCCCCGGAAAACGTTGGCGCGGTTCCAGGCCGTCTCACCGTGTCTCGCGATCAGTACACGGGTGGTCATCTAGTACATCTTGAGCTCGTGGTAGACCTCGAGCGCGTACAGATAGCTGTCATAGTGCGTGTTGTACGAGATCGAGTGGTCCGACGAGAACACAAAGCGCGCGCCGCGGTCCTTCATGCCCTGCATAAAGGCCGTCACCTCGCGCTTGATGATGTCGCGGTCGTTGCTCTCAAAGACGCGCGCGTCCAGCCCGCCGACAAAGGCCAGCTTGTCGCCATAGTTCTCGACAAACAGGAAGGGGTCGTTGCCGGCCGCTTTGCGTTCCATCGGGTTGAGTGCGTCAAAGCCGACGTCAACGATCATCGGCAGCGCCTCAGCCGTGCTGCCGCAGGTATGCAGGATGACGGGCAGGTTGTAGCTGTGGAAGAACTCGATCAGCTCGCGGAAATAGGGAAAGATCAGTTCGCGCAAAACTTTGGGTGAGGCAAACAGGCCTTTGTTGTAGCCCAGATCCTCGTACAGCCAGATACCGTCCGGCAGGCCCACCTGCTCGAACAGGTAGGCATAGTGGGTCTTGTAAAAGTCGGTATAGACGCGGTTATAGTCGTGGATCCAGCCGGGGTCCAGCGCCAGGCTCTCGTACAACACGACGTCGCCCATGCACTGGCGTGCGCCCTCCCAAACGAACATGCTGCCCATCTCGACCCAGTAGCTCTGCCCCCGGACCTTGGCAAAGTTACCGCGGCCCTTTGCGATGTTCATACGTTCGGGGTCAAGCTCCAGCAGATACGGGCGATAGTCGCGCTCCCAGACCTCACGCGAGTTCATCAGGAACTCGATGTGTTCAGGCGTGCCCGACTTGCGCTTCCAGTACTTGTAGGCTGCGCCTGCGCCGTTGCGCTTGATCGTCCAGTCTTCGGTCTCTTGCAGCAGTTCAGAGTAGCCGCGCTTGGGCATCATGTCGATGCCGACGCCGGCGCCGGCCATGTCATAGTGAAAGACCTCGTACGCCGGGAGAGGTTCCTCGTATTCGCCCTCGCGCTCCACCTCGAGCCACTCGCCCGTTATCTGCCAGTAATTGTCGCCCACCTCCTTGTGCACCTTATGGGTGGGGTAGCCCTGGAGGACCCAGGCGTTGATCGCGTCGCCCCAGGGGCCATCGCGCAGAGGCACATAGTCGTGCTTGTTGCCGCGCAACATGGCGTTGACACAGTCTCGAGGGTTCATCATCGGTGCGCTCCTCCTGGATCACGTGTGATGGCTGATGTGAAACGGCGAACGTCCCCTTGGTGCGTGAGTCTGTGTGCTGAAAAAGAACCTCCAAGCAAGAATACCTCGGAGGTTCGAAAAGGCGTCGAGCGAGTGCGCCAGCTCAGTCCTGCCTGCGCCCAAAGAAGAGTCGCCAGAGGAGCGCCAGGCCGCCCATCGCTGCCGCGCCAAGGCCGAACGCACGCGTCACGTCGCGCTCGTAGATGTCGAGTTGTTGCTCGGCTACTGCGCGAGCTGTGGACGCGCTGCGCTGTGGCGTTGGCTGACTGGGGGCAGGCGCCTGCTCCTCGATCACGTCCTCCGGCTGCGTTCTCGCCGCCGCTGCCTGCTCCCTCGCAGCTTTGGCCTGTGCTTCGGCGGCCACTGCCCGGGCCCTGGCCGCATCGTCATAAGCGCCGGCAGCGATCGCCTGCGCCATCTCGTCCAGGGTGGGATCATCAGGCAAGAGTTCCTGAGCGCGCTCAAGGCTGGCCTGCGCCTGTGCCCAGCGGCCCTGGCGCGCGTGCAGCTTAGCCAGGAGGAGGTGGGCGGGCGCGAACTCGGGGCGCGCCTCAACGGCCAGCTCGGCCCTGGCCTGGGCCTGATCCAACTCACCACTGCGCGCGAGCATCAGCGCCTCGTTGTACTGAATCACATGCGTGTTGCGCAGTTTGATGAGCGCGGCAAGATCCTCCTGACAACTGGGGCAGATGGTGAGGTCCGCAGGAACAGCTCCTCCGCAGTACGGGCAGGTGATCATCTCTTCGCTGGTCATGGGGTCGTCTCACCTTTCGTGGGCGTCTCTGACTCGGCCGCTTGCTGCTCCGGCATCTCGGCTTGCACATACCCGTCGGGGTCGCCGGATTCCTCGGTGCTCGCCCGACTCACGATCACGCGCGCGCGGCGCAGCAGGCCGTGCCGCCAGGTATAGCCGATCTGCACTTCGCGCAGCACGGTGTCGGGCTTGAGCCGTTCGCGAACCTCGGCGCCTACGACCTCGCTGGTCCGCGTGTCGAGTGGCTTGTTGAGAGTGTCGACGGCCTTGACGCCATAGTAATCGAGCACAGCCATGATCTTGCGACCAAATGCTACCACGCTCTGCATGATGGCCGCTTCGCGAGCATTGGTGGTGACACCCCAACGCTCGACGACGCGAGCCACATCGTCGGAGAGCGCTGTGATCTGCACGAGCAGGTCGC
The DNA here is from genome assembly GCA_002423325.1 of Anaerolineales bacterium UBA6128. Taxonomy (GTDB): domain Bacteria; phylum Chloroflexota; class Anaerolineae; order UBA1429; family UBA1429; genus UBA6128. Next base: position 5,143 of record DIVQ01000212.1, on the reverse strand, counting down.
GCGTGTCAGCGATGGCCTGTTGATGCTCCTCGGCCAGATCCTGCTCGAGCTTGCTCACACGGTAAAGAAGGTTGGTCATGGCGGTGGCGGGATCAGCGTCGAGGGCAGAGGGTGGCACGGGGATGAGTTCCTCGTCAAAGCGGAACTTGTCACTCATGGCTCTATACCTTCTTTTGTGGGTGCGGATGCCACATGCCCACATCATATCCAAAGGCAGTGGGCGTGTCAAGGCATCATTGCCGAGATAACAGGTCGTTCGATTGACAGTCGAGCGCCCGCCGCTATACTCTGTTGGCAATGTACCCTCATTCCGGCCTCGGCGTTTGGTCGTTCGCAGAGAGGAACGAACCTGAAACCCCTTTCCAGAAACCGGCGCAACTGGATCGTCCTGGCGTGCTGTGCGTTGCTGCTTCTGAGCCTTGCCGTGTGGGGCTGGAACGTGCAGCGCCACGCGCGCGCGCTGGCCGTAGACGTGCACGCGTTCGGCGAGCATCTGGCTGCGGACCCTCCGACGGTGGGTGTTGGGCTGGACGCCCTCTCCCGTGATCTGCGCCTTCTGCGCCGCGATCTGGGGTTGCCGCTGGTGCTGGCGCCGCATCTGGGTTGGTTGCCACGCGTGGGGCCATCTGTGCAGGCGGCCCCCGACCTGATGCGCGCGGCGGAGGGCCTGGTGGCGAGTGCACAGGTCCTCTGGACGACCGTGGGAGAGCCGCTGAACACCGCGCTGTCTGACCCGGAGGCGGCCTCGCGGGCGGCCATCGTCCTGTCCGAGAACGTCAGGCGGCACGAGCCGGTCCTGCGTGACGCGGTGGCTCAGGCCCAGGCGTCGCTGGATAGGATCGCCAGTCTGGAGACGGGGCGCCTGTTGCCGAGCGTCGCGCGCCCACTCCTGCAACTGCAACGCGTCGTGCCGCTGGCCAAAGCGGGGCTCGACCTGCTGTTGTTGGCGCCGGGCCGCAGTGGCGATGCGGGCGAGGCGATCTACCTGCTGCTCGCGCAGAACAGCGATGAGTTGCGCGCGACCGGCGGTTTCATCAGCAGCATTGGCGAACTGCTGCTGAGAGAAGGGGTGCCGCGCCTGGGAGCCTTTGCAGACAGCTACAACGTGGAGAACTGGGACGTGGCCCATCCTGAGCCGCCCGAGGCGTTGCGTGAGCTGATGGGCATCGATCTGTGGACTACGCGCGATGGCAACTGGTGGCCCCACTTTCCGACGTCGGCAGAAGCGGTGATCGACCTGTACTCGCTCAATCAGGGCATCCGGGCCCAGGGAGTGCTGGCGGTGGACACGATCGGTGCCACTCGGCTGATTGAGGCGCTCACCCCGCTGGCACTGGGCGACGATCGACTCGTGCAGCCCGGGCAGGTCGCGGCGGTCTATCGCGAGGGCTGGAGCCTGCCGGCCGAGGCGCTGATAGCTCCTCCGGTTGTGGTGACGGCCACGCGCGATCTGACGTCGCTGGATCTGCGAGTGATCCTCAACAATCGTCATGGGACTGCCTGGTTCGACGATGTGCGCCTGGAGCGCACCGATGCGCCGGGCGACAATCTGCTGGTCAATGGCTCCTTCGAGCCGACGCTCGATAGCGCCTCCGGGATGGGCGGATGGCGCACACAGGGGCTGACACACGAGGATGGGCTCGATGCGCAGCGTGCCGCGGACGGCGCACATTCATTACGACTTGTCGGCGTGCAGGGGGTCAACAAGATCGTTGCGCAGGAACTGGCGATCGAGGCCAGCGCCGGCACGGAGCTGCTGCTTTCCGCGCAGGTTGCTGCCGAGAATGTCGATCCCGGAGGGGGGGCGTTTACGCTGCAGGTGGTGCTGCACTATGCCGACGGTACGCGCGAGCGCTATAGCGCCAACCTGCCGCCCTACACCCACGACTGGGCCTCGGCCGGCACGGCGCAGGCCGTGGCCTATTGGCTCACCCATCGCAAGGACTTTATCGACGAGGTCTCGCAGGCTGCGTTGGCCAAGATCAGCGCCAACGCGGGCAAAGTGCGTTGGGCCGACCTGTTCGGCGAGCTGAGCGATTGTCTGGCAGAGCGCCACATTCAGTTGTATGCTCGCGATCCAGCATTGCAGCCGGTCTTTGAGCGTTACGGTTGGGCCGGTGGCCTGCCCGATGTCGGGCACGATTTCCTGCTTGTCGTCGACAGCAATGTTGGCTACAATAAGGTGTCTGCCAGTCTGGAACAGAGCATGGGCTACGCCGTGGACCTCGCTACTGGCAGCGCGACGCTGACGCTGCGGTACCTGAACACCAGCAGCGTTGCGGTGCAGGAATGCGACAAGTTCCGCCAGTACACACCCAGCTACGAAGCGCTGACGCAGGGCTGTTACTGGGGCTATGTGCGCGTGTACGTGCCTGAAGGCAGCCGATTGCTGGGCGCGGAGGGGTCGGACACGGGCGCGGATGTGTTCACTGAGCGGGGCAAGACGGTGCTGGCCGTGGATCTGATGCTGGCTCCCGGAGAGGAACGCCGCCTGGTGCTCGAGTACCAGTTACCCGCGCCGGTGTGGCAGGCCGACACCTACCAACTGCTGTGGCAAAAACAAGCCGGAACCCAGCGCATCCCGTTGGAGATCACGCTCACGGGCGCGGGCAACGCAGCCTCGCCGACAACGACCGGTGCACGGATCGTCGATTCCGGTTCGCAGGACGCTCTGGTCCTGCGCGGTGTGCTGCTCAAGGACGCCCTGATCGCCGTTTCGATCCGATAGACCGATTGCCGCTGGCGCTGGGCGCGAGGGCTGCGTGAGCCTTGAACCTCGGCGCCACTCTGGACGAATGCTGACATGCGAAGACAACCGCAATACTGGGGGAACTATGGACGAGGGCATGCTCCTGGGACGCTTCATCGAGACCCTGCTGCGTGGCTGGCGCATCATCGTGTTGGCGGTTGTGGCCTGCGTGATCGGGGCCGCCGTGTACACGCTGACGCAGCCCACGAGCTACAGCGCACGCGCGTTGGTGGCCACGGTGCACGAGACGACGCGTGTGACTCTGGGAACCGATATCGTCGCTCTTTCTGAAGACGATCTGGCCAAGGCGAGCGCGAGCGCCAAAGAGCGCCTGCAGTCGTTCGTGGTCTTTGTCAATAACCCCGAAGTGGCGGAAGAGGTGGTGGCAGAGCTGGGCGACCGACTGCCGGCTGATCTGCGCAATGCCAAACGTCTGCTGCGGATGGTGCGAGGCAGCTTGGCCGCGGGCAGCGACACGATCGAAATCGTCGTAACCACCCGCGAGGCGCAGACGGCGGCGATGATTGCCAACGCGTGGGCCCGGGCGTACGTCCATCAGATCAACATGCTGTACGAAGGTTTCGAGGCATCCAAGCTCGGCGTCGTGGAGCAGGAAGCGAACGCGGCGGCGGAGGTCTATACGCAGCGTCAGGCCGACGTTGAGGCGTTCCTGGCCAATGACCGACGTGATGAATTGCAGCGCGTGATCTCTGATACGGTCTACCTTTTGGATGCACTGACGCAGGTCAACCGCACCGCGCAATACGGCGCGCTGATCTCCCAGCAGCAGGCTTACGAGGGCGCGATCGCGACGCTCAGTGAGGCACAGCAGGCCCGGCTCGACACCCTGATCGCCGAGCACGCGGGCGTCGAAGCGCTGCTGCGCGATGCCGGCGACATGCGCGCACAGGTGAGCAAAGGCGGCGAGACGGCCGCGCACAGCAATGAGCTCGCGCTGATGCTGCTGAAGGCGAGCGCCTATTCGACGCGCGCGACGCTTGTCGAGGAGGGCCAGACGCTGTCGCAGCCCGCCATCGCGCTGACGTTCCAGCCGGGCGCCAGCGAGATGACCGCATCTGGCATGTTGGCTGACCTGGATGCGCTGGTGTCGACGCTGGAAGCGCGTCGCGCGGCGCTGGCGAAGGACATTGCCGCGCTGGCTGAGGCCCAGATGCAGGGCGAGCAAGTGCTGCTGCTGGGCATCAGCGCGGATCTGTCGCCAGCTGCAGCGATTGGGGTGGCCGGCGGGCAGGCTGACGATGCGCTTGGGGCGCTGATCAGCAGCAACCAGGCAAAGCTGAACACCGCGCGCACAGACTTTGCACAGGCCGATCGCCGCCTGCTGGAGCTCGAAAGTCTGCGCGATCTGGCCTGGCAATCGTATGATGCGCTGCTGCGTCGGCAGACTGAGATAGCGATCTCGGGCGAGAGCATTGGGTCTCGCGTGCGCCTGGCCGTGCCGGCCAGCGTGCCGGAGGCCGCCGGCAGCAACCTGGCGGTGAATCTGGGCCTGGCGGGAGTGGCTGGCCTGCTGGTGGGGCTGGTCGTGGCCTGGATCGTCGGGTTCTGGCGCGATTACCGCGAGCGTTCGGCGGAGCAACGACCGACAGCGGCCGCCTGATGCTCGAAGGAGACGGGGTATTGGCAGCATCCGGGCTTGCGGTTGCTGGGCACGTGCTCTGGGTGGCAGGGCTGGCTCTGGCGCTGGCAGTGATCAGCCTTTCCTGTTACGAGGCGCGCTGCGCGGGCACCGGCCTTGCCGGCTGCTTTCGGCGCCTGGGCCAGCGCTGTCCCGCCTCTGTCCTGGCTGGCGCCGCGGCCGCCACGGCCGTAGGTGCGGCGTTCAGCGTGTGGCTATGACGAGGCCCGCAGCATGAGCGGCGACTGGGACTGGGTGAGGCGACCTTCGGCGCAAGACGTGCCGTTGCTGCTGCTGGCATTGATGTCCGTTGTGAGTCTGCTGATTACGCCCAGTGTCGGCACGACCTTGCCGGCGCTCTCCTGGTTTGCGCTCGGGCTGATTGCGTGCGCCGTGGCGGCGCGCTGGCCGCGGACTGGCGCACAGCTCAACTTGGTCTGGGCCGGTCTGTGGGTCCTCACGGGCGGGCTGATCGTGGTCGGGCTCTGGGGTCTCCAGGACACGGCGCGACCGCTCGTCCCGCAGTTGGGGGCGATCCTGCGAAGCGTGCTGGCGTTGCGTGACCGTCTGGTCGGGCAGCTGCCCGAGGCGTTTCACCCCAACGTGCTGTCTGGTGCGCTGGTAGTGCTGCTGCCCTTCTGCCTGACCGCTGCCCTCAGGCCCGCAGACTCACCGCGTCGCGCCAAGCACATCATACTCAATATAACAGCTGGTTTCATCTGGCTGGTGGGCTGCGTTCTGGTTGCTTTGACGCA
>DIVQ01000238.1 GCA_002423325.1 Anaerolineales bacterium UBA6128 | reverse complement strand
GTGATCTCGGGGATGCTGGTTGCCACTGAGACAACTGTCACCCCCATGAAGGTTGTTGAGAGATGAAAGTAGTCGGCCAGGCCGATAAGCTTTCTTACAGCCACGTTGGTGCTCCACACCAACATGGCCAGGGCCATCAGGCCCATGACAACAGTTACAGCAAAACTCTGATGAACAAGATATCCGTTCACTGCAATCGCTCCTTGCTAGCTGCCTAGACAGACAAAGCATGACCGCACGTCAAGGCGCGCGGCCAGCACAGATATCGTACGCGCGAGCAGGTCAAGAGAGCGCTTAGAGGGGTGGCAAAAGAGTCAAGAAAGCATCAAGATGTACGAGCAGAAGAGAGTGCGGGACTGACGTGCAGGAGGTCGACATTCCTTGCGTTGCGTTCAGTTCGAGAAGAGGCGAATGGGCGAAGTAGCCAGTAGACGCACTCACCTGGACGCACGCATCGTTTGTTACCCCTTGGACACTTTGCTATACTTACCGTCATTCCTAACCGCTGCTGCGCTTTGCATTGTCCCGCATACCTGAAGAGGAGGTCACAATGGCGGCCATTCTTGAGGTTCAGGATCTCGTGAAGCACTATGGCGACTTTGCTGCGGTCAAAGGCCTCTCCTTTGACATCCAGGAGGGCGAGGTGTTCAGCCTGTTGGGGCCAAACGGCGCCGGAAAGACCACCACCATCTCCGTGCTCTCCACACTCCTCACTCCCACGGCCGGTGATGCGACCATTGGCGGGCACTCGGTCAAGACCGAGCCCATGGCCGTTCGCCGCATGATCGGCGTCGTGCCGCAGGATCTGGCCATCTACGATGAGCTCAGCGCGCGAGAGAATCTCACCTTCTGGGGCCAGATGTACGGCCTGGGCGGAAAGCAGCTCAGGGCACGCGTCCAGGAGATCTTGGAGCAGATCGGCCTGGAGGACAAGGCCAAGCAGCGCGTCAGCACCTACTCTGGTGGCATGAAGCGGCGTGTGAACATCGGCGTCGGGCTGTTGCACCGACCACAGCTGCTATTCATGGACGAGCCAACCGTAGGCATCGACCCCCAATCGCGCCGCGCCATCCTAGACTCGATCAAGGAGCTCAACCGCCAGGGCATGACTGTGCTCTACACCACCCACTACATGGAAGAGGCGCAGGAGCTGTCCAGCCGTGTCGGCATCATGGACCACGGCGAGCTGATTGCCCTGGGGACGCGGGCCGAGCTCACCCGACAGGTCGGCGAGAACGATGCGCTGATCCTGCACCTTGCCGAGGGCCACGACGGCGAGCAGTTGGCCGTTGCGCTGCGCAGCGTGCCCACTGTGCTGCAGGCGCAGGTCACCGACGGCGTTGTGACGGTCATTGCCCCGGAAGCAGAAGATATCCTGGCTCCGGCGGTTACGGCGGCCAACGAGGCTGGGGTCAAGATCGTGTCGGTCAACATCCAGGAACCCAACCTGGAAGCGGTGTTCCTGCACCTGACCGGCCGCGCGCTGCGAGACTGAGGGACGACACCATGAAGAAAACCTTGCTCATTGGATGGAAGGACGTTCTGCTCATCTTTCGTGACAAGGCAGCGCTAATCCTGATGCTTGCTGCACCGCTGGCCATGACCTTCGGCATGGGGCTGGTCACCGGCCGCTTCACCGGCAGCAGCAGCTCGGCCGTCAGCGACATCCCCGTAGTCGTGGTCAACCAGGACAGTGGCACCTTGGGCAACGCGCTGGTCGAGGTACTACAATCAGCCGATCTCGCCGACCTGCTCGACACCAGGGTAGCGACGGATGCAGCCGGCGCGCGCCAGCAGGTGGACGATGACACGGTCGCCGCGGCGATTGTCATCCCGGCCGGTTTCAGCGACAGCATCATCCCGCAAACCAGTGCTCCGACTGGCCCGGCGGTCAGCATATCCCTGTTCACGAACCCCACCCGGCCGACGAGCGCTGGAGTGGTGAAGGCCTTGGTGGAAGGGTTCGTGCACCAGATAGAGGTGGGCCGCGTGGGCGCCCAGGTGATCGTCAGTCAGCTGCTCCGAGAGGGCCTCATTCAAGCGCAGGATGCCTCGAGTCTCGCCGCTCAAGTGGGTGCCAGCCAGGCGACAACTGCCCGGTCCAGCTCGTCCATCGAGCTGCGCTCGGTAGCCAGCAACGGCGGGGCGGTCAAGTTCGACATCCTGGCGTACATGGCACCCGGTATGGCGCTGCTGTTTCTGATGTACGCGGTGACCGCCGGCGGGCGCGCGCTGTTGACTGAGCGAGCGCAGGGCACATTGCCCCGCCTGCTGGTGACGCCCACGTCCACGGTTCAGGTGCTGGGCGGCAAGGCGTTGGGCATCTTCTTGTCTGGCCTTGCACAGATGCTCATTGTGGTCGGAAGCACGGCGCTGCTCTTCCAACTCCAATGGGGCAGCCCGCTTGCGGTGCTCCTGCTGGTCGTGGCCGCCGTTTGGGCAGCTTCCGGTTGGGGCATGCTGCTGACGGCAGTGACGTCTTCGCCTGGGCAGGTCAGCGCGCTGGGCTCTGCCGTGATGCTCACCTTTGGCATTCTCGGCGGCTCGTTCATTAGCCTCGACTTTATGCCAGGCTGGTTCCGCACGCTGGCCAAGATCACACCCAACAATGGGGGAGTGAATGGTTTCGCGACGCTGGCCAACGGTGGCGACCTGGGGGCCGTCCGCGTCAATCTGATCGCCCTGCTGGCGATGGGCGCATTGTTGTTCACTGTGGCGGTGGTCATCCTCAACCGTCGCGGCTTGATGAAGCGCTGAGGGAGGCGATGAGATGAAAAAGATCCTGGCCATCGCTTGGAAAGACACCATCCTGCGCTTCTCCAGCGCCATGGAGTGGCTATTCTTCTTGATCCTGCCGATTGTCTTCACCGTGGTCCTGGCCGGCGGCACCGGCGCCACCACCGACTCGCGCATCCGCCTGGTCACCGTGGACCAGGCCAAGTCGCCGCTCTCGGCGCAGCTCATCGCGGCGCTGGGACAGTCGGCGTCGGTACGCCCGGAGCTGTTTACGCTGGAGAAGGCCGAGGAGCTGATGGACAACCGCCAGGCTTCCAGCGCATTGCTGATTCCGGCAGAGTTCAACGTGGAACACTTGCAAGAAGGTACGCTGCAGCTTGAGCTGCGCCAGCAGCCCAACAATCTCAACGCCATGGTCGCGGCACAGACAGTGCAAGCCACACTGGGGCGCATCAGCGGCGCCGTGGACATCGCGCGCAGCTCGGTGGCCGAAGCTGAGCGCATCCGTCCCTTTGCCAGCGTCGCCGAGCGCCAGTCCTACCTGCAAGCCGCGCTTGATGCGGCGCAAAGCGAGCTGGCGCAGGCCCCACAGCGGCTTCATGTGGAGCAGGCGACCACACGCGATCCGGTGGAGTACGACCCTGCCTCCAACTCTTCCGCAGGCCAGCTGATCACCTGGACCTTCATCCCGCTGCTGGGCATCGCTGGCTCGTTCGCCTACGAGCGTCAGAAAGGAACGCTGCGCCGCCTGCTGGTAAGCCCGACCCCGCGCGCCACCTACCTGCTCGGCACGCTCACTGGCTTTGTCGTGTTGGCCCTGCTGCAAATGGGCATCCTGGCGGTCTTTGGTATCGTGGTGATGAAGCTCAACTGGGGCCGCGATCCGCTCGGACTGGCAGTGATGCTGGTCTCATCAGTGCTTGCTGCGGCAGCACTTGGCACGGCTATGGGGGCTATCGTCAAGACCGAGAGCCAGGCCAGTGGTCTGGCCATCATGCTCGGACAGGTGATGGCTCTGCTGGGCGGCTGCTGGTACCCCGCCGAGCTGTTCCCGCGCGTGGTGCAGACCCTCGGCCGCATCTTCCCCACTACCTGGGCGATGCAGGGTCTGCTCGACCTGGTGCTGCGCGGCAAGGGTTGGATGGACGTGCTGCCCGAGGCCGGCGTGCTGCTGGGCTTTGCGCTGGTGTTCTTTGCCGTCGGCGTCTGGCGCTTCAAGTACGAATAGAGGCGAAACCAAAGTGCAAGAACGACCCGCGCGAACGGTCATCGTCGCGCTGCGGCTTTTGTGCTGCACGGGCCTTGCCTCCTGCGCCAGTCCGCCGACATCTACCCCATTCCCCTCGGCAGCTGTGTCAACATCGACGGCCACCGCAACGGCGCCCCCCACGCGGACATCGACCCCTGCCCCCACGGTGAGCACCACGCCCGTGCCGCCCACATCCACACCGACGCCCTGGCCCACGCGCGCGCTGCCGTACCGTGGCGACCTAGTCGTCGCGAGCGGCTACTTGTTACAGGTGCTGACGGTGGAGGACCCCGCTGCCGTCGACGCCCTGGTCGCAGCAGAGCCAGGACGCAGGCTTATGGCAGTGGAGCTGGCGCTGGGAAACGAATCTGGTGCCATGCGGCGTGTTAACCCGCCCGATGCAGCACTGGTCGACGTGCAGGGCAACCTTTATCGCGGACTGATCGGTGGGCGCGGCAGCGCACTGCCACTGGTGCCGCTGGAGCCGGGCGAGCGAGTACGGGGGTGGGTGACCTTCAACCTGCCCGATGGAGCACTGGCTGTACGGCTCTGCTACGCATTCTCGACGGAGGTCGTGTCAGAAAGCGGGCTGGACGTGCCCTACGCAGGCTACCCGGCTGCCGCGTGGCCACCGCGCGTTGCTCCGGCTCTGGGTGCGCCTGATGTAATGGCGGAGCAAGGCGGCTATGGGCTAACTGTGCTGCGTGTCGAGGACCCCGCTCTGCCCCGCAGCCCGCTGCGGTCGGACCCAGGCATGCGACTCGTCGCC
>DIVQ01000207.1:291-8385 GCA_002423325.1 Anaerolineales bacterium UBA6128 | reverse complement strand
CGAACGTCCCTCCCCGACGCAACCGGATCCGGGTTGCCGTTCGGGCCTTCGGGGTTCACATAGATCAGGCCCATCTGTACGGCCGCAAGAGGATTATCGAGCTCTCGGTCACCCTTGTAGCGGTTGTCGCCGAGCCACTCGGTTTCGGTGCCCCAGTTGATGTCCTGCTCCGGCTCCCAGACGTCTACGCGCCCGCCGGCAAAGCCAAAAGTCTTGACGCCCATGGATTCGAGCGCGCAGTTGCCCGCCAGGATCATCAGGTNNGGTTGACGTTGTCGGGCCAGCTGTTCAGCGGCGCAAGACGCTGCGAGCCGGACCCCGCACCCCCGCGGCCATCGCCCATGCGATAGGTGCCCGCGCTGTGCCACGCCATGCGCACAAACAGCCCGCCATAATGACCATAGTCGGCCGGCCACCAGTCCTGCGAGTCGGTCATCAACGCATACAGGTCCTTCTTGACCGCCGCCAAGTCGAGGCTTTTGAACTCTTCCGCATAGTCGAACGCTTCGCCCATCGGGTTGCTCAGCGCCGAGTGCTGGTGCAGCACTCTGAGGTCCAGCTGGTTTGGCCACCAATCGCGGTTCGAGGTACCGCTGCCGGCGGTGGGTTTGGCCGACCTGCCCGTCACTGGGCATTTGTCCTCACTCATCGTCGTTCTCCTTTCAGGTTTGGGATGACTCTACGGCCAACAATCACACTCCGCGCGATCCTGTCTGCATTCACGCGCCCCCCCGCATCGCCTGAGCGCTCAGACATCAGCCGTGAGCGCGAGACGCTGTCAGTCAGCAGCGCTCGACTCTGCAGACGGCTCGCACGCGCGACCCGCTGCGCCCTGCTCGTTTTTCGGCCCCTCACCTCCCCTAAGCTCCGCGCTCGTTCGTTCGGCTTGGCAGGCCGGGCAGAGGCCAAAGAAGAGCACTCGCTGGCTCAACACCCAGTCGCGCATTTCACGCAAAGCAACCTCAGTCAACGGACCCAGATTCAGATCGGGCGAATCGACCACACGGCCGCACGCCGTACAAATCAGATGCGGATGGCAGGCCGGCCGCAAGCAGTCATAGTGCGGCAGCGGCTCGATCGAGCCCACCTCAAGAACCTGGCCTGCGTCACGCAAGACTGCGATGGTACGGTATACGGTGACCAGGCTGGTCATCGGGAACTCGCGCCTGACGATGCCATAGATCTGCTGCACCGTCGGATGTTCTTCAGACAAGAGCGCTTTGAGGATGGCCATGCGCTGCGGCGTCATTCGGCCGCCATGCGAGCGAAACTGAGCCACCAACTCGTTCAGTCTGGATTCGATCACGCTGTATCGGTCGCCTCTACGCTGGGTATTGTAGCTATAACACTGCTATTGAAAGCTTACTGTAACAACATGTTGATGTCAAGTGCAACGCGATGGGAGGAAGAAGGTTGTCGGATGCGCCAGGCGTGACAATGCCAATAGCGCACAAGGGCTTGCTCACAACGCAACCGGGGAGAGAGCCCGTCGAACGCCGGGCGGGGCATCGCTCAGGCCCGGCGCACGTCAGAGCCGCCGTAGTGAGACAGACCGGACCGCCGGGGAATCAGTCGGGCGTTCGTGCTGCAAAGCAACCTGACGGCGCGATCACTGTCTTCCCTCCAGGAAGACGAAATCGCCGCCTCATCAAGAGTCGGCTTCGACAAAGCGCATGCCCGCCATCTCGCCAACCAACTGCACCACAGCCCGTTTAAAAGCGAGATAGTCGCCCCAGCCGCGGGCTCCGGGCTCCAGTTCTTCACCCACCAGCGCATCCCAGATGGCGTTCAGCATCACGCTGTTGCGCTGCTCGGCGGGCAGGTCGGCAGCCAGCCGGTCGATCGTGTGCCGCAGACTGTCGTGCGTCAGTTCAGCCAGGATGCGTGCCATGTCGATGGCCATATTCGCTCCTCAGGCCTTGCGCGCTACGCAATCCTTACTGCCACAGGTGGCGCAGTCGCTCGTGCTGGGCCGCTCCGGGCTGTCAGTGCGAACATGCAGCACTGCCATCGGGGGCATCACGATGGCGCCCAGCGGGCAGGCCTGCGCGCAACGCTGGCACGCCGGGGCGCATTCGTACGGCTCCAGCACAAGCACCTTGGTCTCATCGGCGTTCCAGCCCAGCACGCCGTTTGGACAGACGTCCAAACACTTGCCGCAGCCGTCGCACTTGGGCTCGAACAGCGTCGGGAACCAGGGCCTATGCTCCTTGCGCGCATCGCGCCACAGACGCCCCGTCTGGCCGGTGCGTTGCGCCTCGACATAGCGCCGGTACTCGCGTCGCAGCGCCTCTTCATAGGCGGCCCGGGCAGTCGGCGGCACATAGTTGCGTTTGGAGAACTCGCTCAAGAGCTGCACTCCCAGCGCAGGGTCGTCGGGAGTCATGCCGTCCTGGTGAAGCGCCGCGATGATCTCTTGCAGCCCAATGACGCCCGTCATCGCGCGCCCGATCATGATTTGACTGTAACTCGCTTCCGCCATCGTCCGTCCCCCAGACAACTCTAGATTGCGCGCAGCGCCTCGAGCGTTGGCCACTACGGCGTCGGCGTCGGCGCTGGGAAGCGCTGATTGTAGCCCTCCACCAGGGACGCCAACTCCGGGTCGTCGGCGATCTCGGGTCCCATGTCCAGGCGGGTCAGCAGCCCGGTCGAATCCGTCGCCGTGATCCGCACGTCGAGCTGCCCCAGCCACTCGCCGTCATAGCCCATCTGCGCGATCAGCGCGCGGCCCACTTGGACGTGCGTCTGCATCACCTCGCGGCTGCGCCCCCCGATGATGACGTCCACGCCCGGCAGAGCCCCTGCCAGGACGCGATCCTGCGGCAGGCCGAGATGCGACAGCAGGATCACCACGTCGCTCTGCGCTTCCACTTCCGGCAGGTAGCGCAGCACCGAGGCCATCGGATCGTGCACCTCGATGCCGGCCACGCCGGCGAACGGCACCTGCTTGACCTCGGGCTCGCTCACGCCGATGATGCCAAAGCGGATGCCGCCCCGCTCCAGAACGACATAGGGCTGCAGGATGGGCTCCCCGCTCGTCGCGTCGACCACGTTGCAGCTCAGCACGGCAAAATCGGCCTCGCTCGCGCGTTCGAGCACCACCTCGGAGCCCTTGATAAAGTCGGTCTGGCCCACCACCATCGCATCATACTGCATCAGGTTCATGGCCTCGATGATCGCGCCGCCCTGGGTGGCGTCGGCCACGCGCTGGCCCAGCAAGGTGTCGCCGGCATCCAACAGCAGCACCGGAGTACTGATGCGGTCGCGCACGTCCGAGATGAGGGTAGCCCGCCGGGCTACGCCGCCTTTCGGAACACCTCAACCACACGGATCCAGGTAGCCCCGGCTGTCGTTGGTGTGCAGGATCGTGAACGCCCAGGCGCTGCGCGAGCCGGAGGCCAGGTCCGGGCGCGGGGCCTGCGTAGCGCTAGGCGCCGGCGAGGGCGGCAGCGGAAAGCTATAGACCACGGTGGGCGTGCCATCAGCTGCCGGGGCCTTGCCGGGCGTGGGCGAGCAGCCCGTGAGCAGCGCGCTCAGCATGCCCAGCACAAGCATCACACGAACCAGACGATGGCGCATACGTAAGGCTCCTCTTGCGCTCCTGGAATCGGGCGAGCGCAGACCGGGATTCGACAGCCGTTGTGGCTGATTCGTCGGTCTAGGCCCAAAAGATGCCGTAGATCAGCCAGCCGGCCAACAGCATAAACAGCACGGCGGTGCCCAGCTTGACCGCGGCGGTGCGCTGGGTCATCCAGTCGATCAATTGCTGTGACGTGGTGCCATAGTAGACCAGCATAAAGATGCCGATCAGCGGCAGGATGAACATCACGTTGTAGAGCAGCAGCGCCAGTGTGGCTTGCGCGCGCAATGCTGGGATGCCCAGCACATAGATGATCGTCGGCAGGTAGACCTGGCCGGTGCAGGCCAACTCCACCAGCGACACGCCCACGCCCAGCGCGAACGAGCTCAGCACGAACATCCTGGCGCCCGTACCCTCGCGAATCAGCTTACGCGTCCAGCCGCGCATGCGTTCGGGCAACTTGAGACTCATATCGGCCAAGCGCCCCGCCTTGGCCTTGCGATAGTCAGCGATGCTGCCCCAGGCCAGCGCGATGCACAGCACGGCCGTGGCCCCATAGACCCACTTGCCGATCGTGCTCAGGAAGGGCAGCGCAGCCACCGCCTTAAGGAACCCGAATCCCACGCCCAGGTAGGTCAGGAACACTCCCAGGGTGTACATGACGCCGGTGGCCAGCAACTGCCTGCCCGTGCGTTTGCGCACGGCGAGATAAGAGATGAGGAATATCATGCCGGCAAAGGCGCAGGGGTTCACACCGTCCAGAAGCCCGGCCCCGATCACCGTCAGCAGTCCGAACGAGCTGAAGCGCTCGGCGATGGCGCCCTCGACCTCGCCGGCCTCGGCCTCCCAACCAAGCCACCACGCCTCCGCCCCGCCCTTCAGGTAGGGTGCGATCAGGCTCTCGATAGCGCCGGCTCGCACTTGCTCGCCCAGCAGGTAGCTCTGGCCCACGAACAGCGCGGGCGCGATCAGGCGCTGGTCTTCGGGGACCCCAACCTTGGCTCCCATATACTCGTTCAGTCCGGCCTCAGCTTTGACATCGTAGCGCGCGATGCGCAACTGCGGGTACTTTTCCACAATGTAGGCCAGGTCGTGGTCCGCACGCTCACACACGTCGCAGCCCGGCTGGTAAAAGTAGATCATGTGAATGGTCGAGGCGCCGTTCGCGCCGGGCGTTGCATTGGCGGCCACCGCGGTGCGCGCGGCCGCGTGGATGTCGCCGCACTCGTCACACTCGGGGTCGGCGCTGGCGGTAGCCACCGCAGCGGGAGCCCCCACAGTCGGTAATGCAACGCCCCCCTGGGCCTCGTAGTACTCGATGCGCTCACGCAAGTGGTCGCGAATCTGCACGTCGCCAGCCAGCACATCCTGCCCGATGATGACCTCCGGGATCGAGCAGAACTCGGCCTGCAGCTGCGCCTCCAGGCTCAACATCAGGGTATAGTTGGCGCGGTCGGCGATATTGCGCTCCTCCACCACCAGGCGTTCGCCGTACTCGGCCACCAGGGGATCGAGTACCTCTTGGTGCACGATCTCGCAGACGCCGCAGTTCGGATCGAAGAAGTAGTACATGTGTACCACTGCGTCGCTTGCCGCCGGCGCTGCCGGTGCGGGGCAGAAGACGCACTCTGCACTGTCGGAAAACCCGGCCGATATGAGTCCTGTTGCGTGCCCCAAGAGCAGCAGAATCAGCGTAAGGAAGCCGGCCAGCAGGGCAGGAACCAACCTCGGGCGGCGGGCGGCACGCTCCGTATTCGGGTCATTCTGGTCCACTCGCGTTCCTTTCGTCGCCACACAGTAGGCTCAGCAGGTCGCTTGTGCACAACCGGTAGCGCTCAGCAGTCGTCATCGCTGCCCGCCGACGGCGTCGGCGTCGGTATGACACGATCCCATTCTTCCATCAGCGCCACCATCTCCGGATCGTCGGCATAGTCCGGCCCGAGTGCGATCAGGATCTCGGCATAGTTGCTGGGAACACCGGCTGCGTCAAGCGTCACCCGCAGAATGCCCATGTACTCACCATTATACCCCTGCTGCACGATCAGTGTGTTTTCCACGCGGGTAGGCGCCTGCATCAGCCGGCCACTGTTGCCCCCCACGATCACGCTGATGCCAGGCACAGCGGCCGCCAACGCCATATCCGACTCCAGACCCAGCAATGACAGCACAATGATCACGTCGACCTGCGGCTGCAGCTCGGCCACATAGCGACGCGCAGCCTCGCTGGCATCGGTCACAACCGCGGTTTCGGCAAAACCCGGCCCCATTGCCGTATACGCATTGGTCAACCCGAGGATGCCAAACGTGACCCCGTCGCGTTCGAGAATCGTGTAGGGTTCGAAATGGGGCTGCTGAGTGTCAGCAGACACCAGATTGGCGCACACCATCGCAAAATCCGCTTCGCCGGCTCGTTGCAGCAGAGCCTCCTGCCCGACCATGGTGTCAAAGTACCCGATGCCCATGGCATCATAGCGCATCGCCTCCATAGCCTCGACCATATACTGCCCCTCAGACATGCGCGTCTCGTACTGCCCACTCAGCGCACTGCCGGCATCAAGAATCAGCAGCGTGCCCTGAGCCAGGTCCGCATACTTGCGAATCGCGCTGGCCCGCCGGGCCAGCCCCCCTCGGGGGATGCCTCAACCGCACGGATCGACCCAGCCCGAGACATCGTTCGTGTGCAGAATGGTCAACCTCAGACCGTCGGAACCGTCAGACGCAGGGTTGGCCATCGTCGCCGTCGGCTCGGCCGTAGGAGCGGGCGCCGTCGGCGTTAACGTGGGCGGCTGCGGCGCCGGCAGCGTCGCGGGCGCCGTGGAGAGTGCAGTCATCGCTGTCGGCTGTGGCACGTCCGGGGTCGCCACGGGCACGGCGCAACCCGCCAGCACTGTTACGAGCAGCACCGCCAGTGCCAGATTCGGGATGATGCGGTGCGACCCGCTTCCATGACGCCGTTGGAGCATGTTGAACACCCTTCTGTATGAGGTGTGGCCGATCCCATATAGACGGCACACCCGCAGCTATGGATTCGGCCCGCCGCTGTTCACGATCGATAGCACGCCGAGAGATGCCTACGCCAACCCGGCCTCGCGCAGCGCCCCCACCAGGCACTCATAGTCGGGCGCCACCCCCACGAACTTGACCAGCTCGCCCACCACCAGACCGGGCGCGTTGCCGATGTTCATCTCGTCCCAACGCGGGTTGCGCCCCACATGGGTGATGACCTCGATCCGATCGCCAAACTCGTCCTGCGCGCGCTTGAGCAGTCGCTTCACCGCCACGCCGCCGGAACAGGCCGGCACCGAGAGAAACGCCTCGACGGTTACTTCAGACATAGCCCGCCCTCCCGCAATGCATTGTTGAGGGTCGCCTCGGTCGGGCACATCCCCTCGATGCGAATGCTGCCGTTGACCACCGCCGCCGGCACACAGGCGAGCCCGTACTCGTCGAATTTGGCCATCGCGCTCTCGCCCGAGTATAGCGTGAGTGTCAGTTCGTCGGCCGCGTAGCGCGCGGCGATGCGCTCAGCCAGCGCGACAATAGCCACGCAACCCGCGCAGGGCGGATCGCCGCTGAAAACCTCGAGATGCACCATGTCAGCCTCCCAGCGCCTCGCGCATGCGCGAGGCCAGTTGCTCCGCCGGAACAACCCGGCCCGAACCGACCACCTCATCGTTCAATACGACCGTGGGCGTGACAATCATCCCATAGGCCTCCGCCTCGGGGGCAAAGGCGTCCAGCTTGATCACCTCCACCTGCCCGGGAAAGCGCGCGGCGGCCTTGCGCGCCTCCTGCTCGGCCCGCTTGCACTTGCTGCAGGGTGGCGTTGTGCCGATGATCGTGATCGTAATCATTGCGTCCTCCTTCCGGCCCCGAGGCTGCCCGGCTACTCGGCCTCCCTGATCCAGGCGACCACTTCTTCCTTACGCGGCAGCCGACCCGAGGACTTGAGCTCCTCGTTGATGACCAGGCCCGGCGTGCTCAGGATCGGGNNGCCATGATGCCCGGCATATCCGTCACTTTGGTGAACGTCGCCTCGATGCCGACCTCCTCGACCGCCTCGCGCGCGATCTGCTCGAGCCGCTTACACTTGGGGCACCCAGTGCCCAGAATCTTGATCTCCATTGTAGTCGTCCTCCCCGATATGTCTCGAAAACATCGCACGACTGGTAACGCGCCCTAGACCTCAGCGCTGGCGCGACGCTGACCGAACAGGGCCAACGCGCCCGCCAACACCGCCATCCCACCGACCAACAGAAGCACAAGCAGCCACAGGCTGGCGCCGTTCACCCACGCGCCGTACAGCAAGCCGGCCAGGGTGCTGAAAAGCGCCACCCAGCCCACATACACCCACGCCTTGAGCCGGCCGATGATGCTGGCCGTGATGATGATGCTTTGCAGGCTCAGCTCAGGGTCAGACATGAGATAGGCCAGCAGCGGCCCGCGGTGCATCCCCAGACTGAGGAACAACTGAGCGATAGGCACCTCGACCAGGGTGGGAAAGTACATGAACA
>DIVQ01000207.1:0-233 GCA_002423325.1 Anaerolineales bacterium UBA6128 | reverse complement strand
GAAAATCTGCTTGACAAAACGCCAGGTCTCCCAGAGGAACTCTTGCACTTCGAACTCGTCCAGGTACTTGCGCGCCACCAGCCAGAGCCCGGCAATCAGGATGATGACTCCGAACATCTTGCCCGTCAGGCCAATGTCGAGACCGCCTGCGTGCGGCGTGATCCGCAGCGCCGCGACGATCAGGGTCAGCGCGATCAGGCCCAGCGCCACCCATGTCCAGCGGTTGTAGCCCT
>DIVQ01000002.1 GCA_002423325.1 Anaerolineales bacterium UBA6128 | reverse complement strand
CGCTGGCCTGCCCGCCGTGTCTTCAAGGCCGACGCCCGCCATCTCCCTGCCGCGGCCAGACCCATCTCGCTGGGGGCGCCCCCACAGGCTGCCAATCCACCTCGCGATGCGCCGCCGCACACGCCGCCGCCCGCGCCGCCAGACGCGTCGCAGGATCTGTGTCGGGGGCAGCCCGCGTATGTTGCGCGGGACATTGTGGGCCTGGCTGTCGAGCAATGCCACGAGGCGCGGTGCTTGGCCCATCTCGCGCAGTTGACGCGCCATCTCGAACGCCACCAGTCCCCCGTTGCACTGACCCGCCACCAGGTACGGCCCCTGCGGCCAGGCATCGCGCATCAGCGCGACATAGTGGGCCGCCATCGCCTCAATCGAGCGCAGCGGGGCCTCGCTGCCCCCCATCCCCTTGGCCTGCAAACCAAACACTGGCTGGTCGGCCCCCACCCGCAGCGCGCGCAGATAGCGCGCCAGTCGGTTAGCTTGCTGGTCCAGGTCGCCGTAGGTCAGCGACTGATCGCGCCAGCGCACCGCCACCGCATCCGGAGCGCGGTCCACCTGTTCCTCAAAGTGCTGATGAATGCAGCGCGCCTTACACGCCAGCGCGGGCGTGGCGTTCCAGTCCACAAGGATCCTTTGTCGCTCAGCATCCGTCAGCAGCGGCAGCTCCGACAGCCGTCTGCCGGGATCGGCCAGGGCACCCTTCAGCAGTGCCAGGTAATGGGCCGCCAACTGCCGAATGGTGCCGCCGTCGAACAGGTCTACGCTGTAGGTAAAGGCACACTGCAGCGCATCGCCGGACCGTGTGAACTCGACCGACAGGTCGTACAGCGCCACGTCAGGCTCGACGCGGTGCGGGCTGATGATCAAGCCGCCGGCCGACCGCGACTGCCCGCCGAAATCCTCGAGGCCGAACGCCACCTGGAAGAAGGGGTTGCGGCTGAGATCCCGCGTCGGGCTGAGCTCTCGCACCACAAGATCATGGGGCAGTTCCTGGTGCGCGTAGGCCTCCAGACTGGTGCGCCGGACCCGACTCAGTACGTCGCGAAAGGTCGGGTCACCCGACAGATCGGTGCGCAGCACCACGGTGTTGGCAAAGGCGCCCAGCAGATGCTCGGTCGCGGGATGATCCCGTCCCACGACCATCGTGCCAACCACAAGATCGACCTGGCCGGAGTAACGCTGCAACAACGCTTGCAATGCGGCCAGCAGCACCATGAAAAGCGTCGCGCCCTCCCGCCGGCCCAGGTCCGTCGCCTGTTCGAGCAGTTCGGATGGCAACACAAGCGACTCTGTCGCGCCGCGGGCGGAAGGCAACGCCGGCCGAGGACGGTCGGTGAGCAGCACATCCGGGGGCAGGTCTCCCGAGAGCCGCGCCTTCCAATAGGCCAGTTGCGCCTGCAGCCTGTCGCTGGTCAGTTTCGCGCGCTGCCACCGGGCATAGTCGACGTACTGGATGGGCAGGTCGGGCAGATCGGCCTGGCTGCCCGCAGAAAGGGCCGCGTACAGCGTGCACAACTCGGCAACGAAGAGCGCCTCGGACCAGCCATCGAAAACGATGTGGTGCGTGATCGTGCACAGCAGATGATCACGGGCTCCGAGTTGGAGGAGATGCACGCGCAGCAGGCCGTCCGACTCGAGCGCAAACGGCGCACGCAACAGCGCGCGCTTTGCTGCGGAGAGCTGCTCGCGCCGGGCCTGGAGGTCACGCCGTTCGTCCATCACGCCTCCGCACCCTCAGCGAACGCCTGTCGCGCCGCATCGTCGTCCGACAGCGCCTCAATCTCGTCCAGCAGCAGGCGTTCGATCAGCAGCGCCTGCTGCGCGATGGTCGGCGCCTCGAAAAAGTCGACCAGGGTCAGCTCGATGCCGAGCGTCTGACGCAGCCGGGCCACGAGCTGCGTCGCCAGGATCGAGTCGCCGCCGAGATCCACAAAGCGCTCGTGCACGCCGAGCTCTGTCCGCTTGAGCACCTGGGTCCACAGCGCGGCCAGCAGCGACTCGGCGTCGGTACTGGGTGGCACGTGCGGCGCGTCGCCTGGCGCCTCATCCGCCAGAGTCGCGTCGAGGCCCAAGCGCGCGGCCAGACCGAGGCGCTGGATCTTGCCCGTGGGCCCCTTCGGGATCTCTTCCACGATGGCGATGTGGCGCGGCACCTTGAAAGGCGCGAGTCGCTGGGCAGCATGGCGGCGCAGGTCCAGCTCTGTCACGCCGGGTGTCCTCAGCACCACCGCGGCTGCCGCCTCCTCGCCAAGATCGGCATCCGGCATCGCAAAGGCCACCGCCTGCGCCACCGCCGGATGCTCGAGCAATACTTCATCGATCTCGCGCGGCGAGATCTTTTCGCCGCCACGGTTAATGATCTCTTTGATGCGCCCGGCGAGGTACAGATAGCCGTCTCGGTCCATGCGGCCCTGATCGCCGGTGCGGAACCAGCCGGACGCAAAGGCCCGCGCGTTGGCCTCGGGCGCGTTGACATAGCCACCCATCAAGTTCGGCCCGCGGATGACGACTTCGCCGACCTCGCCCGGTGCCAGAAGGGCATCGTCTTCCTGCGCCATGATGGCCACCTGCGCGCTGTCCGCCACACCTACCGACCCGGGCTTGCGGATGCCCGGCGGCAGTGGGTTGCTGGCCATCTGGTGTGCGGCCTCCGTCATGCCATAGGCCTCGATGACGGAAGCGCCGAACGCAGACTCCAGATCGGCCATCACGCGGGGCGGCAGCGCGGCAGAGCAGGAACGGATAAAGCGCAGGCTTGCGTGCGCGATCGTCGCCGCCTGCTCCGGTGCACGCGCCAGGATGGCCTGGTGCATGGTGCATGGTGGGCACGGCGCTGTACCATGTCGGCCGGAACGTCTCCAGCCAGGGAAAGAACAGCGGCGCGTAGAACCCGGGCGTGCAGACCACGCTGGCGCCCGCCGCCAGCGTAGCCAGCAGAGCGGCCGCCAACCCATGAATATGGAAAAGCGGCATCACGTTGAGGCAGCGATCAGCGGGCGTCAACCGCAGCGATCGGCGGATGCTCTCTGCCGACGCGACCAGGTTGCGGTGCGTGAGCGGCACCATCTTGGGGCGCGATGTCGTTCCCGAGGTGTGCAGCAACAGCGCTACATCGTCGGGACGGGCCACGTCATCGTGCATGCCTGGCCCGCATGGGTCGCCCTTCAGCGTGAAAACGCCTGCGGGCGCATCGATACAGGGCGTGAGTTCGAGCACGGCAATGCCGCGCGCGCGTGCAACGCCCGCGGCGGGCGAGTCGCTGCCCGACAGCACCACCAGGGCTTTCGCATCCAGATCGCCCAGGTAAAAGTCGAACTCGGTGGCGCGGTACGCCGGGTTGAGGGGGGCGCTGGTCGCGGCGCTGGCGATCGCGAGGAAAGCCAGCGCCATCTCGGCACCGTTGGGCAGCACGATCGCCACGCGGTCGTTACGACCGATGCCCAACGCGTTCAGACGCGCTGACACCTCGGCCATCTGTTGCCGCAACCCGCAATAGGTCAACGCCGGCCGGTCCGGCGCCAGCAGTGCGATGCCTTCCGACCGACAATGCTGCTCGTCTGCAAAGAGCTGCGTGATGGTCATCGGGTCTACGCTCTCTTTTCATGCTGCTATCCGCAGCGTTCACGAAAGCCCGCAGAAACTGGCCCCGCATGATCCATATTCTAGGATAGGACACTCGCTGGTCAAGTGCGCGTGCCCGGCGCCCCGCGCCCCCGTTTGTACGTCAGCAACAGGAGAGTACAATGGCGCGCGTGAACCTCGCTGCATGCCCATGACCTGGCGCGAAAGGAGTCCGGCCTTGACGAACGCACAGATCAGCACCGCCCGCGACACGCTTGTGCGGGCCATCGAGTTCAGGGGCCCGGCCTGGACGCCGTACCTGGTCGACTGCGTGCCCGACCAGTTGGCGGGCTACAGCGAGCCGGCGCAGATCGAGGCCCTCAAGCAGGGCTTGCGCGACCTGGGCGTGCAGCAGACTGGCGCGGGGTTTCGTGCCCAGAACCTCACGGTCAACGTTGTGCCCCGGGAGACAGCCCTGCCGGCGCCCTATCGCGCGCTGGAGCCGGACGAATGGGTAGACGAGTGGGGCGTTGTCTGGACTTGTCGCGAGTTTCCGCGCGTCGTCGGGCACCCGCTGGAGGCGGACTGGTCGCTTCTGAGCGCCTACACGCTGCCCGACCCGCGAGCGACGGGCCGCTACGACGAAGCGCGCCGGCGTCTGGCGGCGAACCCGGACCGCTACCGCCTTGGGCACGTCTGGTTCACGCTGTTTGAGCGTCTCTGGTTTCTGCGCGGCTTTAATGCCATGCTCTCGGACCCCTACCTGTACCCCGACGAGTTCAACGAGTTGGCCGACCGCATCGTGGCGTTTTCGGTCGCCTCGATTGAGCAGCAGGTAGCGCTGGGCGTCGACGGCATCTTTTTCAGCGACGACTGGGGCACCCAGGATCGCATGCTGATGCGACCCGACGACTGGCGCAAGTGGTACAAGCCCTACTACAAGCGCCTGTTCGATGCGGTGCACGCCGGCGGGGCGCACGTCTGGATGCACCTGTGCGGCCACGTGGTGCCGATCATCGGCGATCTGATCGATCTCGGCATTAACGTGCTCAACCCAGTGCAGCCTCAGGCCATGAACGTCGACAAACTGGCGGCGCAGTACGGCGGTCACCTCTGCTTTTACGGTGGCATCGATGTGCAGGGCACGCTGCCGCACGGCACGCCTCAGGACGTCGATCGCGAGGTCCGACACCTGTTCGAGATCTTTGGGCGCTATTCGGGCGGGTATATCGGCGGCACGTCGCACTCGATCATGCCCGGG
This sequence comes from Anaerolineales bacterium UBA6128, assembly GCA_002423325.1. Lineage (GTDB taxonomy): Bacteria > Chloroflexota > Anaerolineae > UBA1429 > UBA1429 > UBA6128. Next base: position 1,315 of record DIVQ01000002.1, on the reverse strand, counting down.
ACGCCGGCCGAGAACATCCTCACCCTCTACACCAGCCTGCGCGACGCCAGCGCCGCGGGCTGAGGCACACGAGGCGGCGCGCAACGCCAGGGGATCCTCGCAAGGGCGGCCCCTGGCGCGATCGTCGCCTCACCCCCTTGCAGAAACCACGCCCTCTCCATATTACCCACACAATTCGGCTGAATCGTGCATGATGACCCCTGCACACATCGGGATCAGCGCCTGTCAGCGGCCAGTGCAGGTTGCGTCCCGGCACAGTCGCTTGCCTTACCCCAGGAGAGACGCCGATGGCAAAACTCAAGAGTGTCAAGCGCCGCAGCCGCTGGCCGCTGCTTTTGCTGGTCGTGGCCGGCCTTGCAGCCGCCCTGGCCTGGTTCTACTTTGGCCGCCAGGGGACTGCCGATGAGCCCGCTGCGCCAGCGCTGCAGACGGCAAAAGTGCGCGTGGGCGACATCGCCATCACGGCCAGTGGCTCAGGCAACCTGCTGCCGGCACGCGAGGCGAAACTCGGGTTCCGCAGCGGCGGCGTGCTGGCGGATCTGGCGGTTGAGGTCGGCGATACGGTGGCGGCAGACGCCCTGCTGGCACGCCTGGATGACGCTGACGCCAAGGCGCAGGTGGCCCAGGCGAGCGCCAGCGTGCGGCTGGCCGAACTCAAGCTGGCGGCGTTGACCAGAGATGCCGATCCGGTGGCGCTGGCCACTACGAGCGCGAGCCTGGCAGCCGCTCAGGCAGACCTCAGCAAGCTGCTCACCCCTGCCAGTGAGGCGGAGATTCTGGCTGCGCAGGAGAATCTGCGCAGCGCCCGGGAAGCGCTCGCCCAACTGCAGGCCGGCCCCGATCCCGACAAGGTGCGAATTGCCCAAGCCAACGTGACGTTAGCCGAGATCAATGTGCGCGCCGCCCAGGCCGCCTATGACCGGGTGGCAGCGCGCGGTGACCCCGGCGCGTCCAAAGAGGCCGCTGAGCTCTGGCAGGCCACCACCAACCTGGAAAAGGCGCAGGCCGAGATGGAGGCGCTGCAGGATCAGATTGTGGCCGCGCTGACCCAGGGCCAGGTGGCCGCAATCGCCGCGATGAGAGTGACCAATGCCGACCTCCAGGCATACTATGTTGAAATCGGCGTCGGTGAGATGACAACCCCTGAGCCCGGCGTTACGCCGCAGGGCGGCGCCTTGAAGGACCTGCCTCCTGAGCAGCGCGAAGCCGCCCGTGCAACCGCGCAGGCGCTGGGGACGCCGGTTGGCAATCGCGGGGGCAGCAACGGCGCTACCAAGAGGGACGCGCTCATGGTTTGCGTCTTGTCAAGTGGTGT
>DIVQ01000127.1 GCA_002423325.1 Anaerolineales bacterium UBA6128 | reverse complement strand
TACACCACTAACTGAGACATTATCCATGCCGTTCTCATTCATTTCGTAATGCTTCCAACTTGAAAGTCACTACGCCATCAGGGCATCTGAACTCACCGGTATGTTTTGAAGCTCCCATTAGTAAACCTGACAACTCGCCGCCGGAACGGACAGCTTCCATAAGCGGAAACAGCTTTGCCATTGATTTTGAGCAAAAACCTCCCGGGCATCCATATTCACAGGTAAATGTATCACCAACTTCGTGACCGTTGCGGCATCTCTTTGGTTCTCCATCCGGTCCTACCGAAACAACAGTGATCCTAAATCCATAATCTTCTTTGTACCAGTTTTTCATTCCTGTTTCCTCCTGCACAAAAAATGAATAATCTACACTAACAGAAAATCATACGTCTCATACTCTAGCAATCTGATTCAGCGTATCGAGATTCACAACAATGATAAGTACGATGGGCACTGTCATGTAAAGGTTGATATCTATTTCACTGGAGCCGGAATCATAGACATTCCGACGGAGCAGGAAATCCTTCATGTTATGGAAGAAATCCGCCAAGAAAAGGGCACGCCCAAGACCGCATGAAAGCGGAAACGGTGCAGCCCCTCACGGGGCTCCACCGTAACCTACATGAAAACTTCCTTTCGTGGCTGTCGCTAAGCCGGCCCTTCGTGTCTTTATGTGCGAGAGCAGAAGTCAGTGTGTGTGCTTGGTGCGGGCGATGATGTGGTTCTGCAGCTCGCGCTCGACCAGCTTGAACATCTGTGAGTAGCCGGCGACGCGCACGGTGATGTTGCCATAGTGTTCCGGGTCTTGTTGGGCGAGCAGCAGCCGCTCGACGGTGGTCACGTTCCACTGCATCTGCCCGACGCCGATGTCGATGGCGCTCTGGATGGCCTCGGCCAGGCGGTCGACTCCCTCCGGCGTTTCGACCAGCTTGGGGTCGATCTCAATGATCGCTGCGGTGGCGCCGCCCGACTGGTCGTGCGGCAGGCGCGACACCGAGTTGATCAGTGCGGTGACGCCGGCCTCGTCGCGACCCTGGTGGGCCGAGAGCGAGTAGGCCAGCGGCTCCTCAGCGAGGCGGCCGTCGGGCGTGGCGCCCGTGGCCTTTCCGTAGCCGATGTTGAGCAGGAATGTGAACAGGTGGACATAATAGCGCCCATTCAGTGGACTGCGCATCTGATCCATGAGGCCGATAAAGTGCTCGCCCACCTGTCGCGCGATGGCGTCGACCTCCGGGATGTCGTTGCCGTACTTGGGCGCGTCGTGCAGGAAGCGCTGCCGCAGCGCCTCGTGCCCCTGCCAGTTGTCACGCAGCGCCTGCAGGAGCGCTTCGGCGCTGACGTGGCGCTCCTCGAACACCAGCTTGCGGACGGCGGCCAGGCCGTCGGCCACATCGGCGGTGCCCATAAAGCAGATGGAGTGATAGTTGTAGACGGCGCCGCCATCGGTGATGTCGCGGCCGCGGGCGATGCAGTCGTCGGTGAGCGTCGACCAGCAAGGGAGCGGGCCCCACTCGCGTTGCAGCAGTTCGCCGCGGTTGCAGTGGTAGACCATCTCGCGGGCGAGATGCTCGACCTGCGCGCAGTAGGCCTGGTAGAGTTGCTCGTAGCAGGTCATGTCGGTCAGCAGGCCGGTGTGGGGGCCGTACTGCTGGCTGTTGCGCGGATCGCGGCCGTCGAACAGCGCCAGCTCCAGGCACTTGAGCGCATTGAACCAACCGGACACGGCGTGCGGGTTGGCGCGTCCCGGCACGGTCAACTCGATGCAGCCGATGGGCGCATAGTTGCGGGCATCCTCCAGGGCGATGCCGCGATCGGTCAGGGCCTTGACAAAGCAGTCATCGTTGAACATGAAGGGGATGCCGCCCCCGCGGGCGACCATCTCGGAGGCCAGGTGGACGAAGGGCGCCGGGCTGCCCTTGTGCAGGCGAACGGACACATCGCGGACGAACTCGACGTTGCGGGTCGACTCGAGGATGACGTAACTGAGCTCATTGACGGCGTCACGCCCCTGCGCGTCCAATCCACCCAGCGTAATGGCCTGAACGTCATAGTCGAGGTAGAGCTTGCAGGCCAGCTCTTCCATCAGTTCCAGTGCCTGTGCGCGCGTGGTGCGTTCGGCCTGAAGGTCGGCGTCATAGTAGGGGAACAGGATCTGGTCGAGTCGGCCGATCGAGTTGGCGTTGATCGAGTCCTCGCCGCAGGTGAGGATGTGCGCCAACCAGAGCGACTGCGTGGCCTCGGCGAGAGAGCGCGCTCCCTGAGCGGGCACGCGATCGCATAGCGCGGCCATGTTGAGCAGACGTGTGCGCTCGGACGCACTATCGGTTTGGGCGGCCAGCGCGCGGGCGTGCTCGGCGTAGCGTTCTCCGAGCAGGATGCCGGCGTCGCAGACCGACAGCGCGGCGCGCAAAAAGCTCTCGGCGGGTGGTGTCTCAGGATCGGCTATCGGCAGTACGGCCAGGCGCTCCTCAACCTCGCGTCGGATGCCAGAAAAGCCAATGCGCAGCACCTTGGCATAGTCGCGGACCGAGTGGTTCTCGATCCAGCCGTTGCCGTTGTAGACGAAGGAGGGCGGGGTGCCGCAGTTGCTACGGGCCCGTTCCGATCCTGGGCGTGACATGCCCACGGCATAGGCGCCGAGGGCGCCGTCGACGCTGCCGGGGCAGCGCAGCCAATTGCGCACGAGATCGCGCACCCGGGGCGCGTCCTCAGGCGCGATGTCGAGCTCGTAGAGGCGCTCGAGGGGGGCCTGACAGGGCTCGGACTGGAACGCAAACCCAAAGCCGTGCACAGAGGGCGCCAGATGCTCGCCAGCGAGGGTCCAGTCCGCGCCGATCTCGATGCTTGCACGTTTGACGATCTGCAGCAGCAATTCGGCGCGCACCTGGACACGCGAGCGTCCGTCGCGCGCGGCACACCAGAGCGCTGCGTCGCGCAGAAAAGGGTTGCTGTCAGCGGCAAACGAGCCTTGGCGCTGCATAACCCGCTCTTTGAGCCGCGCGAGACGTTCGCTGAGCGGGGTCTGGGCCTGGGCTGAAAGGGTTCTGGTGGGGGCGACGGCTACCATACTGCTCCTCCAAAGGGTCGATGCACCGAAATCGACGTGACACCCGACCGTGCTCAGATCCTGATGATGCAACGACTATCTCAGCAGATTATACTGCAACTTGGCCAAGTGACCAGTCAGTCTTTGCGGGGGTCAAAGCCCTGCAGAGGAGAGATCCCCTGCAGCGGCCCATAGCCCAACCAGCGCAGCAGGGCGTCCCAACGGCGCTGCCGGGTATCGTCTTCCGGTGGCGTATCGGCAGTCAGCGTGCGCCCTTTTCGGCGTACTCGCGCAAGAGGCGCAGATAGACGCGATAGGTGTCGAGCGAGACGTCCGGCGGTGTCTGGTGGTCAACCGACGGGATATAGCCGCCGGTACGCATGGTGGGCAACAGGCGCTCGAACTCGGCGCGCATCGCCGCCTCGCCCTTGTGTATCACCGTCTTGTCAAAGGCGCCGATCATGCGCCAGCGCGGATGACGCTGGCGAATCTGGGCAACGTCGACGCCTGCCATGCGCTCCAGCGGCAAGATGCCCTGCAGGCCGGCGTCCTCGAACCAGGGGATCAGCGGGGTGATATCGCCGTCCGAGTCGATCATCGGCACGATGCCGCGGTCGACGATGTCGGGGATGATCTGCCGGTAGTAGGGCGTCAAGAATTCGTCAAAGCAGGACTTGCTCAGCATCGGGCCGTGGTTGTAGGACAGGTCCTCGGCAAAGGTCATAAAGCTGGGCTGGCACAGGCTGCAGAACTCGTCCAAAACGCGCAGGTTATAGTCGGTGAGGTCCTGGTTGATGCGATGCATCAGTTCGGGCTGGTCGTAAAAGGCGTAGAGGTGCGGCGTAATGCCGAACAGCCCGCGTGGGAACCAAAAGTAGCCCTCCAGCGTGAGCCAGACGACCATTTCGCCGCGGCGCTGCCGTTCGCCCCAACCGGCGATGGAGGCGTGGTCAAAGGTGGGCGACGCCGGATAGAGGTAGTGGCGCACGCGGGCATAGTCATCGGCGTTGGCGATGATGCCCAAGCCGTGGCCGGGCGCCTCGGGACATCCCGGCGCCTTTGCGCCGATCCAGAGCTGGCGATAGCAGTCCAGGCCAAGGTACTCGCGGATCTCGGCGGCATCTTCGAGTTCAGCGGGCAGGCCCTCGGTGTGCCAGCGCTGCACCGTCAGGTGCCACCAGCCGGCCCACTCGATGATGGGCAGGCGATCCACAGACTCAAAGTTCATCAGGCGCGCGAACCGCTCGACGTGGTTCATGGTGCAGATGGCTCGAGCAGGCCAGACAGCCAGGCATAGTTCTGCTCCAGGGAGCGGACACGTTCTTGTGGCGTGTCGCCCTCGATCTGCGACTCATAGTTGAACGGGCCCTGATAGTCAATATCGGCGAGCGCGGTCATCAGTTGGGCCCAGTTGATAATGCCGCGGCCCGGCATCCAGTGCTTCTCGTCGACGCCGTCATAGTCGGACAGGTGGGTCGTCATCAGGCGCGGGCCCAGCGTCCGGACCATGTCAGGCAACGCTCGGTAGTCCCCCATCGCGTGATTCACGTCGAGGCAGACGCCAAACACGCCCGGGTCAAGCTGGTCCAGGAAGGCGTTCAGTTCTGCGACGCTGTTGCACAGGCACGATCGCGGCAGCAACTCGAGAGCGCCGCGAACGCCGGCATCGGCGTAGGCGGGCGTGATCTCTGTGAGCAGCGCAAGCGCCTGGCGCGTGCGCTGCTCACGATCCGGTGGCAGGATGGGCTCGGCGCTGGCGTGCAGGACGACCATCGGTGCTGCCAACGCAGCCGCCAACTCCAGGGCATCGTAGGCGGCTTCCAAGGCGGCGGCGTGAATGTCAGAGTCGAGACTGCTGAAATCCAGATTTGCGCCAAAGGCACAGTGCACACTCATCGCGCGGATGTCCGTGGAGGCCAGGAGACCCTGCAGCGCGCCCAGCGCGCCCTCACGATCGTCGGCAAAAAGCGAGGGAAAGATCTCGAGCGTGGCAATGTTGGACGGGGCGACGGCGGCGATGGCCTCCGGGGTCACCTTGGGCCAGAGGCAATGCGCAGAAACACCCAGTTTGGGCACGAACATGGAGCCCTCCTCGTTGATATGGATGCGAACGCTTGTCAGCAGACTCAGGCGAGCACGGCTACCAGCAGGCAACCGAGATCCTGCTCGAGTTGTTGCAGGTCAGCAAGCTCGTCCTGTGTGAGTCGGTCGGGCCACAGCCCGACTTCTTTCAGTGCCAGCACTTTCTTGCCAGTGCGCTGTTCAAAGGCCTGCAGCTTGGCGAGTTGCTCATCGGTCAGTTTGCAGTAGGCGTAGAGCATGGCGTCTCTCCTTCCCAGCATCGCGAATCGGGGACGTCAATCCAACGGCCGCCCTCGGCGATGGACTGCTGACTGATCAGGCCGGGCAGGGTCATATCGAGGGCAGCGTGGATGTCGATATCGGGCGTGGTCGCGTTGTCGATCGCGTCCACAAAAGCGGCCAGCGCGATCAGGTCGCCGCCGCCGTGACCCGCGCGGGCGGCCGTCTCGCCCCACCTTTGCCACGCGTCGGGCGTAAACTCGTCTTGCAGCGCCTCGAGGTCGAGCCACGTGTTGGCGTCCGAGCAGCGCGAGCGCAACCAGATGCGGTGACGCTCGCCAGGCGCGCGCGGCGACTCGTAGGCGCCCTCGGTGCCCTGCAACAGATGGCAGTTCATCGCGTGGGGGCGCGTGGAGAGCATGTCAACGCGGATCTTGGCCAGGCCACCGCTCTGCATCTTGCACAGCATCACGCACGAATCCTCGTTTTCGTACAAGTCGCCACGAGGGTCGCGGTAGTGATGGCCGGAGCCTGCGCAACTGAGCGAGGCGACGCGGTCACCCGGCATCCAGCGCAGTACGGGACCGAGGCTATGTGTAGGATAGGTCACGCCGTTAATGCCGGTCTGCCAGGTTCGACGCCAGCGTGTGATCTCGTTCAGTGCCTTGAGCTCGTGCAGATACTCGCCCTCGGCGTAATAAGTCTCCCCGAGCAGCCCCTGACGCACGATTTCTGCCACAATCAGGTTGGGGCGGGTGTAGATATAGTTCTCGGCCATCATGTAGATGGCCCTGCTGGAGGCACACGCCTGCGCCAATGCATGGCACTCTTCGATCGAGACCGCGGCCGGCACTTCGCTCAGCACGTGAAGGTTGCGCTGCAACGCGGCGATCGCCTGAGGCGCATGCAAGGGCATGGGGGTAGCGACGATCACGGCATCCAGATCGGAGCGCGCCAGCATCTCGTCATACTCCAGATAGGCCTCGCCGGCGCCGAAACGCTCGGCGGACTCCGGCAGGCGCTCGCTGTCGATGTCACACACGGCGTGCACCCGCAGGTTGGGCAGCAGAGACAAGTTGGCGGCAAAGCTTCCGCCGCGCCCGCAGGCGCCCACGATGCCGACGTTGAGGCGTGAGGGTGCTGTCATCAGGGGACCTCCACGGCGCGGTACATCGCGCGGATGTTGTCGAGCGGGATGTCGGGGTTGATAGTGTTCCCGGTGAACATCACGAGGCTTGCGCGCCCACGGCAGTAGGCGATCGCGGCGCGCGCGCGGGCATAGATCTCGTCAGCCGACAGCACAGGCAGCTCAGTGGTCACCGCCAGCGGACCAAAGATCAGCAGCGGCCGACCCTCACGCGTGCGCTTGGCTGTGATATACTCCAGCGTCATACCGCACTCGGGCTGGAATCCCTGAAAGCCCTGGATGCCACAGGCCAGCAACATGTCGACGAGGGGGCGCACATCGCCGTCGGAATGCCATACGGGTCGGCAGCCGGCCTCGAGCAAGAGTGAGACGTTGCGCGCCAGTTGCGGCGCATAGTATCGCTCCAGGAAGCGTGGCGACACCACCGGGCCGCGCTGTGAGCAGATGTCCTCTCCGAACAGCATGGCGTGCGGGTAGATGCCCTCACGCACGGCGCGTGCCACCAGCCGGCAGTTGTTATAGCCACGCGCCCCGCCAATCTCGACGAGCTTGCGAGCGTGTTGCGGATGGGCGCCCAAGATCTCAAAGGTACCCTCGTAGCCATACTCGCGGTACCAGGTCACACGCCCTTCTGCGGCCCACTGAGCCGGCATCCAGACCATCGGCTCGTCGGGATCGAGTGCGCAGCGTTCCTGCATCGCCAGCAGTTGCTCGCGGAACAGCCGGTATTCGCCCTCCAAGTCAAAGCTGGCTTCGGTCTCTGCGCCGGAGGGCAGTGACTCGATCTCAGCCAGCGCCTGCTCCAGCGGCATCTGGGCGGCGCCGTGCATATAATCCTCGTGGTCCACGCAGCGAAAGTCATCCTGATGCTTGGGGATGAACAGATCGAGCAGGCCATCGGTACCCAGCGTCTGATACGCACGCAGCGACACGCTCTGTGGGTCGGCCCAATACGCGTCGAGGCTCGCGCCGCTGAATGCGCAGATGGCGCGCGGATTCGCGATCCAGCCTCCAAGGATGGGGGTGCGATCGGGCTGCCCGCCGTGAAAGACAGTCTCCAAACGCTCGCGATGCGTCATTGGCAACGGGGGGTTCCTCCTTTCGTGCGCTGCAGCTCTGTGCGCGCGGCCAGCATCCAGGGGTGCACGACGCGCAGGGCGCCCCTGTGCTCCCACAAATAATCCAGATAGACGAGCGATGCGCACTCGAGTGAGCGGCCCAGGGCCCCGACGAGTTCGATGAGGTAGGGCGGGTCGCCCGACTGGTCCCACGCGATCTTGTCGGCCACGAACACGACCCGGTANNCCGGTCGAGCGGAGTGGCGCCGGCTCTGAGGGTGGTATGGCAGCCGATCGCGTCCAGAACCTGGGTGTCGCACACGCCAAAGATCTCACGGGCCAACACCGCCGAGAGTTTTTGGTGGAGGATCGGTGGGAACGTGCGCTCCTCGGGCAAGACGGGCACGCCCAGATCGTAGGCTACGCGCGCGCGCTGGGTTCCGGGGAAGACGGCGCTGATATCGTGTAGCCAGGCGGCCTGCATGCTGCGCGCCTCGTCCACTCTGTGCAGGCGGGCGATGCGCTGAGCCTCGCAGGCGACAGCGGCGCTGTGTGCGGCCGTAGCCGCGCAATCGTGGTGCAGCAGAAAGGCCGGAGCATCGCGTTCGACGCAACCGGTCAGGACGAATTCGGCCGTGAGCGCGGTGAGCAGCGTGTGCAAAGTGCTATCTCAAAGGCTGAGTGTGGAGCCGGGGCGCTTTGCTCCGTCTCCTGGATTGCTAGTCAAAGGCCGGCAGGTATGCTTTCTGAAGTTCGAGCATGTCGTCAAGCAGCTTGCGGGCCGCTTCGATGCTGTTGACCACCGGATCCAGCAGCAGGGCCTGCAGCAGCAGCTTTTTCGAGCGGGTGCGGTAGGCCTCGGTGACCAGCTCGACGATGGCGCATTGGGTTCTGAGATACGCGGCGTAGGGCTCGGGCAGGGCGCCCACCGCCTGTGGGTGGATGCCGTTGCCGTCGACGATGGCGGGCACTTCGACCGCGGCGCTGGCCGGCAGGTTATCGATCCAGGGGCCGGCGTTGAGCACGTTGACGGCGTGCCGCCAGGAGGTGCGGGACTCGGGGTTGGTAAAGTTGAGCAGGAGCGCGTCCGGGCAGAGAGCCTCAATGTCGCGGCAGATGGGTATAACGAGTTCGAGGCTGCGCAGAGCGTGAAACAGGGCTCCGGGGCCGCCGTTCTCGCCCAGACAGTGGCGGAAGCCATGGGCCAGTGGCACGCGAAAGTCCTGTTCCCAGAGCTGCATGCGCTTGCGCGCGACCGCAAGGATGACATAATCGGCGCCGACCAGCGCTTCGCGGCGCTCGGTGGTCTGGCACAGTTCGATGCGCGACCGGGCGTGCGCTTTGATGCGTTGCGCGAGCCGGGTCATTGTGTCGAGCGCTACCGGGTCCGTGTCCACCAGGGTGAGGGTGACCCCCAGAGCACTGAGGTTGGAGTTCTGGAGGATGTCCGCGAGCTGGCCGCGCCCGAACGAGTGAATGCCCGCGCCGATCAGCACGATGTTCATGGCTGTGCTCCTGTCAGCGAGAGTGCCTGGCGGCCTGCTCGGCCATCGCAATGGCGCCGAGTACGCCCGAACGGTTGCCCAGCGCTGGCGGGACGACAAACTCGTCTATGCCTTCGGCAACGTGGGGTACGCGCAGGTAGCCATTCAGCAAGTGCTGAAGATCGCGGCGGATCATCGGGAAGAGCTGTGCCTGCTCCATCACGCCTCCGCCCATGATGATGCGCTGCGGGCAGGCGATCAGGGTGATGTTCATCAGGCCGAGCGCCAGATAGTGTGCCTCCAGCGGCCAGGCCGGGTGATCGGGGGGCAGAAGCCGACCGCTCTGCTTCCAGCGGCCTTCGATGGCCGGACCCGCCGCCAGGCCTTCCCAGCAGTCGCCGTGATAGCCACAGCAACCCGGGTAGGGATCCTGTTCCCAGTCGTGCGGTACGCGCATGTGACCCATCTCGGGGTGCATCAGGCCGTGCAGCAGGGCCCCGTTCGACACGGCTCCGCCGCCAATGCCTGTGCCGATGGTCAGGTAAACGCAGGTGTGCAGCCTCAGCGCGGCGCCCCAACGCCCCTCGCCGTACGCCGCCGCGTTGACGTCGGTGTCAAAAGCGACCGGCACGCCCAAGGCCTGGCGCACNNCGGCGCCAGCGAAATCGGTGTTGGCCCAACCCGGTTTGGGGGTCGTTGTCACATAGCCCCAAGTGGGCGACTGGGGGTCGGGATCGATGGGACCGAACGAGGCGATCCCGATCGCGTCGAGTTCCTGGCCCGCCTCCTGGGCCTGCCGGAAAAAGGCGATCGCGCGCGGGATGGTTTCCTCGGCGCTGGTGGTGGGAAAGCGGATCTCTCGCAAGTCATTGGGCCCGCTGCCGATAGCGCACACCATTTTGGTGCCGCCAGCCTCGATTCCACCGTACAAAGGCATCGCATCCTCCCTGAACGCACTGGACTCTATTCCAGATCCCCGCGCACCATCAGGGTGCTGCCGCGGGGCGCAGTGAAGGGGCTCATTCGAGAACGGGACGCCGCCGCAGCACGTGTCCGCGGTATGCGTCAATCAGCAGGCGGTCGCCGGTATGCAACTGCTCAGTCGCGCCAACCACACCGAATATCGCAGGCACGCCGTACTCACGCACCAGCACAGCTGCGGGGTCCAGCAGGCCTCCGGCCTCGCTCACTACAGCGGACACGATGCCAAAGAGCGGGCTGAGCTCAAAAAGCGGCTCACGGCAGACCAAAACCTGGCCCGGCAGAACCTTGCCAGCCTCGGGCAACGACTCGATGACCTGGGCCGAGCCCTCGACTACGCCACGGCAGATCGGCCGGCCGCTGAGCGCCATTATAGCCGGACCCTCAGGAGCTGCCAATTGCCCCGCGTCTGTGGGCTCGGCGGGCAGGAGCTCTGGCGGCGTATAGCGCGCCCAGCGCCGTTGCTCGCGCAGCCGCTCTCGTATGTGGGTCTTCAGCGTCTCGGTGGGCACGCGGCTCTGTAACCAATCCAGAACCTCAGTATAGCGGAGGGCAAACACGTCGTCGATGTGTTCGCACGCTCCCTCAGCTTGCAGACGTCGGCCAACATCGCGCACAGCATCGTGCTCAAGCAGCAGGCAGATCAGCGCCGGCTCATCGCGATCCAGAGCGAGCGGGGCGTAGCTCTGTGCGATCCGCAGACAACGACGGAACAGCACGCGTTGCAGTGGCTTCATGGCGGCAACCGCCTGATGCTCGGAATCGGCCCACAGCTGCGCTGCGCGGGACTCCCCGTCCTGGTGTGGGATGTTCTCTGGCGCCGAGAACTGCTCGAACTCTGAGCGGGCAGAGCTTACATCAGGCGCTAGTGTGCTGATGTCCTGGCCGTCGGTGAGGGGGTCGCCCTTGAGGTAGAGGTGCTGGTGTTGCTGGAAAAAGGTCCGAAAGGCGGATTCGCGCTGCTGCTCGGTGCTGTAGTTGGCTCGCGCCAGCTGACAGAGCTCTGCGTCGCGACGAGCTCTCGCCGCGTGGGTGGACGCAACGAGGGCGGGAGCGCCTGGAGCAGCGCTGGACCAACGCTCCTGCAGCAGGGCGACGGTATTGACCAGGTTTGCATGGCTGGCGCTCTGCGCTTTGCTCTGTCGGACAAGGCTGTCGCACAATTCGGTGGTGCGCAGCAGGTGTGCGTAGAGCTCGCGCGGCGACATTTCGGCGGGCTTGCACTGCGCGAGATCATCCACACTGCCCCGCGTCAGTGTGCGTGTGGCCGTGATGTCACGCCTCAGCGAGCGTGCTGCTTTCGTCCATGCGAGGCACTGGGCCAGAGCGGCGGCCGCGCCCTTTTGCGTGTTCCCCTCGGCGCCGGCAGGCACGCGCGTATAGTGGTAACCGCAGACGCAAATATCCTGGCGCGATGGCTCGGTTCGCGTACGACGCCAGCGCTGCGCCTGTGGCGTCACCCCCATGCCGACATGACGGCTGACGTGGTAATGCGAGTGCGGCGTGGTCGCGCGGGCACTCTGGTCGATGGGTTTGACCAACCGGTAAGTTTCCGCGCTGTCCAGATCGACCGGTCCCGGTACGAAGGCCGGAACGGCGGTCATCGGGCGCAGGCGCAACACATACAACCGCTGGGCCGCGGTGGCCCATTCGATGCTCTGGTATTGGGCGCAGTGCTCGTCCAGCAGCAGCCCGAGCTCGCAGAGTTGCGGCAGTGGAAAGGGCAAGCCGGGCTGCGGGTCATACGGGTCGATGTGCCGCACGCCGGCGAGGCGCGAATCCTGCTGGCTGTCTACTGCGAGCTCGAGCAGAAACAGGTCGGGGTTGCCCGAGATGGGATCCGCGGTGAAGAGCGTGCCACGCAGGTCCGGATGGATGGCCTCCTGGATGAGCACGGCCATCGAGGTGTTGAGCAGGTCCACGCCAAAGTGATGGGCGTACGACAAGGCTTTGGCAGAGAACAGGGACATCCAGCACTGCAGTACGGTCTGCACTACTGTGGCCGAGTCGGCGTTTTCGAGCAGGGCTGTGTGGTGCTGTCCGACAAAGCTGAGTTGGGGGCTGTCTTCACTGGTAGCGGATGAGCGAATGGCGACACTGGGCGCGTCCAGCATCTGAAAGGCCTCGACGATGGCTGCCACGATCTGCTCGGGTGTGCGTCGAATGCGAAAGGCATTCTGGATGGCCCACTCGGCGGCGCGGAAGTGGGTCCACGTGCTGGGCTGCAGTGTGCCGAGGATTGCGGCTATCTCGCCTTGCAGCCCGCCCTGTCGCATGTAGCGTCGATAGAGCTCTGTAGGGAGGATCAGAC
>DIVQ01000082.1 GCA_002423325.1 Anaerolineales bacterium UBA6128 | reverse complement strand
CATGCTGACGCGCTGGATTTCCATCACTGGCGGCCGATTCTGGGCAGTGCTCACGTCAGCGCCTCCCCGCCAATCGCGCGCGCGCAACAGCGAGGCCCTGCTCCCAGCGCGGACGCTGCTGACTCCACGTGCGCGTCAGCCAGACGGTCAGTCCGGCCGGCATATACAACATGATGAGCACCAGCAAGAAGCCATAGGCGATGATCTGGAACTCGCCCGAGTTGCTCCCGCCGACCAGCGGCACAAGCTCGCGCAGCCCCAGCGTCAGCAGCATGACAAGCGCCGTCCCCAGCGGCGCGCCCCAGATGCTGGCGAGCCCCCCCACGGTGGCCATCAGCACCAGGCGCACAGAGGTGGAAAAGTCAAAGGCGGTCGGGCTCACAAAGATCATATAGTGCGCGTACAGACTGCCAGCCACGCTGGCGTACACCGCGCTCACCACAAAGGTCAGCAGCTTGTAGCGCGCCACGTCGATGCCCAGGCTCTGCGCCGCCGTCTCACTGGCCCGAATGGCCCTCAACGCGCGTCCAAAGCGCGAGTTGACGATGTTGAGGCCCAGCACGAGGGCGAGGATCGCAAAACCCCACACCAGATAATAGTACACCATGTCTGTGCGCAGAGGGGTCCCAGCGATCGTCAACCGTGGGATACCTGGCAGGCCTGAGGGTCCGCCGGTATAGGCCTTCCATTCGTTCAACACCAGCTCCACGATGAACCCGAACGCCAGCGTGCCCATAGCCAGATAGTGCCCACGCAGCCGGAACATCGGCAGGCCGAACAGCAGCGCGATCAGGCCCGTCAACAGCGCCGCCGCGGGCAACGCCAACCAGGGCGACCAGTGCAACCGCACGGTCAGGATGGCAGAGGCGTAGGCGCCCAGCCCGAAGAACGCCGCCTGCCCAAGCGAGATCTGTCCGGCATAGCCCATCAGCAGGCACAGCCCGATGGTCACAATCGAATAGATCCCGATCAGGACCAGTGTACTGAGCGCGTAGGGGCTGCTCAGCCAAAGCGGCAGCGTGCCCAGCACCAACACCAGACCGGCAAGGCCCAGCCAGTCACGCCTGCGCGAGAGGGGGACTACACGGGTGTTCACGTGCGCCTCGCGAGTGGCCAGGCCGCACGCAGCGGACGCAGCTGAATGGTGCGCACGAGCAACACCACCAGGAGCGCCAGGAACGCGATCCCGTCCTTGAGCCCTGAGGTGAGCAACGCGGACGAGAAAGCTTCCAGAACGCCCAGCAGCAGCCCTCCGATCACGGCGGCGGGCATGTTCGTCAGCCCCCCCATGATCGCCACCACAAAGCCCTTGAGGCCCAGCGTCAGCCCCATATCATAGCTGACCAGTGTCAGCGGCGCGATAACGATACCCGCCACGGCGCTCAGCGCGGCCCCCAGCCCATAGGCCAGCGCAGCCATCGCTTCGGGGTTGACGCCCAGGATCTGTGCCGCGCGTCGATTGATGGCGCAGGCGCGCACTGCCTTGCCCAGCAACGTGTACTGGAAAAAGGTGTGCACCAGCAGCAGCACCACACCAGCCGTGCCCATGATCCACAGCCGCTGACGCCCCACGACGGCGCCCCACAGCGCGACCGGAGGCCCCGGGGAAAAGTCGGGCAGGCTGTACGCCGTAGTGCCCCAGATCCAGAGCGCCAGCCCACGCACCGCGATGGACGTGCCGATGGTGATGATGATCATCGTCACGTCCGTGGCCTGCCTGGCTGGGCGGATGGTCAGCCGATGCACCACCAGCCCGACGACCACCACACAGGCGACCGACACAAGCCCCGAGACCGCCAGCGGCAGGCCCGCGCGGTACAGGCTGACCGCCACCATCGCCCCAAGCATGACAAACTCGCCCTGTGCGAGGTT
Source organism: Anaerolineales bacterium UBA6128 (assembly GCA_002423325.1). Classification (GTDB taxonomy): domain Bacteria; phylum Chloroflexota; class Anaerolineae; order UBA1429; family UBA1429; genus UBA6128. The sequence continues at coordinate 15,460 of DIVQ01000082.1, read as the reverse complement.
GACCACACCCGTGACGTTATAGATGGTGATCAGCCCGAGGCCGATCAGCACATAGATGCTGCCGGTGGAAAGCCCCGCCAACAGCAGCTGGACATAGTCGCTCGGGCCAAAGTTGGGCATCGCAGTTGGTCCGTCACTTTCGGGAACGTGGGGATGGAGAACAGGCAGACCCGGTCGTCAGGTCGCCGCAACCGCGACGCCCTCGGCCGGCCGTGTCTGCGCCCCCGCCCCTGCGAATCTACCACTGCTCCTGCGGAAAGTACTCCCAGACGCCGTCCTTGATCCGCACAAGCACAATGTCATCTTCGCTGAGACCCACGTGATCGACCGGGGTAAGGTTGAACACGCCATCGAGGCCCACGAAATCCTTTGTCCGCTCCAATTCGTCGCGCAGGAGCACCCTCTGCTCGTCCAGCGTGAGACCATCAGACATCCTGCCCAGCGCTGCGAGCACGAGCTGGATCGCATCCCAGCCATGGGCCGCAAAGTGGCTGGGGGCTTTGCCGGTGTAATCTGTGAAATCGGTGACAAACTGCTGCAGCACCTGCTTCTGGGGGTCATCGTCGGGCAGGGCGTCAACAGCGACCAGCTTGCCCATGGGGAAGATGACGCCCTCGGCGTTGGCACTGCCCGCCAGGTCGACAAAGGTTGGCATGGCAATGCCCGAGTTGTGCAACAGCGGCAGATCCACGCCCAGCTCGCGGTACTGCTTGGTAAAGATGGCTGCGGCGGGGGGGATGGCGGTTACCAGCACGGCCTCAGCGCCACTCGCCTTGATCTTGGTGATCTGAGCCGTCATGTCTTTGTCGTCGGCGCCAAAGGTCTCTTCCAGCACAATCTCAAGACCCTCGGCGGCCACCGTCTGGCGGATGGCGTCCGCGCCGTCCTCGCCGTACGCGTTATTCACGTACAGGTTGGCGATCCTGGTGTAGCCCTTGGCCTTGGCATAGCGCACCTGCCAGGGGGAGGTATGCTCGTTGCTCTGAGCAACTTTGAACACCCACCAACGCGCCGACACCGGGTTCACGATGTCGCCGCTCGACGCCATCGAAACCAGCGTGACGCGCGCTTCCTGCACCACGGGGATGAGCGCCATCGACTCGTACGACGTGGACGGACCCACAATGGCAACGACGCCGTCGTCGATCAGCTTTTTCACGATGGGCAGGGCCACGTCACTACTGCCCTGGGTATCCTGGATGATGAGCTCTATGGGATGCAGCACACCGTCTTTGTCGGTGATCCCGCCCGCGGCGTCAAGCTGCTTCTGCAGCATGGTGGCCGCATCGCGTTCGGGCTCGCCCAGAGTCGAGGCTGCCCCGGTAACGGAGACGATGACGCCGATCTTGTAGGGTGTGCCAGTAGTGGAAGTTTCGTCCGAGGGTTCGGGCTTGGCGCTGCACCCAGCAGAGACAGCGAGGAGGCACGACACGATCAGGAACACGAACAGGCTGCGTTTCATCTACTCTTCCCTTTCCATAGCGGGCATTTCTCAGGCTGCTGTACCGAACCGGCAATCTTTTGTGTCACACCACGTGACACAAAGCCCGGGAGGGTGCAGCACTGAAGCGCCCAGACCTGGTGGATGTGCGACCCGCGACCTGACCCGTTCCGGTTCGAGTGCTACTATCGCGACGACACCCTCCCATGAGGGCGCCATCGAGCAGCCTGCGTAGCACTGGTCATGCCGCGTACACAACAAACAAAACCCGACCACGACAGTTGGCGAACGCAAAGTCATCGTTGGCCGGGCCCGTACACTCCTGATTGCCGGAGAATCATAGCACGATCGAGGGGGACTGTCAACAAGTTTGGCGCCAGCAACGTGGATGCGGCGACGAACGTGCCGGCGGGCGGCCTAGGCGCGACGCTTCTGCCCGGCCCACAGCAAGCCTGCTGCCAGAACCAACAACAGGCCGACCAGCACGCCGAGCAGTAAGCGTGCAGTCTCCCACACCGCCCAGGCGGCGCCGCGTCCCTGGGGCTCGGAGACCGGTTGTACGGCGGCCACATCCACAGCAGGCTCTGGTTGCGCCGGCGCTTCGGCCGGGGCAACGGCAGTAGCAGGAGGCTGCTCCGACCTGACGACGGGCAGCGCAAGCGCCTCCGCTTGGGGTTCGCTGCCACCTTCCGACTCGGTGGATGCTTCGGGCAAGGCCTCTCGGACGCCCTCTTGCGGGCTGCCCGCGCCCACCGTATCGCTCGGAGCGGGGGACTCGGCTTGCTTGAGGCTCGGTACCGCCAGGCTCGACACGCCCTCAGCCTCGCCCTCGCTATTGGGCTCGGCAGCGGGCGCCGCCAGTGCCGCAATCGGCTCACCCTCGACGACGCCTTCGGCCTCACCGTCCAGCTCGGTCTCAACGTTCGCCTCGACCTCGCGCTCCACGATCTTTTCGACGACCTGCGTCACCACGACGCCCTCGCTCTGCTGCGCCATAACGCCATAGTCCTTGGCGGAGGCTGCGGGCGCCTCGCTTGGCAGCTGCACCAGTCCGGTACGAAAGGCGGTGTCCACACTCAGCGACAACACCAGCATCGCGGCCACGGCAACCATCCCGCCGCGCATCACGGCGTAGGCCGTGTTCCACCTGCGGTGGCGCGCTTGCTCAGACTGCATCGATGGCGGCAGCGTGCAGGAGCGGGGAATCGGACGGACAGGGGATCGGCGAAGCAGATCGACAGTGGCTCGCAGCTGCGTCATCTCGCGCTGGCACTCGACGCACGTCGCGAGGTGCTCGTCCACGCGCCGCGCATCTTTGATGCTCAGCTCGCCATCGAGGAAAGCGCACAGCCGCTCAGCTGTGAAACGATGTTCTCTTGTGTTCACTTGTGACGATCTGCTCATTCTTTTATGATATCCTGCGACTAACTATCTGCCTAACACCCGAATCAGAGACGCACGCTGACCGGTAATTGTTCCCGATGCGCGACCAAATAGTCGCGCATCTTGGCGCGTCCCCGACTCAGGCGCGACTTGACTGTGCCCAAGCTGACGGATGTGATCTGTGCAATCTCGTCATAGCTGTAGCCCTGGATGTCGCTCAGCACGACGACGATGCGCTGATCCTCTGGAAGCGTGTTGAGCGCGGTCTGCACCACGCCATCGAGCTCACGCCGCTCGACATAGTCCTCCGGAGACTCGCTGTGGTCCTCCATCAAAGAGCTGTGCTCATCGTCTTCGAGGAGGTCATCGATCGGGGTCGTGGGACGGCGTCGCATCACACGCAGTTGATCGTAGCAGCTGTTGGTGACGATGCGCAGGATCCAGCTCTTGAAGGAGCCCCCGCGAAAGTCGCCCAAGGCCTTGTAGCCACGCAAAAAGCTGTCCTGCGTCGCGTCCGCGGCGCGATCCGAGTTGCCCAGAACGCGATAGGCAACGTTGTACGCCAGCTCCTGGTAAGCAACCACGAGCCGGTTATAGGCGTTGACGTCACCCTTTTGGGCGGCGGCAATGATGGCCTGCTCATTCATGACTGGTCGATCTGCCCCAAGTGATATGGCCGCACGTGACTCGCATTTTACAAGAGTTGACACCGGTTATGCAAATCCAGCGCGAGGGGTCCCGGCCTCGCTGAACCCGCGCAGGCTCAATGACAGGGAGCCAGCACGCACTTTCGCCTGGAGACCGCTTGGCGGGACGGCACCATCGCCCGTCCCGGGCGGCCTCATCCACGCCGGCGCTTGACAGGGCAGCTGTGGGGCAGTATCGTGGCGCCATTTGTAGTATCCGACATGGGCAGGCGTCGTGCGGGCCGCCCCTGAACGGGCCGAGAAAACCGGTCACCTTGTGCCCAACGATGTGACAGCGACAAAGCGAGGACCAACATGCTGATCATCGACACCCACCTCGACATGGCCTACAACGCCATCATGTTCAACCGCAACCTTGACCTCGAGATCGCCGAGATACGCGCCATGGAGGCCGGGTTGGAGGGCCGCGGCGACAACACGGTGAGCCTGCCGGAGCTGCGCCGCGCCAACGCGGCCGTCGTGGTAGGCACCGTATTTGACCGCACGCTGCGCCCGCCCGACATCGAGAAGGGCTCGACCTGTCAGGAGATCTCGTACGCCAAGGCCCAGGGGCAGTTGGCCTATTACCGTGTCCTCGCCGAACAGGGAAAAGTACGCTTTCTGGGTGACACCCCCTCACTGCGGGCGCATATCGCCGCCTGGGAACGCGAGCCCAACGCGCAGCCGATCGGTCTGATCCCTGCCATCGAAGGCGCCGACTCTATCGTGTGGCCCGAGCAGGTGCACGCCTGGAAGCAGCAGGGATTGCGCATGGCCAGCCTGGCGCACTATGGCGTCAGCGCCTACGCGCACGGCAACGCCTCGGAAGGCGGGCTGACGCCTGCCGGTGTCACGCTGCTGCGCGAGATGGACGCAGCCGGCATCATCCTGGATCTGTCGCACCTCAACGACCAGTCGTTCTTTGAGGCGCTGGATCGCTTCGCTGGCCCCGTGCTGGCCAGCCACTCGAATTGCCGTGCACTGGCGCCCGGAGAGCGGCAGTTGTCCGACGACCAGATCAGGACACTGCTGGCTCACGGCGGGATGATGGGCATCGTGACGGCCATCTGGATGCTCAAACCGCTCTCCGGCGAGCGCGACAGCTTTCGCGCCTCGGTCACCATGGAGGCCGTCGCCGACCACGTCGACCACGTCTGTCAGATGGCCGGCAACGCCGAGCACGTCGGCATCGGTAGCGACCTGGACGGTGGCTTTGGCAACCGCGGCTGCCCGATCGACCTCGACACCTTTGCCGACCTGCACAGGCTGGCCGATATCTTGCGCCGCCGTGGCTATGACGAGGAGCAGGTCAAGGACGTCATGTACGGCAACTGGGCACGATTCTTCGCCCAGGCTTGGAGCCGCTGACCGCAAAGGTGGCGAGGGCCGCGACCCATCCGCCCTCGCCACCCTGCCCCCGCTGCGCATGGGAGCATCCACACAGGTGTCATCCGGGCTCAGAACGCGCCAATTGATCCTCGCGCTGTCAGTCCTCGCGCTCGTCGGCTGCGCCGGCGGTCGCGACACGCGCGCGCCGGCCGCCCCGACGGCGCTCCCCACCTCTACGCCGCTCAGCAGCCTGACCCCGTGGCCCACCTACACGCTCTACCCAACCTGGACCGCGCCGGCACCACCCCCACCGCCGCCCACCTGTGACTGCCCCACCTGTACGCCGGTGCCGCCCCCCTCGCCCACCGCCACGCCGGAGCGCGTCGCGGCGACCGTGCTGGCGGTCGTCGATGGCGACACAATCGTGGTTTCCTGTGACGGGCGCGAGGAGCGCGTGCGCTACCTGGCCATCGACTGCCCTGAAGTGGCCCACGACGAACAGCCCGCCGACTGGTTGGGCGACGAGGCCACGCAGATGAATATTCGTCTTGTGGAGGGCCAGACCGTTTGGCTGGGACAGGACACGCCCGACCGCGACGCCTACGGGCGACTGTTGCGCTGGGTCTGGGCCAACGACACGCTGATCAATGCCGAGCTTGTGCGTCTGGGCTATGCCTACTTGCGCAGCAATGCTGAGGAATCCCGCTATGCGGGATTGCTGCACACCGCCGAACACGAGGCGCAGCAGGCCTTGCGTGGCCTGTGGGCCGCGACGCCCACCCCTACGCCCCGCCCCACCCGCGCACCCAGCCTCACGCCCGCGCCCACAGCCACCGCGGGCCCCTGCAACTATGTCGGCAATGCCAACTCGATGATCTTTCACAAGGCGAGCTGCAGCTCGGTGGCAAAGATGGCCCCCGGCAACAAGGTCTGCTTTGGCACACGCGAAGAAGCCATCGCCCAGGGTTACCGCGCCTGCAAGATCTGCAAGCCCTGAAAGCGCCCTGACCCTCGGCTGCCGGATACAGAAGGGGGGGCTTGGGCAATGGCCAACTGCACCCCCTCCTACAGCACAGCTCTCGGTGACTCGCCCTGTTGCGCGTTCATGCGCTCAATCGTCTGAACGCTGAGCAGCAGGCAGCGCGGCACGTGAAAGCAGCCCTTGTAGTTGCCGCCTTTGCAGGTGTGCGTCAACCGCCCCTCGCGATCGCAGTAGCCATACCACTCGCCGTGAACCGGGTCGCAAAGGTGCTCGTAGGCGTAGCGATCCACTTTGTCGAGCCAGGGCAGCCAGCGCGCATCGTGCGTCCGCGCATAAGCGCACACCAGCGCATAAATCGCCTCAGTCAGCGGCCACCAGAGCTTCATCCACGACTCGAGCTGCAACGTGGGCTTGCCCTCGAGGTCCATCAGGTAGGTGATGCCGCCAAAGCGATCATCCCAGCCCAGTTGCAGCGAGTTCTCGATGACTCGCAGAGCGATGTCGCGTTGCGCGTCATTCGGCAGCTCATCGAGGATGTGGAGCATGAACCAGCCGCACTCGATCGAATGCCCGGGGCTAAAGGCGCGCCCCTCCGGCCAGGCCGATAGATCGCTGCCATCCAGCGCTACGTTCTCCCGCAGGATGCCACGCTCGGGGTCATAGTGCCGCAGGATTGCGTCCATGCTTGCCGCCAGAACCTGCCGGATGGCCGGCCGGTCGTCGACGCGCAACAGCTCCAGCGCCATCGACGCGATCACCATCGGATTCGCCAGCGTACTGGTCGCCGGCAGGCCGGGCGTAGCCAGCCGTCCCAACAGCGCCGGATCGGCCACCCAGTCGCGGATGCGCCAGAAGAGGTGCCCCGCCTGATCCGCGAACGCGCTCTCCCCCGTCGCTTGCGCGTATTCCAGCAGCGCCAGCATGTAAAAGACCGCTGCGTAGGGCTTACGCTGGTAATGGAAAGGCTTGCCCTCACGCGTAGTGGAAAAGTAGACACGCCCCTGTGGATCCAGGGCGTGACGCTGCATGAATTGCATGCCCAGCGTGGCCGCGTCGAGGTACTCTTGCTTGCGCTCCCACGCATTGTACAGTCGCGAGAACATCCAGATCTCACGCCCCTGCAGCCAAAGGTACTTTTTTGTGTCATAGACCGAACCGTCGCGGTCCAGACAGGTAAAGTAACCGCCGTGCTGCCGGTCTAGCGAGTGCGCCAGCCAGAAGGCGATGACGCGTTCCAAGTCTTGACGGTAGCGTTGTGCGTACGACTCGAGCATGGGCCCCTCCTCCACGAGCAGCGTGCGAGTTGGGCGCAGTATAGCAGCCGCCGGTCGGGCGGGCAACCGCCCTACGCCTGCACGGCCAGGATGCGCATGCGCTCCTCGGCGCGCAGGCACCGGACCTCGTCCTTGGCGCAGTTCTTGCAGGCATCGCGGTTGATGCGTGGGCGCATCAGGCTGAACTGCTCCACGATCCACCCCAGCAGGCCGAACGGGCACAGGAACTGGCACCAGGGTCGGTAGACAAAGGCGCTCGCGACCAGACCAGCCCCAGCAGGATCAGCAACATGCCAATGACCGGGCCCAGCACCATCTGCGCCCCCTTGGCCGCCGGCTGCACGCCCACGAGCACGCGCACCACGTTGCGCACCGAGAATACGGGGTTGGGGTCCAGGCCGCCTGCCGGGGTCAGAAGCCCAAACACAAAACCGAGCAGCAGCGTGCCGCCCGCCAGAAAGGCGATGCGCACGCGCGGCGTCACCTGGCGCCGTCGCAGCAGCAACGTAGCCACTACCACGACCACCAGCCAGAGCACGAACTTGACCAGCACAAGCGGGGACAACTGACCAGCCATCAGACACTCGCTCCTTTGTTCATTTCGTTTTCCGCTCCCTGAAAGAACGTTTCGTACTGTTCCAAAAAACGCCCCAGACGGGCGCGGATCAGCCGCACCCGGCTCGCCCAAGCGTGCAGCAGTTCGACGCCCTCTTCGGTGACCTCGTACAGACGGCGTGCGGGCCCCTGCCCGGCCGTGTCCCAGGCCGAGCGCAACAGGCCGTCGCCCTCCATCTGCCGCAGCGTGCGGTACAACAGCCCCGGGTCGGGCCCCGGCATACCCACTTCGCCAGTCAGCCGCTCGAGCAGCTCGTAGCCGTGCGCCGGCTTGTCCAAGAGCGCCAGTAACAGCCGCGGCAGCAAAAAGCCGCGCACCAGACCGCTACCGTGCCAGCAACGCTCGTCCTCCACTCCTTCATCCGCAAGCCGCGCTTCGCTACACATAAGGCCCTCGTTTCACCGCGCATCTATATGACCTCGTCATATATAGTCTATCCTCAGTGTTTTGTCAATTCGGCCCCGTCCGCCTTGACAAGCATCGGCCCATCCCGCACAATGTCCGCAGCGCGCCAGGAACGACAGGCACTCACGATATCGCGGCGGCGCCCAAGGAGGCCTATGAAGATCGGTCTGCACGCAGGCATGCAGGACGACGCCCTGCGTTTCATCCGGCAACTGGGCTTGCGCCAGGTGATCAGCGCACCGCCTGCACCCGACGGCTACTTTGACCTGCCGACCCTGTTACGCATGAAAACCCATTTCGCGTCGTTCGTGCTGGAGTGGCAGGTCATCGAGAACCTGCCGACCCAACTCTACCACAAGGCGATGTGGGGCCTGCCCGGCCGCGACGAGCAGATCGAAAACTGCATCCGTTCAATCCGCAATGTGGGCGCGGCCGGCATTCCAGTGCTGCAGTATGGCTGGATGATCCTGGGCGGGCTGCGCACCGAGTACTCCCCCACCGGACGCGGCGGCGCGCGCTACTCGCGCTTTGACCTGAGCGTGGCCGAGCGGCACCCGGTGGCAGCGATGGACTGGCTGGGGAGCGACCCCTGCTACCCCAAAGCACCTGACCGCAAACTCGACGCCGACGAGGCCTGGCAGCACTATGCCTATTTCCTCCGCTGCCTGGTGCCCGTGGCCGAGGAGGCTGGCGTCAAGCTGGCCATTCATCCCGACGACCCGCCCATCCCGCACTATATGGGTGTGGCGCGCATCATCTCCAGCCTCGACGCCCTGCAACGTGTCATCGACACGGTGCCCAGCCCCAACAACGGCCTGGGCTTTTGCCAGGGCACCATCGCCACCATGGCCGGCGTGGATGTCGTGGAGGCCATTTACCGCTTTGGGCGCCAGGGCAAGATCTTTTTTGCGCACTTTCGCAACCCGCGCGGTCAGTCGCCCCGATTCGATGAAGTCTTTCCCGACGAGGGCGACACCGACATGTTCGCTGCGGTGCGCGCCTACCGCGACGTGGGCTATGACGGCGTGATGCGCATCGACCACTGCCCCAGCGTTGTGGGCGACAACGAGCGCTCCGATCGCTCGTTCGCCTACCAGGTGGGCTACGCCAAAGGACTGGTGGCTGCGCTGCAGTCCTTCGAACCCCACTTTCCTCCCAGAGGAGGCCACTGACGTGAAGCTTGCACTTACGCTTGACACGCGCGACGAGCACGACCTGATCTTTTGCCAGCAGGTCGGTGTGCGCTATGTGCTCAGCCAGCCCGATGCCTGGGACCTGGCGGCATTGCGCGCGATGCGCCATCGCGCGCACATAGCGGGCCTCGAACTGCTGGCCGTTGAGGCGCTACCCCCCGCCCTCTACGCGAATGCGCTGCTGGGCGCGCCCGGCGCCGACGCCGAGATCGCCGCCCTTCAGCAGATGCTGCGCGACCTGGGGGCGGCCGGCATAGCCACCGTTGCCTACCGCTGGGCGCCGCCCACTCTTGAGCGCACGACGTTCGCACCCCTGGGTCGCGGGGGCGCTCAAGTGCGCGGCTACGATCCGGCCCTGCTCGTGCGCGACATGCCATCGCCACCCGGCCTCAACGCCGAGGCGCTGTGGATCAACCTGGCGCGCTTCCTCGACGCGCTGCTCCCCGTGGCCGAGCACGCCGGCGTGCGCCTGGCGGCCCAACTGGATTGCCCCCCGCGCGCCAGCGTGGGTGGCGTGCCGCGCATCCTGGTCGGTCCCGCGGCCATCCGTCGCTTTCTGGACCTGGCGCCCAGCCCGGCGCACGGCCTGGACCTGCACACCGAGACCGTCGCGCTGATACCCGACAGCGACCTGAACGCGCTGATCCGCCAGATCGCGCGGCGGGGCAAGTTGTTCATGCTGCGTCTGGGCAGCGTTCAGCCGCACGGCGACGGCTTTCGCGAGTGCTTCCTGGACGAGGGCATCGTCTCCGTCCCGCAGGTGCTGCGCACGCTGCGCGAGCTGGGTTACACCGGGATCGTGCGCACCGCCCCGCCCCCGACTCTGGTTGGCGACACCGACTGGGGCCACAAGGGCCGCGCGCACGACATTGGTTATGTCAAAGCGTTGTCGCAGGTAGTGGAGCAACTGCCATGAGTGCGTCGATATCCGCTCCCACCCACGACGATCGCGCTCTGGTCTGCAGTCTGTGCGGCGCGGTCCACTCGTGGGACAGCCGCGTCTGGCGCTGCGCGTGCGGCGGGCCGCTCGATCTGCGCTTTACGCCCACGCTCGACCCGCAGCATATCACCGGTCGGCCCCCGAGCCTGTGGCGCTACCGCGAGGCGCTGCCGATCCGCGACGATGACGCCATCGTCACGCTGGGCGAAGGGCTGACCCCGCTGCTCACGCTGGACCTTGGCCGGCCCGTGTGGCTCAAACAGGATCAGCTCTGCCCTTCGGGGTCGTACAAGGATCGCGGCGCCAGCCTGCTGATCAGCCACGTACGTGAGTTGGACGTGGACGCCGTCGTGGAGGATTCGTCCGGCAACGCGGGCGCGGCCATCGCCGCCTACTGCGCCCGATCGAGCGCCACGCCCCACCCCATCGACTGCAGCATCTATGTGCCGGCGGCCACTTCGCCCGCCAAGCTGACGCAGATCGCCGCCTACGGGGCGCGCGTCCGGCGCATCTCGGGCAGCCGCTCGGATACGGCGCTGGCCGCCCAGCAGGCCGCCGGTAGCGCCTACTATGCCAGCCACGTCTGGAACCCCTGGTTTCTGCATGGCTGCAAGACCATCGCCTTCGAGTTGTGGGAGCAGCTCGGCTGGCGCGCGCCTGACGTGCTCGTGCTGCCAGTCGGCAATGGCACGTTGTTATTGGGCGCCGCCCTCGGTTTTGGCGAACTGCACGCCCTCGGCCTCATTGCGCATCGTCCGCGCCTGATCGCCGTGCAGGCCGCCGCCTGTGCACCGCTTGCAGAGGCCTGGTCTCGCGAGCGGGAGGGACCTGCCGCCGTGGCCCCGCAGCCGACGCTTGCTGAGGGCATTGCCATCGCCGAGCCCGCGCGCGGTCGCCAGATCCTGGCGGCGGTGCGCGCCAGCCACGGCTCCTTTGTCACAGTCGCAGAGGCGCAGATCGTGACGGCACACGCGCATCTGGCGCGCGCCGGCTTTTACGTCGAGCCCACCGCCGCGGCGGCCTTCGCCGGCCTGCTGCGCGCTCTGCCAGAGATTCCCACGCACGCCACCGTGGCCACCGTGCTGACTGGCCACGGCCTCAAGTCGGTTCAGCCTATCGCACACTAGGACCAAACTGGAAGGGAGATGTCCATGCCCGAAAAGAAGGTTCGCAGTCTCTGGTGGGTCGCGATCGTCCACCTGATCGTCCTCGCCCTGGCCGCGCTGCTGGTTCTGCAACAGCCTGCCGGAGGTGCCCTCTATGTGGGGTTGCGCCTTGCAGCGCTGGTGGGCCTGGGGCTGATCTTTGCATCCTGCTGGTCGTCGCTCTTTGTGCGCGAACTGACCAAAGCGCTCGGACGCCCGTTCGTGCGCGCCCACCACGTCCTGTCCATCGCCGGACTTGTGCTCGCGACGCTGCACCCGCTGGCGGTCGCCATCCAGCGCGCCAGCGCCGCCGCGCTGCTGCCGCGCTTCTCCTCCTGGAACGGCTTTCTACTACGGCTCGGGCCCATCGTCTGGCTGCTCCTGATGACAGGCCTGGTCAGCGCGTTGCTGCGCAACAAGTGGAAGGGCTGGCGCTGGCTGCACTGGGCGAACTATCTGGCCTTTTTCGCCGCCGTCTATCACGCCACGCGCCTGGGCAGCGACGTCCAGGGCACCGGCGTACGCGTCGTGCTGGTGCTCATGGCAGTCAGCCTCGTCGTCGCCTTTGTCTGGAAACGGCTCAGGCTGCGCCGCAAGCCGGCGCGCAAGTCGGCCGCCTAGCCGGCAGAACAGGAGCGGGGCGTCCTGTACAGGACGCCCCGCTCCGAGTGATTGACCGGTTTCGCTTGCGTGAGCCTACTCGCAGCCTTCGGCCACGGGCACGCTCTTGCCAAGCTTGCTCGACTCCATACCCGCCTCGATCACCGCGATCACGCGGCGCGCCTGCTCGCCCGTGATTTCCAGCGGTTCACCCATCAGCAGGTGATCGGCGATGTTGCGATAGTACTGCACACTGCCATATCCGGGCAGGTTCCACTTGACCACGCTGTCCTGTTGAATGCCGGAGGCATAGCTGATCACCTGGATCTCGTCGTTCTTGTCCATCATGATCGCGCCTTTGGTGCCCTGGATGCGCCACTTGGGCCGCCGGCTCGCGCTGATCATCGATTCGATATAGTCGACCGTTGCGCCGCTGTCGAACCGAATCCAGACCTCGCCATGGTCCTCGTTTGTGACGTGGTGCCACACTCGCTTCTGAAAGTCGCCTGTCACTTGCGTGACTTTACCGGGCACCATGTTCAGGATCCAGTCGAGAAAGTGGGCGCCCCAGTCAAACATCACGCCGCCGCTGATGGCCTTGTCTGAGCGCCACCAGGTGCCCGGGCGGTTGTAGCCGCCGCCGCCCGCCTCGACGTGAAAGATGTCCCCGATCAGCCCGCGCCGGATGACGTCGCGAATCGTGATATAGTCGCCATCCCAGCGGCGGTTGTGGAACACGCTCAGCATCTTGCCGGTCTCGCGCGAGGCATTGACCATCGCGTTGGCCTCGGCCACCGACGTGCAGAAGGGCTTTTCGGTGATGGCCGCCTTGCCCGCACGCAGACACTTGACGACTGCGTCGCAGTGCAGGTTGTGCGGCAGGATGACGATGATCAGATCGAGATCGGGCATGGCAAGCAGATCATCCGGGTTGGTGTAGTAACCCTCCAGGTTGGGGAGTTCCAGCTTGGCAGCCTCCACGCGCGCCGGGTTAAGGTCGCACATCGCGACCGTCTGCATCCCGGGGGTGGCGTTCATCCAGCCGGCATGTCCCTTGCCCATGTTGAACGCGCCGCCATAGCCCCACAGTCCGGCCTTGATCACCTTGTTAGGCAGCTCGGCGCCATTGATCCAACGCATCCCGCGCAGCAGCAGCTTGTTGAACTCGGGGTGCTGCCAGGCCTGCTCGCTGTGACCCAACGCGATGTACGCCACGCGCCCCTTGCCTTCGTTGCGCACATAGGCCATCGGCATCTGTTTGCCCTGCCAGAACGTCTGCGCCAGCAACGTGCAGCGCGCCGGATCAAAGCTCTTGAGGTGGTACATCTCGTCGACGACCGAGAATCCCGGCATGCGAACGGTCATATAGTGATCGGGGTTCACAATCTCGACCGGGAACTCGTGCATCGCGGGGTGCGTCTCGAACTCGCCGTTGATCATGCTCACATAGGCGCGGTTCCCGCGAAAGCAGTCCGTCGCCGAGTGAATCCCCAGAAAGCCGCCCCCGTTGCGCACAAAGCTCAGCAGGCCCTGCTCACGCTCCGGAGTCAGGTCATCATTGAGTCCGGTTGTATACACGACGACGGCCGTATAGGGGCCATTGGGCAGCCTGGTCAAGGCGTCCAGGTCCGCGGTCATCTCCAACTCAAACTCGGCCGGAGCGGTCTTGGCCAGCATGCCGGTGAGCAGCTTGCCGCCCGCCTCGCCCATGTGAAAATCGCCTTGCTTGTAGAGATAGAGCACCTTCTTGGCCACCACTGCATCTCCTTTGGATTGCGTATGCGGATGTCGAACCAGAGCACCCAGAGAACACGACCGGTTCAAGCATAGCCCGCGAGCGCGACCTGTCAAGTGTTCGGACGACCGCTTGAGGTCGCGATTGCCATCTGCTATAGTGATGCCCTGCCCACAGACTGCTCGGAGGTTGGCGCGACGAAAAAGGTGCTCGTCATCTACCATTCACAAGAGTATGGCAACAGGGCAGCATGCGCAGCGCTTGTGGCCAGCGGCGTGCGGAGCGCAGGCGACATCGAGGTCGAGCTCGTGAACACCCACACGGTGAACCGCGTTGACATTGAGCGACTGGCCGCTTGTGATGGCCTGGCGATCGGTAGCCCGGACTATGCCAGCTACGTAGCCGGCACGATCAAGCAGTTGTTCGACGACATGTATGTAGCCGGAAAACGGGGCATCTCGTTGGCGGGCAAGCCCTGCGTGCTTTTCATGACCCACGGCGGCGGCGGCGCCGGCATTCGCGCCCTCAAGGCGCTGTCGGGGCGGCTCAATGTCGTGGCCGACGCCTTTGTCTGCCGCGGCGCGCCCGAAGCGGGCTGCCCTGAAGCGGTCGCGCTGGGACGCACGCTCGGAAACGTGGTGCTTGGCTGAGGCGCCGGTCGCTCCTCAGCGACTGGCCACCACGAACGCCACCGCGCTGTCATTTGTGTGGCTGAGGCTGATGGCCCACTGCGTCAGCCCCAGGTGATTTGCGCGCGCCAGCGCGCGGCCGTGCAGCGCCACCAGCGGCTTGCCGCGCTCGTCCGTACGCACCTCCATCTCCACCCAGGACACGCCCACCATTCCCGTGCCCAGCGCCTTGGAGATGGCCTCTTTGGCGGCAAAACGTGCGGCCAGTTCGGGCAGCCGCCCACGGCAATAGGCGATCTCGTCAGGCGTGAACACGTGGCGCAGAATGCGATCCCCCCAACGGTCCAGGGCGCGTCGCATGCGCGCCATCTCGACAATATCGACCCCAACACTCAGCTGGCTCTGATCCATACGGTCTCACCCTCGTACATACCGCATTGGCCTCGCGGCTGATCCACCCTGCATACAGCGGCCGCCCCTGCTGCGCCCCAAAGAGGCCTCACAGGGGCGGCCGCCGGTACAATGTAACGCAACACACGGCTACACCGCAACTGGATTGCGCCGTCATCCGCGGTCAGACCACCTGCCGCGGGTCAGCGCCAGTCTACTCTTGCACCTGCGGCTCCGGCTGCACGGTGCTCAGCATCGGTTCGAGCAGCCGCTCCAGCGCCATTGTGTGGCTGCAGATACCCCGCTGCTTGAAAAACTCGCACTCGCAAGTCCAGACACCCTGATCATACGAGACCGCATAGCTGCTGTGGTCACCGGCGAAAGAGACGCTGAAACTGCGAAACGTCACTCTCTGGGGTTCCTCAGCGTACCGCTTGGCCTTCTGGATCTTGCTGATCATGCCTGAATCCACATCCATTCTCCTTTCTGCGAGAATACAAAACGCCAGAGCATACTATTGCTCTGGCGCTCCAGCACAGGTGAGACCTTGTTTGATTGCACCGCGCATACGGGCACGCTCCATCGCGCATCTTTGTTCAGCCCCAGTATACTCGCGCAACACACGTCTGTCAACCGCACGTTTGGGGAGGGTGTTGAAAAAGTGGGCGGGAGCGCGGCGCGATTGGGCCGTGTCCAATCAAATGATAATCTT
>DIVQ01000214.1:599-2707 GCA_002423325.1 Anaerolineales bacterium UBA6128 | reverse complement strand
CGCCCACTTTTTCAACACCCTCGCTGAGGGGCAAGTTGGAGGGGGGCTGATGTTGTGGTAGAATAGAAGGTTGGGTATCGCGTCGGTGCTCTGGCATGGCCGGGTGGCCGTGCTACCGCGTCTGGCGTGGAAGCAGGTAAGTACGATGAACGAGTGGGTTGCACAACAGAATCTGACGGTCGTGATTGTCATGGGTGTCGCCGCGCTGGCGCTGATGGTGGCCAGCTCGGAGCAGGCGGTGAAACGCCTGGTGGGACTGGCTCACTATGCCAACCTGTCTACTGCGTTCGTAGGGATGACAGTGGTCTCGTTGGCGACGAGCCTGCCCGAGATTACGGCACACTATACGGCGTCGGTCGGCATCCTACGCGGGTCACTCGACTATCAGATCGGCTCTGCGATTGTGCTGGGGGCCAACATCGGCTCGGACGTGATCCAGCAGACGCTGATTATGGGCATCGTGGTGCTGGGCGCGGGGATGCTCAAGTTCAAGCGCTATTTCCTGGTCAAGAGTATGTTGCCAATGGTGGCGACGACGGTGATGTGCCTGGTGCTGGGATGGGATGGCGAGTATTCGCGACTGGACGGCGCGATTCTGTTCGGGTCGTTCCTGGCGTACACCTACTATCTGTACGTGGATGAGCGCAAGTACTACCGCAAGGAAGACCAGCATGTCTCCGAGGACGTGCCCACGAGTGGCCGGCAAGCGGCGGTGTGGGGGTTGATCGCGGTGGCGGCGATGTTGGTGACGATCGCGAGCGCCCAGGTGGTGCTGAGTATCACCGAGATGGTGGTCAGCCAGACGGGCATCGGCGGCTCGTTCATCGGTGTGGTGACGCTGGGGGTGGCTTCGGCGCTGCCGGAGTTTATCACGGCGATGGCGGGGATTCGCCGCAAGGACCAGGGCATTCCGCTGGGGACGCTGGTGGGCAGCAATATCACAAATCCGCTGATGGCGATTGGCGGCGGTGCGCTGATCTCGACGTATTGGGTGCCCAAGCCGTTGTTGTACTGGGATCTGCCCTGGGAGACGCTGACCGGGCTGGTGCTGTGGGGCATTCTATGGGCGACGAAGGGCAAGCTGAAGCGTGGGCACGCGATCTACTTGATCGTGTTGTATGTGGTGTATGTGACACTGCGCGCGGTGCTGTTCCTTGCGGACTGAACGGGGTGGGGGAAGCCACCCGAAGGGCGCGCAGGCGCCGTCGTAAGGGTTGACGCTGAGGGGCACACACGGAGGTGTGCCCCTGCAGGGGGCTCTCGGGCCAGGGGGCAAAGAGCCGGGTGAAACCGGGCGGTTCGGAGAGGCCGGGGCCGAAGCGCGCGCCGCGCGACGGCCGGGCTGGGCTATTTGACAGAAGGCGACAGCGCAGTATACTGTAGCGTTGCCAGTTAACGCATCCAGATGTCGACCAAACGCCACCCCTAAGTTTGGGTACTTTCCTCGATACGGCGGGTCACGCGCACGCGGTGCGCGCGCCAGCAGCGCAAGATGCTTGGATCGTGGAGCGATCCTGGTAACGAGCGACAGTAACCTCACCCACACCCAGCTCGAACTGCGGGCTTGAGGTGTTTGTTGTGTGCCGACGGAGGGCGTGTCGATTCGCCCCAGAGTTGTTGAGATAAGGAGCGTGACAAGCTATGACAGGTACGGTGATGATCTCGTCGAGAGCGAGCACGGCCCCCGGACGCGAACGCAAGAGCTATGCGCGCATCCCAGACGTAGTACCGATTCCTGATCTGATCAAGGTGCAGTTGCAGTCGTACGAGCGTTTTCAGACCGAAGGGTTGCGTGAGCTGTTTGCAGAGATTTCGCCGATCGTCAGCTTTAAGAAGAATCTCGAGGTGCACTTTCCGGGCCTCGAGGGTGACCAAATGACGGCGCAGTTCGGGCTGGACTATCGCTTTGAGGCGCCGCAGTACGACGAGAAGGAGTGCCGCGAGCGGGACGCGACGTATGCGGCGCCGCTGTACGTCAAGGTGCTGCTGTACAACCGGGACACGGATGTGCCGGTGATTCAGGATGTCTATATGGGCGATTTTCCGTTGATGACGGAGAATGGCACGTTCATCGTCAACGGGGCCGAGCGCGTGGTGGTGAGCCAGTT
>DIVQ01000214.1:0-546 GCA_002423325.1 Anaerolineales bacterium UBA6128 | reverse complement strand
TGTGCATGGCCAAGCTGATTCCGGACCGCGGGGCTTGGTTGGAGCTGGAGACGAGCAAGCGGGACCTGCTGTCGGTCAAGGTGGACCGCAAGCGCAAGATTCCGGTGACGGTGTTGCTGCGCGCGCTGGGAGCGGTGTCGGACGGCATCGACGACGTGCCGATTGTGGAGGGCTCGGACGAAGAGCTGCTGCAGGTGCTGGCGGACGTGGACAATGAGCCGGAGCACCCGTATATTCAGTCGACGCTGGAGCACGATCCGACGCACACGGCGGCCGAGGCACTGGAAGAGTTCTACAAGCGCATGCGCCCCGGCGACCCGGTGACGCCGGAGAACGCCAAGAACTATCTGGAGTCGTTGCTGTTCAACCCGCGGCGGTATGATCTGGGGCGGGTGGGTCGCTACAAGCTGGATCGCCGGCTGCGCAATGACCCGCCGGTGAAGCGCCGCACGCTGACCAAGCGCGACCTGATCAACATTGTGGCGCGGGTGATCAAGGTCAACAACGGCGTGGAAGGGCCGGATGACATCGACCACCTGGGCAACC
>DIVQ01000155.1 GCA_002423325.1 Anaerolineales bacterium UBA6128 | reverse complement strand
CAATCCGGCCTTGCCGCTGCCGCCTTAGCAGGCGGCAGTCCATTCCCTCCCGCCTTGACCGGCGCCGCCGTCTGCCTATACTCTCCCCATCCTGATACGCGAGAGAGGCCGATGAGCCGCGTCGTCAACACATCCAGCCCTGGCACCTTGCGCGCGCAGATGCGCCGCACTATCGCCGAACTGCTCCGTCGCCTGATGTTCAAGCCCCGCTTGGACGACGAAAGTCAGGACATGGCGGCCACCCTCGTCTATTGCCTGCGCGCCATCAACGACAGCATCGAGACTACGGTGGCAGCCTGGGAAAAGCGCGACTATTTCCTCAAGGCAGACCGCTTTCGCCTGGAATGGGAATGGACGGGGCCAGCCGCCAAACGCCTGGAGGCCCTGATCCGTGAGGGGCGCTGGGCCGCGCTGCCGCGCGAACTGGCCGAGCTGGCTCCGCGCTTTGCCGACATTCGCATCGCCAAGTACACACGTTCGGAAGCCATCTGGGCCGGCGCCTGCAAGCGCCTGCTGGCCGAGCCGCCCGCCTAGCGCCGGGAGTCGCTCTCCAGCGCTCCCGCAGCCGCCCTGGCGCGCCGGACGTTTGCCCGTATGCAACCCCTCGTCTCTGGGCAAGGCGCCTTCTCGCTACTCTCCGACCACAACGACCGGGTTTTCCAGCGTCCCCAGCCCCTCGAACGTGATCGCGATGCGGTCGTTCTCCAACAGCGTAAAGGTGTCGGGCGGAACGATGCCGGTGCCCGTCAGCACAAAGATGCCGTTCGGAAAGCTGTTGCAGCGCCCCAACCAACTCACCAGCTCGGGCAACTGCCGGTGTATGCGGCTCGTGTTCGTTTCGCCCGCGAAGGCTTCGCGCTCGCCACGCGTGATCACGCAGCGCACTGGCAGGTTGAGCGGGTCGAAATCGGCAGTGGCCAGCCGCACCAGCGGCCCCAGCGCGCAACAACGGTCATAGACCTTGGCCTGCGGCAGGTAGANNAGCTCATATCGTTGCCCACCGTGTAACCTACAATCTCGAGCGCGGGCGTCACTGCGAGAGCCAACTCTGGCTCGGGCACGTTCCAACGCGCGTCGTAGCGGATGCCCACGGCCTCTCCAGGCCCCACCACGCGCTGCGGCGTGGCCTTGAAAAAGATCTCAGGACGCGGCGCGTCGTATACCTTGCCATAGATCGTGGGCTCCTCCGACTCGCGCATGCGCGCCGCCCGGCTCATCTGGTAAGTGACGCCACAGGCCCACACCTCCTGCGTGTCCAGCGGACGCTGCAGGCGTGGTAACGCATCCGGGTCCAGCAGCGCCTGCAGCGTGCAGACCGGCTCCGCCGCGCTGGGCACGCGCGCCAGTTCGGCCAGCGCCTCGGGCACGCGACCCGCGGCCGCTGTCAGCCAGGCCTGCATGCCGGCAAATTCCGGTTGCCCCGACGCCGTGAGGTCGTACACTTGGCCGCCCGACACGAGGCCGAGACGGAAGTCGTTTTCTACCGCGAAACGACACAGCCACAGATCAGCTACCACCGACTACCTCCTTGGGTACGAGCATCGCGACTACGGTTGGCGCGATTGTAGTTCGTTTTCGGCTTGGAGTCGAGCGTACAGGGGACGCTGACTGCGCGCTGGCGAGTGCAGCCAAAACGCGCTAGAATGGACGAGGAGGAGCCCCACATATGGACGAACACACAGACCACCAGCTCTGGCAGTACATTTTTGCGGAAGAGTGGCCATCTCCGGAACTCTTGCAGGAGATGATGGCGCAAGGAGAGGCCATCGTTCCCTCGCTCATCGAGTTCCTGGGCGAGATCCAGAACCCTGAGGTGACGATTACGAGCATCTGTCTCGCAGCACTGATGCTCGGCCACATGCAGGCCGTGTCCGCCATCCCCAAGCTTCTCGCACTGTACTACGAGTATGATGAGGACTACCTCGAAGACATCACGCGGGCGCTGGTCCTGATGGGTCCGCCAGCGCTCGAACCGATGCTGTCGGCCGTTCAGGACGAAAGGCTGGGCTGGTATCCCCGAGCGATGCTGGCAGAGGGTGCGCGCGACTCTGCGTGCGCTGTGCCGGACCGCGGACTGCGGGCACGAGTCACCGCCGTCATGCGCGATGTGCTGGCAAGGTACGTTTCCAACCCGGATGCGCTCTCAGACGATCAGGTTCAGGTGCTTGGGTCGCTGATAGCGGACCTGGCCGACCTGCGGGACCCGCTCGCGCGTCCGCTGATCGATCAGGCCTTCACCGACGACCTGGTCGACGAGGCCATAGTCGACGCTGCCTATGTAGCTGACATCTACGCCGGCCGCGCTCCGGCCTCGTCTTTGCACTCCGGCAGCTGGATGCGCTCGTACACGGCGAGGTACGAGGCCCATCGGCGCACGCTCGAGCAGGGGCGTGCCCGCGCCATCGCCGGCGGCCTGGGTCGTAACGATCCCTGCTGGTGCGGTAGCGGCAGAAAGTACAAACACTGCCACAGGCAAGAGGACCAGCGGCATCGGTAGTCGCGACCGCTTTGGGCCACCGCGACACGCTGACGCGACCGAGCCAGATGACAGCCTGGTCGCGCGAGGAGACGTTCAGCATATGCACACGCGAGCGGCATCGAGCTCGCGCGTGACTGCGGGAGCACGGCCTCGGCGCTCAGCGTTGCATCAGTGAGCGAGCCGGAAACCGCGCAGTGCCGACTGTCTAAGTCACTCGGGCCCAGGTAGGCATAGACCAAGGCGGCGCAACTGCATCTATCCTCTTCTCGTATAGCTTACAGAACCGCACTGGAGAGTGTACTACACCCTGGGAGGTGCCGACATGCGTATCGTGCAGACGCTCGTGATGCTGTTACTGGTCCTTATCGTCCTCACCGCCTGCGTGCCGGGCCCCAACAGCTTTGTGGACAAACCGAGCGAAGACGGCCGGATCGCCGGCTTTTGGCGCGGGCTGTGGCACGGCATTGTCTCGCCGATCACGTTCATCATCTCGCTGTTCACGCGCAACGTCCAGTTCTACGAAGTGCATAACAACGGGAACTGGTACGACTTTGGTTTCGTGCTCGGCGCCGGCATTCTCTCGAGCGGCGGGCTGCTGGGGGCGCGCAAGCACAAGCACGACAACTGACGGGTCGGGACGTAGAGACGTTGGAAGGGCACAACGGACCTGGCGCAGACGAGGCCGGGTGGCCCCTTCCAACGTCTCTACAACCTTGACTTGCGGTGCATCGTATTCGCGTCGATAATGGGGCCGACTACAACCCTGTTTCCAGGAGCGCCCCATGAACAGCCGCGAACGCATCCGCACCATCATCGCCGGCGGCACGCCGGACCGCTGTGGTTTCTGGCTCGGAAACCCCCACGCCGATTCCTGGCCCATCTACTTTCGTTACTTTGGCGTTAGCACCGAGGAGGAGGTGCGCGTCATCCTGAGCGACGACTTTCGCTGGATCCCGCCCGACTTTCACTCCTGCTACAAGCACCCGCAGGGCAAGCAGCCGTTCAAGATCGAAGGCAAGATCGCTCACGGCACCGCCGGCCCTTTCGCCCACGTTGAGGACCCCGCCGAGCTGGACGAATACGAGTGGCCGAGCGTCAAGTATCTCGATTTCGCCGAGGTGCTCGACGCCCTGCGCGACGCCGGCCCCTACTACCGCGCCAGCGGTATGTGGTCGCCCTTCTACCACAATGTGATGGACCTGTTCGGCATGGACGTCTATATGATGAACATGCACCTGAACCCGGCAGTGGTAGAGGCGGTCACGGATCGTGTCTGCACCTTTTACCATGAGGCCAACGAGCTGTTCTTCCCGCTGGCTGGCGACGAGGTCGACGGCCACTTTTTCGGCAACGACTTTGGCACGCAGCTCAACCTGATCTGCGGCCCCCGGCAGTTCGACCAGTTCGTCATGCCCTGGTTCCGGCGCTTTACCGCCCAGGGTCACCGCCACGGTCACCAGGTGATCTTGCACTCATGCGGTTCGGTCTACAAGGTCATCGATCGGCTGATCGATTCGGGCGTCGACTGCCTGCACCCGCTGCAGGCTCTGGCCGCCAACATGGACGCTGAGACACTGGCGCGCGAGTTCAAGGGCCGCATTGCCTTCCTGGGCGCCATCGACACGCAACAACTGCTGGTACATGGGACCCCTGCTGAGGTCAAGGCCGAGGTGCGCCGTGTGAAGGCGTTGCTGGGACCCAACCTGATCGTCAGCCCCAGTCACGAGGCCATCCTGCCCAACGTCCCGCCGCAGAACGTGGCCGCGATGGCCGAGGCGGCGAGGGAGTAAGGACAACGCCGCGTAGGGGCGAAGAGCAGCCTCGCCCAGAGGCTGACAGGGGAGGATCTGCATGGTCCCGGATCCACACGTCCACCACCGTCGATCGGTACGCTTGCGGGGCCATGACTACCGACTACCGGGAGCTTACTTTGTCACGCTGTGCAGCCATGGTCATGAGGAGCTCTTTGGCACGCTACTCTGCGGTCAACTCCGTCCGAGCCCTGTGGGCGAGCTGGTGGCGGTGACATGGACGTGGCTTGGCAACCGCGACTCAGGGGTGAGGCTCGGACCGTGGGTGCTGATGCCTAACCATCTGCACGGCATCGTCGAGTTGGCTCAGGACCGCAGCAGTAGGGGCGAAGAGGCCGAGAGGCCAAACCTGCTTCACAGCCAAACCTTGGCGTCGGCCTCTTCGCCCCTACGAGTCCGCAGAACGCAGCCCGGATCGCTGCCTGCTATCATTCAGTTGTACAAGGCCGAGTCCACGCGCCGCGTGAATCGTCTATTGAGACTGGAGGGCAGCGGGAACCACATTTGGCAACGCAACTACTATGAACGGATCATCCGGAGCGATCGCGAGTACCGCGCTGTGGTTGAGTACATCCTCAGCAATCCTGCTCAGTGGGCAGCCGACCACGAGAACCAGAGTCGCGGTGCCAGGTAGGCGAAAATCACTGACAGATCACGCCTTCATCACCCCGAGGGGCGAAGGCTGTGGTCCCCCGCCTGCGCGACATGCTCCGTTTTGACGTCCTCCGCGAACAAATGTACTATACGCTCGCGCCTACCCCCTTCCTCACTGCGGAGGCCCGCCATGCCCGAGTTCAAGCTCGTCTCCGATTTCGTGCCTACAGGCGACCAGCCACAGGCCATCGCGGCATTGTCCGAAGGCCTGCTGCGCGGCGACCGCTACCAGACGCTGCTGGGCGTCACCGGCTCGGGCAAGACCTACGTCATGGCCAACCTGATCCAGGCCATACAGCGTCCCACATTGATTCTGGCGCACAACAAGACCCTGGCTGCCCAGCTCTTTACCGAGTTCCGCGAGTTCTTTCCGCTCAACGCGGTCGAGTACTTTGTCAGCTACTATGACTATTACCAGCCCGAAGCCTATATGCCGCGCACCGACACCTACATCGAGAAGGACGC
>DIVQ01000101.1:42550-42836 GCA_002423325.1 Anaerolineales bacterium UBA6128 | reverse complement strand
ATCCGGTGCGCATGTACCTGCGCGAAATCGGACGCGTGCCGCTGCTGGATGCCGAGGGCGAACGCCGGCTGGCGCGCAGGATCGAGGCCGGCGTCAAGGCGGCTGCCAAGCTCGCGCAGGGCAAGGAACTGACGCCTCAGGAGCGTCATGCGGCCGAGCTCAAGGTCAAAGGCGGGCAGATCGCCCAGCGTCAACTGATCAAAGCCAATCTCAGGCTCGTGGTGAGCGTCGCCAAGCGCTATCTCGGGCGCGGGCTGACCCTGCTGGACCTGATCCAGGAGGGCAA
>DIVQ01000101.1:0-42537 GCA_002423325.1 Anaerolineales bacterium UBA6128 | reverse complement strand
GGCTACAAGTTCTCGACCTACGCGACCTGGTGGATCCGCCAGGCCATCAGCCGGGCCATCGCCGATCAGGCGCGCACCATTCGCATCCCGGTGCACATGGTGGAGGCCATCAACCGTGTGTCGCGGACGATGCGCCAGCTGCAGCAGGAGCTGGGGCGCGACCCGTCTCCCGAGGAGATCGCCCTGGTGATGGACCTGGTGTCGGACGACGATCGACGCGCGAAGGCCGAGTCGGAGAACGGTCACGAACAGTTGGCGCCCGATGTGCGTCGGCGGATCAAACGCGCGGCCGACAAAGTGCGCCAGATCATGCAGGTATCTGAGGAGCCGATGTCGCTCGAGACGCCGGTGGGCTCTGAGGAGAACAGCGTGCTGGTGGACTTTATCGCGGACGAATCGCTGGCCAGCCCAGCCGACGAGACCAACCGCGAGCTGTTGCGCGAGCAGATGCAGGATGCCCTGGCGACCCTGAACGAGCGCGAGCGAGAGGTGCTGGCGTTGCGTTTTGGACTGTTGGACGGCGAGAGCCACACTCTGGAAGAGGTCGGCGCGCACTTTAACGTCACGCGAGAGCGGGTGCGGCAGATTGAGGCCAAGGCGCTGCGCAAACTGCGCCATCCTACCAAGAGCCGCAAGTTGCGCGATTACCTGACCTGATGATTTGACGAGGCCGACGCTTTGTTGTAGAATGCCGCCTGTCCTTTACAAGGATGGTCCTCGGTAGCTCAATGGTAGAGCGACCGGCTGTTAACCGGTTGGTTCGGAGTTCGAGTCTCTGCCGAGGAGCTGGATCAGACCCATTGTTTTCGGGGCAACCTCCCCACCACGGGATCGTGTGGTGCGGGAGGTTTTTGCATATCCGGCTGTGACGGTGAGGTTGCCCGAGACGGCTGTTTGCGCTATGATCGGGCTTTGAGGCCCGATTCGCTGTCGCCTGGGGCACTTGAGTGCCTGGGCGGGGTGTTGGCGCCCTTGCAGCCCATATTTCATACGAAGGAAAGGATGTCATGCCAGACACGATCACGTCCGATTGGCACCTGCACACCCGTAACTCTTGTGACTGCAAACATGGGCGGCTCCCGACCAGCATGGCAGAGACCCTTGCTGCTGTGCGCTCTACCGGCGTGACCGATTTGGGCGTCACCGACCATTTGCACACCCCCTATAACCTGCCGGACATTGCGGCGTCGCGACAGGAATTCGATACTCTGCCGTCATCGCCGCAGCTGCATTTCGGGATCGAGGTGAGCTCCGTATCTGCCTGGGAACTGGCGGAGGTCGCAACAGGTCGCTATGAAGATCCGGTGTACGGCGTGCGGCAGGGCGGTCCCGCCAACGGGGAACTGGTCATCGGCCTCAGTGAAGAGGACGTGGAGCGCTTTGGCATCGAGTATGTGGTAGCGGGCACGCACTGGCCGATGTACGTTCCGTATGAACGCGAGGCGGTCATCCGCGACTATCACCGGCAGAACATGTTTCTGGCGTGCCATCCGTTGGTGACCATCGTCGCGCACCCCTGGTGGTGGATGGGGCACTGGATGGACGAGGATGGCAACTATCGCACCGACCCCTGGTTTGACGATTTCGGCAAGGTGCCCCAGTCGATGCATGACGAGTTTGCCGCGGCGGCGCGCGAGCATGGCACCGTGGTCGAGATCAACCTGCATGCCGTGGTGCTGAATCGGCACTACCCGGAAGGCTTCCGACGCCAGTATTGCGAGTATCTGGCGGGACTGCAGGCGGCGGGCGTACAGCTCTCGCTCGGATCGGACCACCACGCGCAGCACGGGCACTACTGGGGGGAGTCCGCGTCGGGGCCCGAGGCCGGCGAGGCACGGGCGATCGCGCTGGCGGCGATGCTTGACCCGGTCGGCATCCACCAGAGTGACCTGTGGCGGCTTCCGCTGCGTTCCTAGCGTCCGGGAACGACAGACAGCAATGGGCTGCAGTGCCGTCTTGCAGCCCGACCGACAAATACCTCGAATCGAAGGAAGCACGCCATGTTTGATACGATCACGTCGGACTGGCACATTCACTCGCGCAACTCGTATGATTGCAGGAAGGGACAGTTTCCAGCGACGATGGCGGAGACCATCGCGGCGGCTCAGGCGGCCGGCGTTACGGACCTCGGCATCACCGACCACCTGAACACGGCCTACAACTTGCCCGACATCGCGGCAGCGCGCTGAGCCAGGGCATCTCACCGCGCCAGAGGT
This sequence comes from Anaerolineales bacterium UBA6128, assembly GCA_002423325.1. Classification (GTDB taxonomy): domain Bacteria; phylum Chloroflexota; class Anaerolineae; order UBA1429; family UBA1429; genus UBA6128. Next base: position 40,321 of record DIVQ01000101.1, on the reverse strand, counting down.
CCCAGGCGAACAGACCAAAGGCGTCCAGCGCCAGGACGGCGAACGCCGCGCGCACTACGCCGTGGGTCGCAAGTAGAGCAGCGCGGTCCGGATGTAGGTCTGGGTCAACTGTACCATCGCGTGCAGGTCGGCGGACTCGTGGTCGGCATGGGCGCTCGACGGGTCCAGCCCATGGTACAAGCAGGGCACGCCCGCGTCGCGGATGAACCATGCAGCATTCCCCACGACCGTGCAGCGCTCCTCGCCCAACGCCTCCCCGTGCACCTGCTGGTAGGCCTCCTTGAGGCAGCCGACGATCTCTTCGTCGGGCGATACCTGAAAGCCGTCGGCGATGCGCGTCAGTTCGACCCTGGTGTTGAGGCCCTGCAACTCGGGCGCACGCGTGAACGCGAGCAGTTGCGCGAACTCGGCGCGCATGTCGTCCACATCGGCGGGCGGGCCGTAGCGCCGCGTGCCCTGGATGTGACAGCGGGTCGGGATGCGGTTGTAAAAGTCGCCGGCGTGCACCTGGCCGACAAAGAGCGAGTCGCGCCACTCGTCCGGGTTGCGGGCCAGTTCGTCGCTGCGTGCGGTGAGCGCGCTCAGGATGCGGCTGGCCAGCGCGATCGGGTTGGGCACGCCCCGGCCCTTGGTTTCGTGCAGTGGCTCGCCGGACCGTTCGACCGTGATGTCAAAGATGGACATGCCCAGGCCGGCCATGGGGAGGCGCGTGGAGCCGATCTCGGCGATGATGCAGGCGTCGCCGAACTGGCCGCGCGCGATCATGTCGTCCAGCGGCTCGCTGTGGCCGTGGGGCGCCTCGTGCATGGCATGCGCGGTGATCAGCAGGGAGCCGGCCAGCGGCAGGCGCGTCTGGCTCAGGACGCGGGCCGCCTCGACCATGCAGGCCAGGGCACCCTTCATATCGCAGGCGCCGCGTCCGTGCAGCCGTCCCGCGCGGATTTCGGGCGCGGCGTGGGGCATGTTGATGGTGTCCAAGTGGGCGTCCAGCTCCAGCGTGCGGCCCGGCAGCGCATAGCGCTGACGCGCGATCACGTTCGGGCTGTTGGGGTAGAGGCGCGTCACCTCGACCTCCAGCGACATCCGGCGCAGTTGCTCGGCCAGGAACTCGGCAAAGGCCAGTTCGTTGCAGGTGGGGCTGGGGATCGCCAGGTACTCGAGCGCCGTGCGGCCCAGACGTTCAGCGTCGACCAGCGCGCAGAGTCGCTCGGCCTCCTCGCGCTCGTGAGGCGTCACTGCGATCATCGTCCGCGCTCCTTGAGTTCCTCCAGGATGGACTCGCCCAGCAAATCCACGGCGTGCACCAGTTGCTCGCGTTCGATGATGAGCGGTGGGGCAAAGGCGAGCCAGTGCGGGTCGTAGCGCAGCAACACGCCCTTGCGCAGGGCGCGGTTGCCGACAGCGACGCCAAAGCGGTTGTCGAACTGCTGCCGCGTCGCCGGGTCCTGCACGAACTCGATGCCCAGCAGCAGCCCTTTGCCGCGGATCTCGCCCACCACGCCCAGGGCCTCGATGCGTTTGAGTTCCTCGCGCAGGCAGGCGCCCATTTCCAGCGCGCGTTGGCACAGATTGCGGTCCAGGATCTCGCGGATGCTCATCAGGCCGGCGGTGGCAGAGATCGGGTTGCCGCCGTAGGTGTGGCCGTGGGCGAACTCGGTGCCCTCCTCGCCCCAGAAGGCGTCGGCCACCCTATCGCAGTACGCCAGCGCGGCCAGCGGCGCATAACCGCCGGACATGCCCTTGCCCATGCACAGGATGTCGGGCGTCACGCCAAAGGTCTGGGCGGCGAACATGTTGCCGGTGCGCCCAAAGCCGGTGATGATCTCGTCAAAGATGAGCAGCACGTTGTGGCGGTCGCAGGCGTCGCGGATGATGGGCAGATACTCGTCTGGCGGTGTGATGATGCCGCCCGTGTTGCCGATCGGCTCGAGGATGATGGCTGATATAGTAGAGGCGCCTTCGCCCTCGATGACCTGCTCGAACATGTGCGCACAGAGCAGGTTGCAGGAGGAGTAGGTCAGACCGTAGGGACAGCGGTAGCAGGTGGGGGGCGGCACGTGCAGAAAGCCCTCCAGCGCCGGCTCAAAGACGGTCTTGCGGGCCGGCGTGCCCGTGGCGCCCAGGGCGCCCATGGTAGCGCCGTGGTAGCCAAGGTAGCGGGCGATGACCTTGTACTTGGCCGGGTTGCCCGTCTGCCGGTGGTATTGGCGCGCGAGCTTCATCGCGGCCTCGGTGGCCTCAGAGCCGCCGCTTAGCAGCTTGACGGTGTCCAGGTCGCCGGGCGTGACCTCGGCCACCAGTTTGGCCAGCTCCAGCGCAGGCAGGTTTGTGGCGTGCAGCGGCGGCGCAAAGGCCAGGCGGTCCAGCTGCGCCTTGAGGGCCTCGATGATGCGGCGGTTGTTGTGGCCGACATTGGCCACAAAGATGCCCGACAGACAATCGAGGATCTTGTGGCCCTCGGTGTCCCAGTACCAGACCCCGTCGGCGCGCTCGATCACCAGCGGGTCCTGCGCAAACGACTTCATCTGCCGCAGATCCAGGACGATGTGCCTCAGGTCTTGTTCGGATGGGAGCATGCCTCCTCCTATCGCACGCCAGCATGGTCGAAGCGTTCGGACCGGCACAGTATAGGGAGCGTTAGCGCGCGCCGCAAGCGGGCGGAGAGGGCGACAGGCCGGCGCGCGGTCGGAGGGGGTGATGTAAGGCTGGGCGCACACAAGGTGCGCCCTACCAGCAGAGACGCGCAGCTTGCTCTGAGGTCCGCCCCCCAACGCGGACCGGTTGACGCTCACCGGTCGTGGCTCTAGAATGCAGGTAACAGCGTCAGCATACTGAACACGGAGGTGCAGAGTGAACCGATGGCTTCGAACCCTGGCGTCTATGGCGGCCTGCATCGTCCTGTTGTTCACGCCCGGCTCGGCAGCTCAAGCGCCCTCTGGGATGAGGGAGGGCAGCCACGCAGAGACTGCCGGACTGGTGGTGCAGAACGTTGGCCAGTGGGATCCCGCCGCTCGGTTCCAGGTCTGGGGTGGGCCAGGCGTCGTCTGGCTGGCGGAGGACGCGATCTGGGTCTCGCTGCCGGGTAGCCGGTCACCCGTCTACGGTGGAGGCGGATCGCAAGGGCAGGCGCGCGCGACGGAGGCGGCGAGGCGGCAGGGCGCTGCGCTGCGTCTCAGCTTTGCCGGCGCGAACCCGCAGGCGCGGCTGGAGCCCTTTGGTCCGTCGCAGACCCGGATCTCTTACTTTTACGGCAACGAGCCCGCCAACTGGCAGCCCGATGTGCCAGTCTGGTCGGGCGTACGCTATGTAGACCTTTACCCCGGCCTTGATCTGGAGGTCAGCGGATCCCCAGCAGGCTGGCATTGGCGCTTGGTAGCCCGGGAAGGGGTGCTCAGGGACACCTCTGCGATCCGCCTTGAAGTGCAGGGGGCGGACGATCTGTCGCTCGAGGGGGGCGGTCTGCGCGCGCGTACGGCGCTCGGCAACGTGTCAATCCCGCTACTGCAACTGGTGGACGACGCGGGCGTGCCCGTGGAGCCGCCGGGCGGTGGGCCCCAAGTCGCTGCCGACGGCGTAGAGTCTCCCTTCACGCCAGTGGCAACCCGCGCCGCCCCTTCTGCGGCTACGTCACAACTGCGATACAGCACCCTGCTCGGTGGTAACAACTATGACGGGGCGACCGACGTCGCCGTCGATGGCGCAGGGCAAGCATACGTCACCGGCTGGACCTACTCTGCCGACTTTCCGACCTCTGCGGGAGTCTATGATGCTGTGCTCAGCGGAGGATACGACTTGTTCGTAAGCGCGCTCAACGCCGATGGTACGGCGTTGGTCTACAGCACCTTTGTCGGCGGGAACGGCTGGGACGACTCGACCGGCATCGCGCTGGATGGGGCCGGGCGGGCGTACATCACGGGATACACCGATTCGCCTGACTTTCCCACGACCACGGGGGCCTATGACCGGAGTCTGCAGGGCGACAACGACGCCTTTGTGACCGTACTCAACGCGACTGGCACTGGCCTGGTCTACAGCACGCTGTTTGGAGGCTCGCGCTGGGACGACGGGATGGACATCGCCTTGGACGCGGCTGGGCGCGCCTGTATCGTCGGCGAGACCTCCTCCGACAACCTGCCGACCACGGCCGGGGCCTATGCCACGAGCGACAGCGGGGCCAATGACGTCTATGTCAGCGTGTTCGATCCCAGCGGTTCGGCGCTGGTATACTGCACCTACCTGGGGGGCAGCGGCTGGGACGATGCGATGGGCATCGCCGTCGATGCCGACGGGCAGGCCTATGTCACCGGCTACAGCGAATCGGCCGACTTTCCCACAACGCCCGGCGCGTTTGGCCTCGCGCTGCGCGGGACCACCGACGCCTTTGTGACGGCGCTCAACGCGAGCGGTTCGGCGCTGCTCTACAGCACCTACCTCGGTGGCGCCGGCTCTGAGGAGGCCAACGGCATCGCCGTGGACGCTCTCGGCCAGGCTCACGTCACCGGCATGACCTCCTCCGCGGACCTGCCGACGACGGCCGGCGTGCTGGATAGCGCGCTGAGTGGAGGCACCGATGCGTTTGTAGCGGCACTGAACGCTCAGGGCAGCGAGCTGGTCTGCAGCACCTACCTGGGAGGCGGGAGCAACGAGAGCGCCGCCCGAATTGCGCTGGAGCAGGATGGACGCCTCTGCATCACGGGCTACACAGAGTCGGCTGGCTTTCCGACGACTGCGGGCGCCTACGACACGGCCCTGGCGGGTGGCGACGATGCCTTCGTGAGCGTGCTGAACCCGACCGCGACGGCGCTCTTGTACAGCACCTATCTTGGAGGCAGCGGCTACGACGACCCCACTGGGCTGGCGCTGGACGGCGCCGGGGGCGTCTACGTCGCCGGCTATACCGACTCGAACAACTATCCCACGACAGCAGGAGCCTACGACAGCGTGCTGAATGGCGAGTACGCGGCCTACGTCAGCGCGCTGCAACTGCCGTCTGCGGGCGTGCCGTTCGAGCTGTTCCTGCCGTGGGTACAAGGCGGCGGCGCGGACCGAGGCTGACGGACCGCAGTGGCGGCGAGCCGTTCAGTCGCGGCTGCGAGCCTGGCGTACCAGCCGCGGCAGCGCGCGGGCGAAGCGCAGCAGCCCGCCCAGGGCGCGCCAGGCGTACCACCAGGGCAGGTGCCAGCCGCGGCGCACGGGGTAGCGCGCGCGCATGTAGGCAGGCTGCGGAAAGACGTTATCCCACAGATAGCGCGCGCGCGCGCCGGTGGTGGGCAGTGACGTCAGCATCGTATAGATGTTGAGGGGCGTGTTGTGCACGTGCGTCGTCAGCAGGCGGTAGAGACGCGCATCGCTGCGAGAGGGTGTCACCTCGGCCAGCAGGCGGCGCGGCTCGTCCAGCGGCAGCTCGGGCCAGCACTGCGCCAGGCGGTCCAGCGTCTCACGCAGCGCGCTGACCAACTCGAACGTGCGCGCGGCGGCGATGACGCTGCCCCAGTCCAACCGTTCCTGGCGGCGCGCGATCAGCAGGGCGAGATCGTACAACGCGTGCAGCCCCGTAAAGGCGTGGTGCAGGGCCAGGTGGGCGGGCAGATAGACCATATTGGCGACGTCGTCCAGCACGCGGTAGGACTGTTCGCCGATCACGCGCGATGCGCTGTGCTCCCAGAACCAGTCCATGGGCAGCCTGTACATATAGTAGGGCACGTCCAGAACGTGCCAGTGCAACTCCACGGGCGTCAGCGTCGCGGAGGGCGGTCTGAGCATCTCCTGGCTGCGCCAGGCGGATTGTGAACCCGCGCGCGCCTCTACCTTGTCGAGCGTATAGCCCAGCGCCAGCAGGGCCGCGCGGCAGGCGGGTATGACCTCCTTGGGCGTCACCAGATCGATATCCCCGATGAGACGCGGGCCGAGGTCCGCGTAGAGGTCCTCGGTCAGCGCGGCCCCCTTGAGCAGCAGCAGCGGCGCCCCCACGGGTTCGAGAGCTGCGCGTACAACCTCCAGTTGGTCGAGCGTGCGGACATTGGCGGCGATGGCGGCATAGTGGGCCGCCTGTAGCGTCTGATGCACAGCCGGGGGCATGTCGGCGCGCAGGTCTGCGGCCAGCGTATGCAGCAGCCCGCTGAGGTTGCCATGGCCCACGAGATCCAGCACCTCCTCCCAAGGCACGCAGCCGGGCTCCGGCGCCGCCCGGGGGTCCCAGGCGATCGCCAGCAGCCGGTAAAGGGCCTCGCTGGCGGGCAACACTGTGCTCATACGTGCGATTATAGCCGCGCCGAGGAGGAGAGACAAGCGCGGGTGCCGGCGCTTGGACGCGCGCGGACCTGCCCCAATGCTGCCGTGCCCTGCGCGAGCAGCGTGCCAGCGGCAGCATTGGCTCCTGCCTGCCCCCCCTCGCTTTCTATGCCGCGCAGACCCGACAGGCGGCGGAACGATCGGCTGGCCGTCCTAAGGTGTCTGCGGACCATAGAATCGTTACGTTTCTGTAACCCACTATCAAATATTGTTACAGTTTAGCGACTTGTCGGTATTTTGGCCATATTGTGTGGTATAATGGCCACAAGGGAGGGACGAGCGCCTCGGGCTTGTCGCTGGTCCTGTGAAGGTTGCGTTAATTCGGTAGTGGACGTATGACGTGACTGCGGATGTGAACGCTGCGTCGCTTGGAACATGGCGGCGGAGGCCAGCAGGCTGCGCAGGCGGTTGCATCGTCTCCAGGTAACGGAGGGGAAAAATGGCAAAGAGGGCGTTCTCGTGGCTATCTGTGTTGCTGATCGTCGCCCTGCTGGTGGGCGGAGCCCCGTTCGGCATCGTGCCGGGGCAGGCGGTTGAGGCCCAACTGCCGCCCAGGCTATACGACGTGAATGGGCTGTTCTACGGCGATGCATTCGTCACAGGCACGGCTCCTAATGGCGCCGACATCCCGTACACGCTGTACGGCACCCTGCCAGGGATCGTTACGACGCGTCCCAGGGCGCATGTCTACAAATACACCGATGCCAACGGCTGGATCTACTTTGCCTACGTCTGGGACCGCAGCGCGGTCGATAACGTGTATGCTGGGAACGAGACCAGCCCGGCCAACCCCCCGGCGACCCAGTGCGACAAGGACTACCTCAACAGCGCCGGCTGGGGGGACAACTCGCCGGCCCACAAGTGGCACACCTTCAGGGACTTGCTGCGGTCGGATAACCTGGTGATCCAGATGTCGTGCAGCGGCCAGACGTGGAACTGGACGCAGGACTATCTATACGGCAGCGCCGAGACGGGCTGGCTTTCTGATTACCAGGGCGGGGACGGGGGCGGCACGCCGCCGTCGACGCTCGTGTCGGCCAGCTCGCTGCAGTGGAACATGACCCACACGCTATGGCCTGACCCGACGATCATGTCGCCTGACAGCGACCGCTTGGACACCAACGGCGTCAACGGCACCAGCGATCGGAACTGCATGGTGACCGACGAGATCGGCTATCCGCCGCTGTGCGGAGACACCTACGTCGTGGAGGAGCCTGAGCCGGTGCCCTGCCAAAGCGGGGACGCCAGCATGATCGGTTTCGACACCGAGCACCTGTGGGAGTGGCCGGTGGTCTACGAGTTTGCGATCCACCAGACCAGTGTCTGCACGGTCGACCCGAAGATCGCGCTGCTGGTGCTCGGTGCGCACGTTTCGCCGCCCAAGGACATCGCCAGCGATGTGCCCCTCTCGGTTGAGCTGGAGTGGTTCCGGGCGAAGGGCCAGGGCATGGCCGCCGTGCTGGCCTGGAAGACCACCAACGAGGCCAACAACCTGGGCTTTAGCGTCTTCCGCGCAACCTCGGCGGATGCGGCGGAAAGCGAGCGCACCCTGGTTACCTATATCCCCTCCAAGGTGCCGCCGGCGGGCGGCGGGGCGATCTACCGCTACGTCGACCGGCGTCTGCCCAGGCGCACGACGTTCTACTACTGGCTGCAGGACGTATCGATGGATGGCGTCCTGGGCTGGAGCGAGCCGATCAGGTTCAAGACGCGCTAGTTTGACACGAGCTTTACGCCGCGGGCCGGAGCGACCCATGGCAAGGCCCCGGGGCCCCGGCCCGCGCCTAGAACGCAGACCAGGTCGCACCAAACGCACATGCACAACGACCAACAGACTCAGACGCGGGGGTATCAGGTGGAGCAACAGGCGACGCGCTACGAGAGGAATCCCGATTTCATCTTTCGCCGCATCGTGAACGAAGTGGTGCTGGTGCCGGTGCGGCAGAACGTGGCCGATATGGACTGCATCTATACGCTGAACCCGCTGGGCGCGTTCATCTGGGAACGGCTGGAGACGCCGGCCACCGTGGATGACCTGCAGGCCGTCGTGATGGCCGAGTACGATGTCGGACCCGATGTCGCCGCCGCGGACGTTGTCGGGTTCTTTGGGGAACTGGAAGCGGCCGACGCCGTGCGGAGGGTCTGAGGCGTGGGATGTCCGGGCAGTCCCGAGCTCACGCTCGGGGAGGTGGGCGAGCACCTGGTCGCCCAGTTGGCGGGCAGGCGCTTCCCGTTGGGCGGCAGCATAGACCTGACGCAGCGCTGCAATCTGACCTGCCTGATGTGCTACATCAACCAGCCGGCGGGCAGCCGCGCGGCGCGGGCGCAGGAGTTGTCCACCGCGCAGTTCGCGGCGATCCTGGATCAACTGGTGGCCGCCGGGGTCTTTTCGATGCTCTATACGGGCGGCGAGCCGCTACTGCGGCCCGACTTTGCGGACCTGTGGCGTTACGGCAAACGTCAGGGACTGTTGCTATCGCTCTTTACGAACGGCACACTGCTGACCGAGCGCGAGGCCGACCTGCTGGCCGAGTGGCGGCCGACGTCGATGGAGATCACGCTATACGGCGCCACGCGCGAGACCTATGAGCGGGTGACGCGCACGCCCGGGGCGTACGATCGCTGCATGCGCGGCATCGAGCTGGCGCTGGCGCGAGGCTTGCGTCTGAACCTCAAGAGCGTGCTGGTGCGGGCGAACCGCCACGAGGTCGACGCGATGCGCGCCATGGCGGCGGGCTGGGGGGTGGATTACCGCTTTGACGGCGTGCTGTGGCCGCGGCTGGACGGGGGGGCGAGCGAATTGACGCAGCGCCTGACGCCGACCGAGGTGGTGTCTCTGGACCAGGAGTACCCGGAGCGCCAGGCAGAGTACGACGAGCGCCTGCTGGGCTATCGACCCAGCGCGGTGCGTAACGAATACGTCTATACTTGCGGAGCGGGACATCGGTCCTTTCACATCGACCATGCGGGGCTATTGAGCCTGTGCATGATGGCGCGCCGACCGGCCTACGACCTGACACGGGGCAGCTTTCAAGAGGGCTGGGACGAGTTGGGGGTAGTGCTGCGCAAGCGACGCACGCTGGACTCGCGTTGCGTGACCTGTACAGTCGGGTCGTTGTGCACGCAGTGTCCGGGTTGGTCCCAACTGGTGCACGGCGACGACGAGACGCCGGTCGACTATGTGTGCGAGATGGGGCGCCTGCGCGCCGAGAACGCGCGGGCGTCGGTAGAGGATCGACGCAGCGCCGGGCAAGCGGCTGGGTCCGAGCCGGCGGCTCAAAAGCAGCCGGCGGCTCAAATGCAGCCGGCGGCTGGCGCGGAGTAATCAACAGAGGAACTTTTGGGAACGTGCAAACGCACCGGGCCACATAACCGGGAACACGGGAGGGCAAATTGGAGAAGAAGCAAGCATATCAGAAACCCGAACTGCGCAAGGTGCGGCTGGATGTCAAGACCTCAGTGTTGAACGTCTGCAACACGAGTATGGTAAATGTGGAACCTATGAACCAGTGTCAGACGATGATTGGTGGCTGCTGGTACGCTGTGACCGGCTAGGCAAGGATGGTCGTCGCTAGCCTGTCATCGACGGCAACTAAGCCGCAATTGCTCGGGTTGCGCGTCGCAGGCCTCGAAGTCTGGAGCGATGCGCGTGGCAGCGGGTTGACCTTGGGGCTGGCCGGCTGCCACGTCCCATTTCAGGTTGCTGAGGTGGGCGGGGACGCGCTTTGGCTGAAGGTGCGCGACGGGCCATTGCGAAGCACGGAGGGCTGGCAGCCCCTGATCATGCAAGACGGGAGTTGGCAACTCTGGCGCGACGGTGCAGGNNCCCCCGCCGAGCCTGCCGCCGCCGCGACAAATCGCCGTGGACGCGTCCTACCGCAGCGGGGAAGTGCTGGGGCCCTATGGCGTGGCCGGGTCCGCGGTGCAACCGGCGTGGCCGCTGGACGGCCTCGACATGCGCCTGTATGTGAACTGGCTGGCCGAGACGGGCGACCTGCTCGTGCACGCCAGCGGCATCGACGATGACGGGCGGGGGTTCGTGTTCGTGGGGCCGTCGGGCGCCGGCAAGTCGACGCTGGCCGCGGATCTCGCGGCACGGTACGGCAGCAAGGTGCTGGGAGAGGACCAGGTGATCGTGCGACGTCAGCAGGGCCGGTTCCTGGTGTACGGCACGCCCTGGCACACGAACCTGGAGCGTTGCGCGCCCGGCGGCGTGCCACTGGCCGGGTTGTTCTTCCTCGAGCGCGAGAGCGGGCGCGGCGTGGGGGCCTGCGGGCCGGGTGAAGGGGTGCAGCGTCTGCTGCAGAACGCGCTGGTGCCCTGGTACAACCGCGAGGGCGCCGAGCGCATCCTTGACAGCCTGCCCCACCTGGCCGAGCAGGTGCCCTTTCACCTGCTGGACTACCGGCGTGGCAGCGACATACTGGCGCTGGTCCGAGAGGCTTAGGCAACACCTTACCGGGCGTACGCCGCGCGAGCGGGCGGTGCCTGTTGCGGCATACGGAGGTCACCGATCGCATGCGAGTCAACCTGAAGCGCGTGGCACAGATACTGCTGGTCGCCCTGCTGCTCGGCACGCTGCCCATGGCGGGGCGCGGGGCGGCCGCTTCAGCGCGCGTGCAGACCGCGTCGCCGCAGACGCAAGCGCTCGTGCGGTTGCTCAACACGAGCGACGCCGGCCTGACGTTGGAGGTGCGCGTGCCCTGGCAGCAGTTGCTGGCCGAGCCGGTGACGGCGGACGGCAAGGCCTACATGCGCGTGTCGCTGGAGGGCTGGTCGCATATCGCAGAAGAGGGCGCGCCCGCGCTGCCCTTTACGGCCGAGACGATCGGCGTGCCGTTTGGGGCTGAGTTGACCGTGGAGGTGACGCCCGGCGCGCTGCACACGCGTGCGCTGGACGCGCCGGTGCTGCCGGCGGCGACGCAGGTCGTGGAGTGGGGCCTGCCGACGGGCGAGGATGGAACGACGAGCGAGCCGCTGGTCAGCAGAGTGACGCGGCCCGACGCCGCGATCTATGACGGCGCGGCGGCCTGGCCAGGTGTGCTGGCAGAGGTGACGTCCGACGGGGTGGTGCGCCAGCAGCGCGTGGCAGGCATCGCGGTTTATCCGGTGCAGTACGACCCGAGCGCCCAGACGCTCAGCGTCTATGAGAGCCTGACGGTGAGCGTGCGCTTCACTGGAGGCGCGGCCGTCGCGTCGAGCGCTGAGGGTGCGGGGCGTGCGGTGGGCCGCATCTACGAGGGGCTGCTGTCCGAGTCGCTGCTGAACTATGCGGACGCGCGCGACTGGCGGGCCGAGGCGTCGACGTCCGCCAGGCCCAGCCTGGCCGGCACGGCGGCCGTGCCCTGGGCGCCGCCCGTGCCCGGATGGCGGGTCAAGGTGCGCGATGGGGGCATCTACGAGCTCAGCTATGACGAACTGCTGGCCGCGGGCGTGCTGACAGGCAACCCTGACCCCCGTACCCTGCAGATGTTCCACCTTGGCGACGAGGTGGCCATTCACGTGGTGGGCGAGGAGGACGGCCGCTTTGACGACACGGACTATCTGTTGTTCTACGGGGAGCCTGTTACCTCCAAGTACACGCTCGACAACGTCTACTGGCTGACGCGCGGGCAGGCCAGCGGTCTGCGCATGGCCTCGCGCGATGCCACCCCGGTCGACGCCGAGATCCCCGCCTATCACATGGCCGAACGCCTGATGGAAAGCAACGTCTACTATCGCCAGATCGCGCCCGGGAGCGACGAACTAGAGCGTTGGCTGTGGGCCTATGTCTACCCGACGACGCCGGATGTGGCTGCGTCCTGGACGCACTCGTTTGTGCTGACGACACCCTACGCCGCGGACGAGCCGGCGATCCTGACGCTGGAGCTGTTCGGCTCGCTGTCGAACCTGACGTATAACCCCGACCACCACGTGCAGATCCTGGTGAACGGCACGCAGGTGGCAGAGCAGACCTGGGACGGCGTCACCTGGGTGACGGTGCAGGCCTCCGTGGCGCAGGACCTGCTGCACGCCGGCAACAACACCGTGTCGGTGGTCTGCCCCAACGACACAGGCCTGGGCTACGACTTTGTGTTCATCGACCGCATCACGCTGACCTCCGCAGATGCCTACGTGGCCGAGGGCGATCTGCTGTGCTTCAGTTATCCAACAAGCGGGACCTGGAGATTCCAGGCGAGCGGCTTTGCCACAGACCAGATCGGCGTCTACGATGTCACCGATGCGGGGGCGCCGGTGCGGGTCGAGGGGCTCGGGGTGAGCGGGGCGGCGCCCTATACGGTGCAATTCCAGGACGTGTTAGGCGCGCCTGCCAGCTATGTGGCCCTGACGAGCGGCGCCCATCGCACGGTGCAGGGCATCGAGGCCGACACAGCGTCCGACCTGCGGTCAGCGGCCAACGCGGCCGAGTACCTGATCATCACGCACGGCGCCTTTGCGACGCAGGCCGAGCAGTTGCGGGCCTTTCGAGAGTCGCAGGGCTACAGCGCGCTGAGCGTCGACGTGCAGGACTTGTATGACGAGTTCGGCTACGGCCTGGTGGACGTCGCGCACATCCGCGCGTTCCTAGCGTACGCCTACGGCCAGTGGGCCGAAGCTCCCTCGATCGTGGTGCTGCTGGGCGATGGCCACTATGACCCCAAGAACTATGCGGGCTACGGCCGCACGAACCACATCCCACCCTACCTCGCTTATGCCGACCCCTGGTCGGGCGAGACGGCCGCCGACAACCGTTACGTGGCGGTGGATGGCGACGATCTCTTGCCGGATATGATGCTGGGACGCCTGGCCGTGTACGAAGTCGCCGACGCCAGCGCCATCGTCAACAAGATCATTGCCTACGAGGCGGCCCCCGTCGCTGGCGACTGGCAGCGACAGGTGCTGCTGGTGGCCGACAATGAGGACACGGGCGGGTACTATGACGACATCTCCGATGCTCTGGTGGGCTGTTGTCTGCCGGCGCCCTACACGCCGAACAAGGTCTACTATGGGGTGACACATACGACGGTGGAGGCGGCGCGTACGGCCATCCTGAGCGCCATCAACGCGGGCAGACTGCTGGTCAACTATATCGGCCACGCCTCCAGCACGCTGTGGGCGGGCGAGGGCCTCTTCCGGGCGACCGACGTGCCCGGGCTGACCAATGAAAGCAAGCTGCCCGTGCTGCTGCCGATGAGCTGTATGGACGGCTACTACATCTATCCGCACTCGTCCAGCGCCTATTTCTCACTGGCTGAGGTGGTCACGCGTGCGGCGGGCAAGGGGGCGGTGGCCTCGTGGTCTCCCACGGGACTGGGGCTGGCGACGGGGCACGACTATCTGGACCGCGGGTTCTTCCGGGCGCTGTTCTCGTGCGGCAGGGGCGCGGTCACGCTGGGCCAGGCCACCACCGCCGGCAAGCTGGCGCTGTGGGCCAGCGGCGCCAACTTGGATCTGCTCGACACCTACCTGCTGTTCGGCGACCCGGCTACCACCCTGAGCATCGTGCGTCAGTTCGAGCAGACGCTGGATCCCGGCTGGAACCTGGTGTCGTTCGACGTCAACCCGCTGAGCGACGGAGAGCCGGTCACGCAGGTGGGCGACGTGCTCGCCTCGCTCGCGGGGAGCTATGACGTGGTGCAGTACTATGATGCCAGCGACGTGGCCGACCCGTGGAAGCTGTACGACCCGCAAGGGCTGCCCGGCACCAACGATCTGCAGGCGTTGTACCCCGGGCAGGGCTTCTGGGTGCACATGCTGACAGAGGACACCTGGAGCCTGGTGGGAACGCCGGTGGAAAGCCTGGAGATGGCGCTTAACGCCGGCTGGAACATGGTGGGGTGGCCTTTCCGCACGCCCGGGAGCTTGCCAGCGGCGCTCAGCAGCATAGAGGGCAGCTACGCTTCGGTGTGGTCCTACGTCGGCACTCCGCCGGAGCACCCGTGGCTGCGCTACGGCGCTGACGCGCCTGACTGGGTGAATACGCTGGCGTCGCTCGAATCGGGCAGGGGCTACTGGATCTATGCGAACGAGGACTGCACACTGACGTTGCCCTGAGCGGGGCAAGGCCGAAGACGCTAACTGGGGCGGCTGGGTGACTGGCTGCCCCTTTCTTTTCAGCAGCGGTTCCCGGGGCTCATGCCGCCCATCGATCGGGCCACTTCCTGGGCAAGACGCACGTAGGCCTGCGCCTGTGGGTTGCGGGCGACAAAGTCGACGATGCTCTGCTCAGCCCCAACCGCCTCCGCCACGCGAATGCTTCGGCCGATCATCGTCTCCATCAGCGGCAACTTGTCCTCGCGCATCTTGGCGACGATCGCACGATGATGGATCAGGCGATCGTCGTAAAAGGTGACGACGATGCCGAGCAGCTCGAGCCGCGGGTTGTAGTTGGCGCGGACGCTGTCGATGGTGGCCAGGAAGGACTTGAGGGCGGCCAGATCCGCGGCCTGAGGCTGTGTGGGCACCAACACGGCCTGTGCGGCGGTCAGGGCGTTGATGGTGATGAGGCCGCAGGAGGGCGGGCAGTCGAGCAGGCAGACGTGATAGTAGCCGCTGACAGGCGTGAGAATGCGCTTGAGCGCCCGCTCGCGCAAGACGCGACCGGCCAAGGCCGTCTCGGTGGCCGAGAGAGCGCGTTCGGCCGGCACCAGAGTCAGCCGCCGGGCGAGCGGTCGCATCGCCCGGGTCAGCGGGGGCACGTTGGAGCCGTCGTCGTCAAGCAGCGTGGCGATCGAACGCCCCGCCGCATCGCGGATGCCACACGCCGTCGTCAGGGTGCCTTGCGGGTCCAAGTCTACCATCAGGACATGGTAGCCGGCCGACGCGAGGGCCACGCCGAGCGCGTGTGTTGTGGCTGTCTTGCCCACCCCACCCTTGTTGTTCGCGATCGCAATCACGCGCATGGCCGCATCCGTCGTCCTCTATCGCTCTTCGAGTGGCCACCCATGGCCGGTGCGCGGGGGGCATGCGTGCCGTAACGCCGGCGCCGTTCGGGATGACTCGGCCAGTATACCAGCAAAGGGCGCAGAATTCAAGTCCTATCCGGCTTTTTGGTTGATATTCTGTAACCTTCCAAGGCTCACAGGCTGTGGTTTGCGTGGAAGACAACAAAGCGCCGGCGATGGAGGAGGTCCATCACCGGCGCTTTCTATCCCAGGCTCGGGCCGCCTGGCGGGTGTTCCTGATGCGAACGGCCCGGTGTCAGCTGTGGTGGGTCGACAAGCGACCGTGTACAAGCCGGCCTGCGGTTCTCCAGGAGCGTCTCAGCAGGGAGCCGCCCAGGCGCAGCGGGCGAATCAGGTAGTAGAGCGGGTCAAGCGAGGCGGGCAGTTCGACCACCGCCCAATCGCGCGGGCCGGGAGTGAGGCGGCAGGCGATCCGGTCGCGCAGTCGTTCGCGCGCGCGACGGAACAGGGCGTAAGCGGTCGCGCCGTCGACCAGTTCGAGCGTCAGACGCGACGCGGCCTCGTTCACCAGTATCGTCACGGCCTCATCGCTTTCGAGGTACCGCAACGACACGGGGGGCAGGTCGACGCCCACCACGTGGCTGGCCAGTGACAGCCCCAGCGCCACGATGCGGCGGGCGCCTATCCGCTCAGCCTGATCCCACAGTTGTGCGTGGGCTGCATCCGGGGCCGCCTGGCAGAGGTGCGCCAGGTCCACGATGGTTTTCAGGCTACACCAGCCGTCCCGCAAGCCGTTAATGCTCAGGTAGAGCAGTGCGTCCTCGGGCGCCAGCGTGGGGACCGGACGGCCCAGCAGATCGATCGTGATGCTGTTCGTACGCCATCGCTCGAGGTCGACGGCGAGTGGCAGAAAGCGCTCGATGGGCCGCCAGTGGACGTCGATGTGCACGTCGCCCGCGCGGAAATGCAGTTCGCTGTCTGCCTTGAGCTTGTCGTTGGCTGCGGCGCTGCCCAGTGGGGGCGTGGCGGCGTAGCCCTGCTCGTCGAGTATGTCGAACGTTCGCGCGAGCGCCTCGCGCGGGACCAGCAGGTCGAGGTCGGCAAAGTCACGCAGGGCGAGGTCGCCATACGCCTGGATCGCAAGGGCAGGACCCTTGAGCGCCAGTGCGGAGATCTCGCGCTCGGACAACGCCGACAACAGCTTGAGCAGACGACCTGTCAGGCGCAGATTGCGCTGTCCGTTG
Organism: Anaerolineales bacterium UBA6128; assembly: GCA_002423325.1. Taxonomy (GTDB): domain Bacteria; phylum Chloroflexota; class Anaerolineae; order UBA1429; family UBA1429; genus UBA6128. Next base: position 23,901 of record DIVQ01000101.1, on the reverse strand, counting down.
TAGACGAACTGCCCCCGCTGAGCGCGCATCTCGGCGTGCGGCACGAGATCGGGCGCCACATCGCGCAGTCGCGCATAGATCAGCGGCTGGACGCCGTGGGTGAGTGCCAGATCGCGCAGGCGCGCCCAGTCAAGCGGCTCGGACAGCATGCGCCTGAGCGCGGCAGCGCTGCCATCGTCCAAACGCAGCGCCTGGAGCAGGATGCGATTCTCGAGCGGCAGGCACGGGTTTGGAGTGGACATCAGTACTCAGAGGGTAGGGCGGGAGGCGATGATTGCAGGCGGCTGGGCGTCGCCTCGCGGGACCGCACCGCAAGGATGCGGCAGGCCCGCGTGCGCGCATGGCGACGCGTATCGGGCGGCAGCAGCACGGAGGGGGGCCGTGCAGGCGCGTGCGTGTCTCTAGATGCCCTCAAAGGCCAGTACCACACGCACAGTCTGCAGCAGGATCACGACATCCAACAGGACGCCGCGATGCTTGACATAATACAAGTCGTATTGAAGCTTGATCAGTGCGTCATCCGGGCAGTTGCCGTAACGATACTTGACCTGCGCCCATCCGGTGAGGCCCGGCTTGACGGACTGGCGGATGACGTAGCAGGGCCAGCGGGCGGTGAGTTCGCGCACAAACTCGGGCCGTTCGGGGCGCGGACCGATGAGCGTCATCGTGCCATTCAGCAGATTCCAGAGCTGCGGCCACTCGTCGATGCGCGCTTTGCGCAAGATACGACCGACGCGCGTGATGCGGTCGTCGTGCGCAGCGGCCCAGACGGCGCCGTTGCGTTCAGCGTCGGGCACCATCGAGCGGAACTTGGCCAGGCGAAAGATGCGTCCGGCCAGGCCGACGCGCTCCTGAAAGTAGAAAATGGGTCCCGGCGACTCGATGTAGATGGCGAGTGCGATCAGCGGTGTCAGCGGGGCCACGATCGCCAGGCCCACGATGCCCACGACGATGTCGATGATGCGGCGCGCAAAATCCCACAGCCGGGACAGGCTGTAGTCACTGCCGCTCATCAGGGCGAAGCGTCCCTGCCCGAGATGCTCCACCATGACAGATCCGGTGAGTTGCTCATAGTACAGCTGCACCGGGATGACGCCAATGCCCTGTCCCCAGGCGTCTGAAAGCTCGCACAGCAGGGGCGTGGAGAGCTCGCGATCGTCATTGGCGACGACAATCTCATCAATCTGGAGATTCGTCAGCAGCCGCTCCAGGTCGGTGCTATCGCCCAGCACCACGCGCCCGGCATAGTCCTTTCCCACAGCCGACGGATCGTCCTCGACAAAGCCGACCAACTCGACGCCGCAGCCCTCGCCAAGCCCATCGATTGTGCCGGCCAGCGCCGCGCCCGATGCGCCTGCGCCGAGCACCAGCACGCGACGCTCAGGCAGGCGCTCGCTGACGAGACGTCCGTAAGAGGTGCGCCAGAGCGCCATCAGGGCCATGCAGAGCAACGCAAACATGGCCCAGGCCAGCCGCGACTGCGTCAATGGGGCCGAAACGATGGGCACCACCAGGTAGACGAGGCTTGTGAAGCCAGCCAGCAGCGTTGCCGTGGCGGTGCTGGTGGGAGTGTCGACAACCTGTCGCGGGTCGTACAGCCGCAGCGAGGTGGCGATGGGCAGCCAGACGACCCAGAGCACGAGCCACCAGATGAAGCGCATTGCCTGGGGCTTGAACGGGATCCCCAGGCCCGGGAACTTGACCGTCAGCACGATCAACAGAACGATGCTGAGCGTCAGAAGGTCGCCGCCGACCAGCAGCATACGCCGCTCAGCCAGGCGCAGCCCTTTTGCGCGGCTGTGCGCACCGTTTTCCTTGAGCGATGTCGTGGGCAATCTGGACCGGATGCGCGAGACGCGTTCGCCAGACAAAGTTGATCTCCCAGGGATCGAGTGAGGCCCGTCGGACAGCGGCAACATTACCAGTTGTCGGGCCGGCGCCTGATGACGAACAAGGCATCGGCCTGCAATCAGCTTAGCACGCGGAGGTATATATCACGTATACACGAGGCCTATAGTATAGACGAGATACTTGCTGCGCACAAACTGCGCGCTGACCCTACATCAAGTCGGTCGGATCGGCGGGTGGGTTCGGTTGCTGGTCGGCTGCAGGCGGCTTTTTGCGGCTTTTCCGTTTTGAGCGCTTTTTGTCTTCGCCGTAGCGGTAGCTGCCGTACTCGCCATAGCCGCCGTAGCCGCCATAGCCGCCGTAGCGTCGTCGCGCCACACGCAGGCGGTTGCCGACCACGCCGAGGATATTGCCGCCCGCCTTGCGCGCCACGTCCACCGCTTCGGTGAGGGCAGAGAGACGCGTGCGTCCGAGCTCGTAGACGATCACCGTGCCGGTCACTTCGCCTGCCAGCACCGCTGCATCGGTCACGGCCAGCAGCGGGGCGCTGTCCAGCAGCACCGTATCCGCGCGCTCGCTGAGCTCGGCCAGGACCTCGAGCATGCGCGGCGAGCCCAGCAATTCGGCCGCGTTGGGCGGGAAGGGTCCGCATGTGAGCACCTTGAGATAGTCGAGCGATGTGGGCTGCAGCACATCGTCGACCGAGTCGACGTCGCCGATGAGCAGCGTGGTCAGGCCCTGAGCATTGTCGAGGCCCATGGCGGTGTGCATCGACCCGCGGCGCAGGTCGGCATCGACCAGGATGACCTTTTCACCGGCCTGTGCCATGACGGCGGCCAGGTTGCAGGATGTGGTGGTCTTGCCCTCGCCGGGGCTCGCGCTCGTCACCATGATCACGCGCTTGTGCTTGGCGGCCGGAAGCGCAAAGCGCAGGCTCGTGCGCAACATGCGGTAGACCTCGGCATAGGCCGAACGAGGATGCGTCGTCGAGACCGTGCTCGGGCTGGCGTTGGCCTCGACAATGTTGCCGATCACTGCGAGCGTGGGCAGGCCCAGGCGCTCCTCCACTTCCTTCTGGTCCTTGATGGTGTCCTCGAGGTACTCGACCAGCAGGGCCGCGGCCACGGCCAGTGCGGCGCCGCTGGCGGCGGCCAACGCCATCACGGAGAAGGGGCTGGTCGACACGGGCGTCGTGCGGATGTTGGCCTCTTCCACGACGCGAATCACGTTGATGTCGCCGCCCTTGAGGTAGGTGAGCAGCGAGGAATAGGTACTCTGCCAGCCGGTGATCTTGAGTTCGAGCGCGTTGATCTGGCTGTTGAGGTCGGCGATGCGGCGGGCGCTCATGGCGGCATCGCGTTCCTGCTTGAGGCGCACGACCTCGTCCTGGGTCGAGTCGATCTTGGTCTCGATGTCGGCCAACTGCTCGGACGCAAAGGCGCGCTCGGCGCTGACCGAGGCCTCGGCCTCGGGCGTCAGCGCGATGACCTGTTGCGCGATGGCGTCGGCGATCGCGGCGGCGCGGTAGGGGCTGGTGTCGAGCACGGAGAGCTCGATGAGCTGCGTGCTGGGGATCAGCTTGACCGTCACGCGCTTGCTGAGGCCCTCCCAGTCGGGCGGGAGACCCAGACTGTCGAGCGCGGCTGTGAGCACCGGCTCACGCTTGATCAGTTCGGCATAGGTGACGGCCAGTTGCTCACCCAGATAGTACTCGGTGGACTTGGGGTTGGTGCTCTGCAGCGTACTGCCCACCATCAGCGTCGTGCGCGACGAGTAGGTGGGGGGTTGGGCGCGCACGGTGAGGTAGGAGGTGGCTCCGGCCACCACGGCGGCCAGCACGATCAGCCACAACCACTTGCTCAACAGGCGCCAGTAGCGCTTTAGCTCCATTGCGACACTCTCCCTCTATACGGACGCATCAACGAGGCCGCCGGCCGGGTTGCGTGTGCGGGCCCGGCAGTTGAGGATGCGCTGTCCAAGGTCGGTGACCGCCAAAGCGGCAAAGACCAAGAGGACGGCATCCACCGGCAGACGATAACGCACCATCGCCCAGGTCATAATATGGACGATGGAGTAAACGAGCAAAAAGAGGTACAGCAGGCTGCGGCCGCGCAGGGGCGGGAGGCCGGCTTTGTGGCGACGGGCGCCCAGCCAGAGGCCGTAGAGCATGAACGGCAGGAACAGGCCAAACGACAGCAACGAGCCGATGTTGTTGAGCGTCGTCGAGTCGGCGGTGGGCCAGAACTCGAAGTAGGCGCGTACACGGCTCAGGCTCAGGCGCAGGTAGCGCGGCGGATCGTCCAGCACAAAGCCGATGCCGCGGCGCAACAGGTCGCGGTCCCACTCGGCCTCGTTCTCGCCCAGCAGGTCGTCGGGCAGCGGGGCGGCGGCGTACTCGTCGAAGCGATCGCCGTGGATGGGGTGCTGCGCCGAGTACATGGCATAGCCGGTGTTCGAGTTGAGCAGCAGAAAGCGGCCATAGACCGCATAGTTGCGCAGCGTCCACGGGGCGATGCCCAGCAGCAATAGCAGGCCAGACGCTACCAGCGGCCGCAGCGCCGTCCAGGATATGCGCCGTCGCGCCTGCCAGAGCAACCACAGGAAGAGCACCGGCACCCAGGGCAGAAACGACTGCCGCAGCAGCGTGGCGAGCACCAGGCTGAGGCCGAAGGTCAGCGTCAGCCCCCAGGGGACGCGCTCGCCGCGCCGCAGCCGTGCGCCCAACGCCAGGGCGCGCTCCAGTGACCAAAGCAGCGCCGCAATGTAGTAGGTCTCGGTCATCAACATGGCGGCGTAGAGCGCAAAGTAGCCGTACCCGGCCGCCAGGGCGGCAGCGACCAGAGGGGCCCAGCGCCAGTGCGACGCGGCAGGCGGTGGGTCGGCGTCGTCGGGCTGCTGCAGGCGGCGGGTCAGGCGGTAGAGCAGCCAGGGCAGCAGGATGCCGCCCAACACGGCCTGCACCAGGCGCGCGGCCAGCGGGTGCGGGCCGGCGAGCGCATAGACGGCCGCCAGGAAGAGCGGGTAGAGGAAGGACCAGAACGCGGTGGGCGTGTCCGCAGATATGAACGGGTACCAGCGCCGCTCAAACGAGAACCCTTTTCCCTCCAAGAGGCGCTGTGCCACGGCGTCATAGGACACCTGATCACTGGCAGGCTGCGGAGCATCAATCGAGTCGCCCAGGTAGAGGGCGATAGCCAGACGGATCAGGACCGAAATTGCGAGGACGATCGCCAACGGCAGTCTGTTGTGCTTCATTGGCTATTGAGCCACGACGAGCAGGGAGATGCCAAGCCGCGGGTTGATCCAGCCCTCGATCGCTCTGACGGCTGGCACAACGTGGTTGAAAAGCCTCAGTTGGTCAGAAGGAGGCACCGGGCGTCGCAGAACTCTGCCGTTGAACCACCAGCCCAACGCGCCAAACGTGTTCAGGTACTTGCTCGCAGTCAGCTGAAAGCCGGCTGAGGCGAGTTTCGCCTGTAGGCCTCCGGTTTCGTAGCGTCGATAGTGGCCGATGGCTGCGTCCATCGAACCGTACAGCCAAGAGTGGGCCGGCACCACGAGCAAGAGATGCCCGTTCAGTTTCAACAACGCTCGCATGTTGGCGAGAGCAACCTCATCATGCTCGATGTGCTCCAGCACATTGAGACATACGATTGTGTCAAAGCCGTAGTCCCGTAGCGCCAAGACGCTCTCGTCCGCGATGTCAGCCTGGACCACTTCCATTCCTGCGTGAGAGCCATAGGTCGCCTTAAGCCTACTGACGCTGGCAAAGTCGGTATCAAGCCCAACCACCTTCTCACGTCCCGCCAATCTCGATAGCAGGTTGCCTAGACCGCAGCCCACCTCAAGGACTCTCTGTCCCAGGTACGGCGAGATCTCCTCAAAGATCCAGTCGTCCACGCGGTTGATGAGAAAGCGCGTCTCTCGCACCATATCGAGGGCAGTGTCGGAATCAGTCACCTTCTGCCTTTCTCCTGTGATGAGTGCCTGGTGGTTGCCAAGGTACATTCAGCGTGCCATCGGGGGCCGCCGGCGCAACGACCCCAGCGCGGCGTGAGTGATCGCATGAAATGGCGACGATGCCTAGGATTTGTCGCAGACCCAGGGCGAGCAGGCTTCTGAGAAGGGCTTCTCGCCGCATGCGGCGCCATAGACTTGGTTCCACGGTCCACCAACCGCTCGCGACTGGCCGCTAGTGCAGACGCTTAGTTTCCTCACGGCGAACTGTGCGCACCCAGCGTACGCGTTTGCCGCCCAGTCTGGCAGCAAGACCGATGAGCAGGCGCCACAGCAGGTAAGCGGGTGCCATAGCCAGCGCGCCGAATTCGGTTGCGGGAGCACGATCTACGGTGAGGCACAGGAAGGGTAGTGCGACCCAAAGGAGCAACGCTCCACAGGACAACATGACGCTGGTGTGATGCGGCGGAACGCGAATGAGTGCTAGCCCTAGCCCCACGGCCGACAGTAGCCCCAAGACTGAGAAGGGAGGCAGAATCATCTCCACTGCCCCATCGACAGAACTCCATTGATGCTTGGAGATAGCGGCCTCGAGCAAGTTGGCCCGCAAGCTGCGCCGAATGGCGTGGACTCCCGCGTACCACCGAACGCGCTGTTGCGAGGCAGCTCGCCACGAGGGGGCTGTCTGGCCGTACGACACAGCTGCTGGGACGTAGCCTACGGTGACCCCTTGGATTCCGAGGTATAGGCCGTACTCACGATCCTCAACAAGAGATTCGGTCGGCCACCCATACTGCCGAAGTATGGCCGATGTGAAGCACATGGCGTCACCCATAAGCCTACAGGACAGACCAAGTCTGGCCTTGGCCTGATTGCGAAGCAGGTTGTTTATGCGCATATCGGCCGCTTCTATGGACTCGAATCCCCCTTGCCCCGATGTGCGCATTACCCGTCGACCCTGGAGAACAGCACGACCGGAAGCTAGCGCCTGGTTCATTGCGGTCAGGAAGCCCGGTTCCACATGACTGTCTGCGTCGAACACCACCACCGCGTCGTATCCGCGCGGAGAGTCGAGGATACGGTCGAGGAGCCAGCGGAGCGCATGAGCCTTCCGTCCCTGAGACCCTTCCTGTCGCTCGTAGCAGGTAGCACCAGCTGCCCGCGCGGTATCCGCGGTCTGATCCACGCAGTAGTCGGCGACGACGAACACATCGTACTGCGTGCGGGGATAGTCGAGTTGAGCCAGAAGACGGACGGTTTCGGCCAGCACGGTCTCCTCGTTATGCGCCGGGATGGCGATCGCAAAGGATCTAGAGCGGTCGGCGCAAACAGTCGGCTGGCTCTTCGTTTTGAGGGTGCTGGCGGCCAGTAGCAGGTAGTGGTAGAGCAAGCCAAGCCAGGCGACCGCTTGGATGGCGACGCTAGTCGCGGTGACGAGGGGCCAGATGAACGATGTTGCGGTCATGGCTTTACCATCTGGCCGAGTTGCGACCCTGGGGAGGCACGTGCGACATATCGATGGGGTCGACTAGGCGACTATACATGCTTTGGAGCGTATGCCATTCCACAGCACGCTCTCTCTCGTACCAGGCGCGACCGGCGGCGCCCATGGTGGCGAGCCGAGCCGGGTCGGACAGGGCCTCGGCCAGAACGCGGGCCAACTGCGCGGGCTGACCGGGCGCTACCACCCAGCCGGTGACGCCCTCCTCGACGTACTCGGGCAGGGCACCGACGCGCGTGACGATGACCGGCTTGCGGAAGTAGTAGGCGGCGGCGACAAGCGCCGACTGGCTGGCGTCGCGGTAGGGCAGCACCAACAGCGCGCAGCGGCGGAAGAGATCGATGGCCTCAGCGTCGGCGATGAAATGGTCGCGCAGTTCGACGCCCGGCGGCGTTGCGGCGGTCCAGTGGTCGCCCAGGCGGCCAGCGCCCGCGACCACGATGCGCGGTTGTCCGGCGGTCGCGGGCAACTGCTGCGCGGCGGCGAGCAGGTCCGTGATGCCCTTGTAGCCCTCCAGACGTCCAAAGAGGAGCGCCCAGGGCGCGCCGCTCGCGGGGGTTGGCTCGTCCACGACGCCGTCGAGGGCGCCCGGGCCGCAGAACAGGTGCAGCAGCGGCACGTGCGTGACGCGCTCGGGCGCGAGCCCCTGCGCCACCAGCGCATCGCGCTGGCAGGCGCCGTGCACCAGGATGTGGTCCGCGCGCCAGGCGACGGCGCGGTTCCAGAGGTGCAGCAGGCGGCCGTAGGCCGTGCCCGAGTGCGGCGCGAGGTCGTGCAGCGTGTGCAGGGTGGGCACGCCCTGGCGGCGCAGGGCGGTCAGCAGCGCGGCGTTCCAGAGGTGCGGTCCCACAAAGTGCACCAGGTCGGGCTGCAGACCGCGCAACGTGGCCAGCACGGCGCGGTATCCGGCGGGGCGCAACGCGTCGGGTGAAAAGCCGCTGTTGCGCGTGTCCACCGGCGTGTGCCACGTGACGGCGGGCAGGTAGCCCGACAGCGGCGCGCGCGTGGTGGTCAGCAGGTGCACGTCGTGCCCGGCCTGGGCCATGCGGTTGGCCAGGTCGGCGGCGTACTGGTGCATGCCATAGGTTGGGGAGAGCAGGACGTAGGTGAGGCGCAAGGGTTTCCTCCGGAGCGGGGAGGCTACATACCGGGCAGAGCGGCGAGCAAGCGTCCGATCGTGCGTCGGCGCCGTGCGAGACCGGGCGAGACGATGCCGCCTAACGCTGCCGCGAGGTAGCGCGGGACGTAGGCGACCGCCACCAGCACTTTGAAGAGCCGGGCGCGTCGTTCGCCGCCGAGCTTGCGGTGGAACTGGGCCTTGCTGCGGTAGAGCTGCACATACATCGCTTCGGCCGCCTGACGCGTGCTGCCCTCGCCGTGATGCACGACGTGCGCGCGCGGCTCCCAGTGGTTGGTCCAGCCGGCCGCCAGCAGGCGGGCGCACAGATCCATCTCTTCGGTGTAGATAAAGTAGCGTTCGTCGAGGGGGCCCACCTGGACGAGGGCGGCCGCGCGCAAGAGCAGGCAGGCGCCCTTGATGACCTCAACGGGTCGGGGCGTCTCGCGATCCCAATGTCGCATCGGGTAGGTGGCGAGCGGCAGCAACCGATCGAGGAAGAGCAGGCGCCAGAACTCGCGCCAGGGCGTCAGAACCGGATGGCACGAGGGCTGCAGCGAGCCATCGGCATTGAGCAGTAGTGGACCCACCGCGCCGGCCCGTGGGTGTGCGTCCATGAAGGCCACCAATGTCGCGATGGCGTCGGGCGCAACCTCCGTGTCGCTGTTCAGCAGCAGCACGTGGCGCCCGCGCGCGAGGGCCAGCGCCTGGTTGTTGGCGGCGGCAAAGCCACGGTTGTCGGTGTTCTCGACCAGGCGCACTTGCGGATAGCGCTCGCGCACCATCGCGGCGCTTCCGTCGGTGGAGGCGTTGTCGACGACGAAGACCTCCAGGCCAAGGTCGCCGGTGCTGGCGTACACCGAGGCCAGGCAGGCGTCCAGCAGGTNNGTGTTCCAGTTGACGATGATGACGGAGAGGTCCATCGCTCAGTCCGCCTCGCGGTTGACGATGCGCTCCAGGGCGGGCAGCCCGCCCAGGAAGAGCCAGAAGAGCAGGCTGGCCTGAAAGCCGCCAAACCCGATGTTATAGACGTGCGGCAGGATCCAGTCGGCAAACATCATCAGCACGAGGGCGCCGACCCAGGCGGCCAGCATGGCGTGCACGTAGCCCGACATGAACCCCGAGCGGGCCGCAGGACGCAACCGCACCGCCAGCGCGCCAAACTCGCCCATGAGCCAGAGGAACAGCCCCAGGCCCAGCGCGCCAGCGTGGGCGAACAGGTCCACATAGTTGTTGTGCGAGTTGATCGCGGGGGTGATCCACAAGGCGCCGCGATAGGCCAGAGGCTGCATGGCGGCATAGTGGCGGTAGGCAGCGGGCCCCAGGCCGGTGATCGGGTTGCGCAGGGTCACCTCGATCACGCGCTCGATCAGCGCCAGGCGCGAGCCGCCGCTCGTCAGCCACTCGTCCTCGCCGCCCGCAAACTCCCAGATGGCGTCGGTCAGAACGCCCGTGACCAGCGCGATCAGCACCGGAATCAGGAAGAGCCAGCGCAGGCGGCGGTAGCGGAACCAGACCAGCACGACGACCACCACCGCAACCGCGACCCAGGTTGAGGCGGAGTCCTGCTTGTCAAAGAACGAGTAGCCCAGCACGGCCGCCAGGATCGCGATGAGCCCCAGGCGACCCCACACAGGCAAGCCGCGGTTGTAGAGCAGCTGTCCGAGCGCCAGCGCGGTGAGCAGCATCCAGAAGGGCGCGCGATGGTACGCAAAGGTCACATAGCGAAAGATGAAGGCGCCGAACCCCGGCACGTAGCGCCCGACCACGATGATGCCGGCGAGCGCCAGGAAGGCATAGACGAGGTGCTTCAGGGCGGCCTCGCTACGGACGACGTTGGCCACCAGCAGCACTGCGCCGCCGGCCACCGCGAACACGCCCCACTGCCCCAACTGGACGAAGAGGATGTTCTCGGGGCGCGGCACGGCGGGGTCCCAGAGGACCATGCCCACCCAGAGCGAGAGCAGGCTGGCGGCCAGGAACAGAAGCAGGGGACGGGTGATGCGCGAGGGCGTGAGCCGGAAGCGCTGGTGCGCCAACTCGCTGGCGGCCCAGAGGGCCAGCGCGACCGGCACCAACAGCGTGGCCACGTTAAGCGCAACGGCCGTGCCGGTGCCGAGTGAATAGTCCACGAGCAGTGCGGCAAACACCACCACAAACGGACCGAGCACGGGGAACTGGAGGAGCGTGACGCCGCCGGCCAGCGCGACCACAGCCAGCAGGGTGCGCTGAGAGGCCTTGCGAAGGTTGAGCTGCAACCAGACAATGCCACCCAGCACCGCCACTGCGACTGCGGGCGTCAACCATGTGCGGCGGTTGGGCATGTCGCGCAGGCGCTGCAGGATGCTAGACATGGGCTTCCACTCCCGCGCTGTGCGTTGGGGCGGCTACGATGTACGTAGTCTCTGCGAGGTCACACGTTGCCGTCAAAGCAGCCTTGGGGTCCAGGAGCATCTGGATCACGCGCTGCCCGGCATGCGACTGGCAGCGCACATCACGGGCACGTGCAAACTCGCGCCGCTTGTGGTTGTGGTAGGGTTTCATGCGTGCTTGCCTGCGTCGAGCATGCGACGAGGTTCGCTGCCGCGACGTCCCGAGAGCCCCAACCGCCAGAGCAGCAACCGAGCCTGTGTACGAAGCGCGTACCGCACGCGTACTACAGCGCTGGTGGTCTGCCCACGTCGCCGATCGGGGGCCACCACCGGAGTGGTCACCCAAGCGCGAAGCGATTCGGTGGTTGAACGAAATGACCAGTCGCCAGCCACGATGTTGCGAGCAGCCTGCCGCATGGCTGCCAGCCCTCCCGGGTTAGCCGATAAGTCGAGCAGCGCGCGGGCCAAGTCTTCTCCACTACCGCTCGGAAAGACGACCCCCACACCCTTCTCGGAAATCCGAAGACTGAGGTCGCAGCCTGTACTCGTGACGACTGGCAGACCGTAGGCCAGCATCTCCACCAGCCGCGTGCGAGTGCCATAGAGGGTCTCGTAGTGAAGTGCGTCAATGTTGATGCCTACATCACTCACAAGGTAGAAGGCAGGAATCTCCTGCCATGGGCGCCAACCCACCAAATGGAACCGGCTGCAAAAAGGGGAGCGCTCCGCGCTCGCTGCAAATCGATCGTAGGCAGTTGTGGGAGCCTGGTACGTACTCGCCCCAACGGACAAGAAATGAACGTTCGTATTCTGAGCCATGGCAGAAGAGAGGCCAGCGAAGAGAGTGTCAACGTCGGTCCAGGTGTTGTAGCCACCGCACCAAAGGACGACAAATGCGTCCGGCGGAATACCCATGCCGACGAGTTGAGTGGCCTTGAGTTCCCCAATGGGCGCTACAGGCGGTGCGCCGGGGCCGACGACGCGCACAAAGTCGTACCCGAGCGTCCGCGAGTTCAGACGCCCACACATGGCCAGTTCACCGACGAGCATATGCCGCTGCGACTCACCACAGACCGAGAAGACATCACCCCGCCTGAGCGGGTAGCGCATCAGTGAGATAGCTGTGCCTATGCCTTGGTCTGAGCCGGCTCGGTAGCGCGCCACCTGGGAGATGGTCAATGGATCCCCGTAAAAGTCCATCCAGATCGGACTCGCTGTGCGAATTCGAGTCGACCAAAGCGCCGGGTAGAAGTCCACAGCGACAATACAGTCGGGAGCGACATCGTCGTGAACCGCCTGCAGGCGGGCCATCCACCCAACGGTATCCACCGGAATGGCCTGCCATGTCAGATTGGCCGGAAGAAGGCCAGCGTCAGGTTGAGGGCTCCGCGCGTCAACGCACAGAGTCACATGCTGGCCATCCTCAAGTAGCGGCTGTACGAACTGCCACGTGCGGTAGTTGGCCGCCTCCAGCTTGGAGCCGGCCTGGTACGGGGGCGGATTGTAGCCCAGCACAAGGACCTTCACGCCAACAACTCCCGGTTCTCCTTAACCCATTCCACCAGGTGCGCGATGCCTTCACGGACTCGGGTCGTGGGCGACCAGCCAAAATCTCGCTTGGCCTTGCTCACATCGGCGACGAATACGGGCTGGTCACCAGGGCGCCATTCGCCGAACTGAGCCGGTGTCACGGCCAATCCCAGAGATTCGGCCAACAGTGGCCCAAACTCTGCCCATACGGAAAGAGAATTGGCAGGGCCACCACCGAGGTTATACACTTGGCCGGCAGTAACGCCGATGTTTGCTGTAGCCGCCTGGAAAGCACGAACCAGGTCATCCACGTACAGCAGATCCCGCACCTGTTTACCATTACCGTAGATGGAGAACGGTTTTCCGGTGACGGCGGCGATGGCAAACCAGGCTACCCAACCCTGATCCTCCACGCCCATCTGGCGCCGACCGTAGATGCACGACTGCCGGAACACAACACTGCGGATGCCATAGATCCTGGCATAGTCGCGCACATACTGGTCAGCTGCCCCCTTGGAGCAGCCATACGGTGAGTGGAAGTCGAGCGGCTGCGCTTCGGAAACACCATCCGGGTAGTCAGGCAGTATGTAGCGTGTCGCCGTTTCGACTGCAGGCACGTCGTCCATCCTGCCATACACCTTGTTGGTTGAGGAATAGATTAGGATCGGATCGCTGCCGGCGCGACGCGCAGCCTCCAGCACGTTGAGCGTACCCAGTGCGTTGATCTCAAAATCGAGGCGAGGATCGGCAACCGATGTAGTCACGGCGGTCTGCGCGGCCAAGTGGTAGATAGCCTCTTGCCCCAGCGCGGCAGCCTGAACGGCTTTACTGTCCCTGACGTCGCCTTGGACAAAGACAAACCCATCTGATCCATACAAGCCACGCAGCCACGTCAGATTGGCAGCGCTGCCTCGCCGCGACAGATTGTCGAAAAGGGTCACCGCATGTCCGGCTCGGATGCAGGCACTCGCCAGGTTGCAGCCGATGAACCCAACACCACCGGTGATTAGTATGCGCATTGCCTTACTCCCTTGTGAGCGAGGTCTACCCGCCACAGCCGATCCGCGGCCGGCTGGACCACAAGGCCAGAGACGTGGATGTGGCGGGCCTGGCCCACTGTGGCCGGTGAAAGTTTCGTTCGAGATATACATGCACGGCGCGTACGCTGGCGCAGTCCAGGTCGCTGGCCGCCGGGGTGCCGTCGCGCTCGGCATGGAAGGCCTGCAGGGTCACCTCGTGCCGCTGCCTTAACGCCTTGAGCAGGCTATAGGCGCGGATCTTGGAGCCGTTGTCGGGCGGCAAAGGATACCAAGTTGAGAGGAAGAGGACGTGCATCATACCGAGCACCCACGCGTTGCCATGCAGTTGAGTTCGGACTCGATCGCATCCGCCATGCGTTCAAAAGTGAAGGCCGTCCGCACGACGTGGTAGCCGGCTGCGGAAAGCCGTATCCTCAGGTTGGCATCTTCCACCAGCCTGCGGATCTGTCCTGCCAATGCGTCGCTATCGCTTGGGGGGAACGTAAGCCCGGTATCGCCTTCGCGCAGGACCTCGTTGGTGCCACCAGTGGTCGTTCCAAGGACTACCAGCCTCGCCGCCATCGCCTCGAGTACTGTGCGAGCGAATGGCTCCTGCCATATTGAGGGGAAAACAAGAACGTCGTGTTGGGACATGACGTATGGCATCTGTGAGTGAGGCACACTCCCGACAAAGGATACCGAATCTGCGATCCCCAGCCGCAGTGCCTCTGCTCGCTGGCCCCGGGCGTACACAGAGCTGTCATCGCCGCACGTCGTGAGGCTCACGGTTCCCCTGGGCAGTTTCCCCAGTGCTTGGACAACAGTGTGGAGGCCTTTGTCCGCACAAATGCGCCCGACGTATAGCAGACGCATTGGCGCGGCCGCCAGAACGGCGGGTGAGGCCGAACGTGTCGCCTCGAATTGGTCCACCTGCACGCCCCCGTAGATGACCTCGCCCCCTCGAAATGGCACGCCGGCATCGGCAATATGCTGGCGCACGGCTCGGCTTACGAAGTAGCAGTTCTGCAGTTGAAGGACAGGCTGCGCATCACCCTGCAGTTGCCTCAGTGCCGTTCTCGCAGCCCACGCCTTTAATGACTTGGTCATCAGTCGTCCCGAAGGCGTCCGCCAGTACTGCTCATAGGCGCTCGGCAGAGTGGGCCAATAGTCGCACAGGTAATAGGCGACGCGGCCGGGGAGGGCACGCTCCACACTCGCCGGCACAGCTCGAGGCACATTCCACATGCCCCATATCAGGGCCACGTCGGGCCTGAGGCCCACCAGCACTTGCTGGAGGTCGTCCAAGGTGCGTGATGCGCGCCTTGAGCGCAGGGGGAACTCAAGCGCAGTCTGCCACATGCCGTCCTGTGCCTCCAAGTCCAGCACACGATGGACCGGTATGTCACCGAACACGGGGCTGGTTGCCCCTCGGACGCGACTTGACACCACTTCCACCGTGTGCCCACGCCGCTGCAGCTCGGCGGCTACCTCTGCACACCACTGCTCATAGCCGCCGACCTCGTAGGGCGGATAATAGTTGGAGAGAAAGAGGATCCTCATAGCGTGATCTCCTGCAGCCAGGCCTCTGTCTCATCGATCATTCGGTCGAGGGTGAAGCGCTCGAGTACGGTGCGCAGGCCCGCCTGGGCGATGTCGTGAACCAAGGCAGGCGACGCTTTGAGCTGTATTATGGTCTCCGCGAGCGCCGCAGCGTCGCCGGGCGGAAAGACGAGGGCGTTCTCCCGATGAACAAACATCTCGCGCTGGCCGCCGACGGCGGTGCCGATCACTGCCAGCCCCGAGGCCATCGCCTCCATCACTGTGCGGGCGATCGGCTCCTCCCACACGGACGTAAAGAGGAAGACGTCGTGCTCTGCCAGGATGCGCGCGATCTGGTCACGCGGAACGCGGCCTATGAACGCGACTTGCTGCTCGAGGCCCAGCGCAGCCACGCGCCGCATCAGCCCCGCCTGGTAGTCCGGATGGCCCCCGCCAACAACGGTGAGCGACAGACCGCCCGCCTGACCTCGCTGTTGCAGCAGGCCGAGCGCCTCGACGGCCGTGTGCACGCCCTTGTGCTGCGCCACACCGCCCACGTAGACAAGGCGCAACGCGTCGGCGCGGGCCTGCCGCGCGGCGGAGGCGTCCAGGAATGGCGCGGGGTCGATGCCGTTGTAGATCACGCGCGCACCGTTGGGCAGTACGCCGGCCTCGGCCAGCTTGGTGCGCACGAACTCACTGACGCACGCGACCTGCTCCAGTGCGAGTGGATGGGCGCGGCGCTCACGCGCAAGGATGCGGTTCGCTAGCCACCGCGCCAGCGTCTTGAGTGCTTCTACCCAGGCGCGCTTGGCGGGCGCCTGCCAGTAGGCCTCGTGCACGTTGGGCGGGAGGAACCAATAGCCCGCCACGGCGTAGGCCACGCGGCCGGGCATCCAGCGCTCGGCCCAGTACGCTAGGCTGAGCGAGAGGTTCCACATGCCCCAGACGAAGACGATGTCGGGCCGGAAGCTGTCGATGGCGGCGCGCAGGGCGCGCCGGTTGGCGCGCTCCTGGGAGGGACGGCGCAGGAAAAAGTCCAGGGGGCGATAGTGGTAGACGTCGGCCTGCAGGTGCAGCGCGCGTGTGATGCCCGGCTCGGGAGCAGCTCCGCGCGGCACGCGGAAGCGGCTGGTCAGCACGTGGCAGGTGTGGCCGCGAGCGGTCAGGCCATCGCAGGTCTCTTGGCAGAGCTGTTCCATCCCCCCCAGCTCGTAGGGGGGGTACAGATTGCTGACGAACAGGATGCGCACGGTTACGATACCCTCGCGAGCGAGTCGTAGATGCTCAGTACTGAGTCGGCCATCGTGGCTGTTGTATATGACGAGAGGAACTTGAGGCGACCGCGCTCGCCCATAGTTGCTGCTGTCGGCAGGTCGTCGCACAGGCGCTTCAGTGCTGCGGCTAACTGCTGCACCGAGCCGACATCGACCAGCAGGCCATCGTCACCATCGGCAACGATGTCCTCTATGGGCGGCAAGCGGGTGACCACCACCGGTCTTGCCACTGCCCACGCCTCCAGGATAACGATGCCGAACGATTCGGACGTCGAAGGGAAGGCGAGGCAATCACACGCGTTGAGAGCCTGCAATTTGGTGGCGTGGTCGGCAGCACCCAG
Source organism: Anaerolineales bacterium UBA6128 (assembly GCA_002423325.1). Classification (GTDB taxonomy): domain Bacteria; phylum Chloroflexota; class Anaerolineae; order UBA1429; family UBA1429; genus UBA6128. Next base: position 7,400 of record DIVQ01000101.1, on the reverse strand, counting down.
GTCAACGACGTCTGGGTCCGCCTCGTCTTGCAGGCAGGCCCCGCCGGAGTTAGCTACAACGGGTCCAACCAGGACCAGCCGACACGTCCGGCTGCAACAGTCCCGAAGCGCTCGGAAGGCGGCAAGCAGCGTCTGAAGGCCCTTGTGTGGCTCTCTGCGCCCGATGAAGAGCACAACGAATGCCTGGTCTGGCAGCCCAAGACGACGCCTGCACTCCGGCTTGTCCAACACAGGGTAGTCGGACGGCCGCAGCCCGGGACTCACCACGGAGACCCGACTCGGCGCTAGCCCGAGCTCGCATTCGAGGTAGGTCTTTTCGGATGGGGTCATGGCGATCACGTGGTCAGCGCCCCTCAGGACACGACGCTTCCAGAGCATGTTGAGGCCGATGGGAGGCGTCGTGTGAATGAACGGAGTGACGACGATCGGCAGTCGAGCCAAGCGAGCGGCTACGAACGCCTGGCCGACCAGCGCGCTGTAGACCCCGAATAAGTGAACGAGCGTGCCCCGAGGGGAGGCGAGCAACGCCAGAGGGAGCTCAGGGGCCACCGGACCCTCGGCCAGCATGAGGCCCATCTCCAGCAAGAGCCTCGGGTGGCTCGCGTGGCGTTTTCGGCACCAGTGAAAAACGCGCCAGGTTACGCGACCGCGTTTGAGTGCCTGGAATCTCCGGACGCGCACCGCGTCAATGACCTCCTCGGAGGGCAAGTCGTTGAGCCACGTCCCGCGGTCGCTCAGCCGGCTGGTGAGCACCCGCGCATCAAGGCCGCGCTCTACCAGCGCCTCTGTAAGCAGCGCGCAGTAGTGCTGAGCGCCCCCGATCACGGGTCGGTATTGAGCCACTACATGGATCAGGCGAGTCATCTGCAGTCCTCAGGGTCGTCGTGATTGGATCGGCCAGTCATCCGGTGCCTTGCCCCTCGAAGCGTGTGTTTCCCAGGCGCGGTGCTGATACGCGAAGCATCGGGCCGTAACGCCATCACTAGCGGCGTCTTCGTGATCCCAGAACCACTCCTACAGCCACGAAAAACGCTGCCGACCCCAGCCCGATTGTCAACGGTCTGAGGACGCCAGGTGTCTCCGATGCGGCGCCAATCACAGGACCTGGCACGGGTGTGGGCACGGGCGTAGGTGTGGCCGTAGTCGTCAGCGTGGGCTGGACCGTGGCGTCTGCGTCGGTCCCCTGCCCGGGCGGTTCCAGGGGAGCGCTTTCCGTCTGCCCATGCAGGTACCATAGGGGCCCACCATCGGACTCGACGAGCACAAGGTGCAGCTGGTTGCCCCCGCTGGCCACCATGCTCGGGAAGTGGGCCCACGCGAGTCCGGCGAGCTCCATCTCTGAGACGACGACCTGAGGACGCGCGCGCGTGGGCATATCACTCAACACTGCAGAGTAGAAAGCCTGGGGGTAGCGCAGGGAACCGGCCCAATAGATGTCCCCGTGCGAGTCTACCGCCACCGCGTCTCGTCCTGACGAGCCGATCAAGGTCGCGAAGAGCGGCGTGACCTCGCTGGACCAAGTGACGCCATGATCCAGAGAGCAGCGATAGCAGCGCGCGACCGGGTTCCCACAGGCCCAGATTAGGCGCAGCGCATCTTCTCCATCGATGACAAGGTTGGGCAAGGCATTCCAGACGCCCGACTCGGCCAGTGGCGACAGTGGTTGAGGCGCCGGCCACGTACGGCCGCCATCGGTAGAGCGGGCATACAGAATCTGGCGGGCCAGAAAGTCCGGCGCATGGCTTTCGTGCCAGGCGACGTGCAGTGTCTCCTCACTGTCGATGGCGATCGTTACAGCATCGGCCGCCAGCCTATCGTTCGGCAGAGGAGTGGACAGCGGCAGTGGAGTCGACCAGTTCTGCCCGTGGTCGCTCGACTGTACGTACATGACACCGGTGTCCTCTCGCGCACGCGAGTAGACGACATGGATCATGCCATCCGGTGCCACGACGAGATCGGCCGAGGCCAGAGCGTCTGCCCACACTACGGCAACTGGCTTCTGCCACAGCCTGGGATCCTGTTCGCCGATCGCCAGGGCGGAGCTGTAGTACAAGGCCTGAGTCGTAGTCCAGATCAGGTGAAGCCGGTTGCTCCCATCGCAGACGGCCGACGGATTGGCGTGCGTGTCGTAGTCTGCGCCGGCGAACAGGTCAGTAGGCACAGACCATGTTCGCCCCGGCAACAAAAAGCTGTAGAAGAGCAGGCTGGCGGGCTCCGATGAGCGCGCCATGTGGGTCCAGAATACGTGGACCCCGCCTGCCAAGTCAGCCGTGATGGTCGAGTCCTGCACCATCGCACCCGATTCGGACAATAGGACTGGCGCGTCCCACGTGACGCCGCCGTCCGCACTCGCGGGCGCGGCGCAGACGAGCGGCGCCACGAGCACGAGGAGCACGAGCAGGCGTGCGATCAGGGAAAGCAGCCCCGGAAGGCGCCGTAGCGCGAAGACCCAGTCTGGAACTCGCACGTTCGTCAATCCCCCTGCGCCGGCCGCAGCGCACGCAGACGGCGCCACAGACCCTTGCGCCAGGCAGAAGCCCGCTTGCCTAAGGTAGCCTCAAAAAGCAGCGACATCATCCCCCTGTTCCGTACCAGGGCAGGCTCCAGAGCTAGTGCGCGGACGAAGCACTCGCGCGCCACGCCCGGATCGCTTGACCTCATCGCAGTGTAGCCCAAAGCCTCGTACGCCCTGGCACGAGTCAGGCGCTCAAACGTGCGACTGGGACAGCCCGTGCCTGCCACGGCGCCGAGCATGCGCCTGACGAGCAGAAGGCTAGGCGATAGCCGATCCGTGTCGTTCCGATCGTACATGAGGGCACACACGCTGACAATGGCGGCGCCGAAGCGCTGGCTATCCGCAAGAAGTGAGGGATCAGAATCTACGACGCGTTCCAGACAGTTGCGGCAGTCAAGCTCATTCCCGACGGCCATTTCCTGGATCGCCGAGTAGGCGTACACCCACGCAAAGGCCCGGTCGCGGAGTTCAGGGGGGGCCTCGGGCCAATGCGCAAAGAGCTTTCTTAAGGTGGCCAGCAGGTTCTCGCGCCGACTAGCATTCTCTTCGCGAGACGGGTAGTGGCACAAGCCCCCCCTATGCCGGCGGATGAGTGCCAGCGGCTCGGCCACAATCGCCGTGAGGCCCTTCGACTGCAGGCGCAACCACAGATCCCAGTCTTCGCAGTGACGAATGCTCGTATCGAAACCCCCAGCAGTCTCCAGAGCGGACCGAGAGACTACGACCAGGGTCGGCGATGCTATGCAGTTGTCCAAGCAGAGCCTCTCAAGTGAGAGGGAATCGTGCGTTACGCTCGAACCGATGGGCTCCTCTAGGTCCCTGTAGCCGTGCGCGTCGATGCGCCACGCCTGCGTGAACGACAACACCGTCTGGGAGTCGGCCGTATGAAGCGCAAGCTGCCGCTCCAGTTTCCCGGGCAGCCAGATATCATCTGAGTCCAGGAACGCTACAAACTCGCCCGTCGACAAGGCGATCCCACGGTTTCGTGCGGCGGCTGCGCCTTGGTTGTCCTGCCGTTCGTAGGCTATCCGAGTGCCGTATGTCCCTTGGAGGACAGCTTCCGTACCATCCGTCGACCCATCATCGACGACGATGACCTCATAGTCAGCATAGGTCTGCGCAAGCACGCTGTCAATCGCCAGCTTGACGAACTGTGCCCGGTTGTAGGTGGGTATGATGACGCTTACTCTGGGCATTCAAGCTCCCTATGCGGCAGTCGCCTGACGAGAGACCGTGCACGTTGTGCGACTCGTCTTCCCAGGAACGCGTGGACCGCAATCGATCGGACTCCCCTATTGACAAACCACGACCGGTCCTTCAGCGCCATGACCCAGAGAAGTCGCCGCATGCGCCGGGGCCTCCGCTCACTGTCATACTCGCAGAATAGCTGCGCAGCTGCCCGGCGGGCCAGGGCTCGTCGGATCATACCCCGCCGAGAAAGCTCCACAGGCAAGTTTCTAAGCAGATCCCGCCTGTAGGTGACCGGGTCGCGCGTGACTTGTGGGAACTGCCCTGCAGCCAGCATCCCCTCAAGCAACTCGCCAGACCCGACTAGTTCCGGCGCTGCAGCTGCAGCGCGCGAGGCGTATAGCTTAGCCTCAGCAGTCTGTCCAGCTCCGTAGTGACGTTCGGCTGCGACTGCGTACACCTGGGCGTAGGCTGCGCTCCTTCGGGCTCTCAGGTCGGCGGGCAGGTCGCTTCGAGCCAACACCTTGCTTAGTGCGCGCAGGTGCCCTCGCAGTTGTCGCTCGAGATTCGCAGTCATGGCCGAGGAATGCAGACGGTACGTGCACACGGTGTCGGGAAGCAGTAGCATTGGGCACCCGCTGGCAGACAACTGAAGCCAGAGGTCCCAGTCCTGGGCGGCGTCCTGGCTCCGGTCGAAGCCGCCTACCTCTGCGAACCAGTCACTCCTGATCAGCGTCCCGCTCGGTATCATCGGACACCCGAGTACAAGCGTGGCGAGATCCAGGGTCTGCGCAGACGGCTGCAGGCTTGCTGCCATGAGCGGGTGTCCGTCATGGTCCGCGTACTGGTGCCGTCCACTCACCAAGCCGAGATCAGGACGTCCGCTCGCCGTCTTGCAGAGTGTCGTCAGCGCCGTGGGCGCAAGCATGTCATCGTCATCCAAGAACAAGAGCCAACTCGAGCGGCTATCCTCCACCCCGCGGTTGCGTGCTGAGGGTCCGCCCCCGTTCTCCTGCCAAACATATCGAATGCGGTCGCCGTAGCGCGCCCGTAGCGCCTCGCCGGTGCCGTCGGTGGAGCCGTCGTCGACGACGATGATCTCATAGTCGCTGTAGGTCTGCGCCAGGACGCTGTCGATGGCCTCCTGCACGTAGGCCTTGCGGTTGTAGGTGGGGATGATGACGCTAACTGTGGGCATTAGTCTTCCGGTCTCCCTCGATCACAGACTCAATGATCCTCCACAAGTTGGCGATGCTTCGATCCATGGAGAAGTGCTCTTCGACTCGCTTACGGCCGGCCTGCCCCATCTTGGCCGCCAACTGGGGATCCTGGGCTAACCGGATCATCGCCTGAGCCATTCCGTCTACGTCGCCCTCCTCGACTAGAAAGCCCGTCTCGCCATCCAGCACTACGTCAGGAATACCCGCATGACGAGTCGATACTACCGGTAGCCCCGAAGCCCCTGCCTCCAGCACGACCACGGGGGTCCCCTCCGAATCCCCGTAGCTCGTGCGCAGCGAGTGCTGCACGAAGGCCCTTGCGGTGAGCATAGTAGCTGCCACCTGCGCGTGAGTGCGCGCTCCCGCGAAGTCAACAGCGTGCGCAACTCCCAGGGCCCGCGATAGCTGCTTGCATGCTTCCCACAGAACGCCATCGCCGATCATCGTAAGCCTCGCGGCAGGTACGTCCTGCAATACCCGTCTGAAGGCCAGAAGAGTCAGCTGGGGAGCTTTCTTGTCCACAAATCGGCCCACTGCCACAAAGACGGGGCCTACCTCGCCCGGCTGTGCGCCCTGGAACATGGAGACGTCTATGCCACAGGGATTGTAGTGCAAGGTCGCTCGGGGAGCCCCCAGGGCAAGGAGCTGCCTTTCCATGTCGTGTGATACGGCGATGATTGCCGCTGCCTTCTGGAAAAGTTCGGGGTAGAAGCGCCCTTCGTGCTCGAGTGTCGCCTGCTGATAGGCATCGTAGCCGTGGAAATGCACGACCAAAGGGATTGCGTTTTGGTGGCAGACGCCCATGATGGCTACGCCAGTGGGTCCGAACTCGGCCAAGACCGCCCGGATGCGATGCCGGCGCAGAAACCCTTCGATGGCGGCGCCCTGTTTCGCCTCCTGGTTCCACGGGAGGCCACGACGGCGCTGCATCAGCCTGAACTGTATGCGCTGCGCGAGCGAATAGTTAGAGAGCAGAGCCTGTCCATCGGCATGGGTAGGGAGGTGCCCACCGGACAGGACGTGCACCTTGGCAGGCAGGCGCTCGATGTGGGCGCGGATGAACGTCTCGGAGTAGGCGTCGGCGCTGGGCGTTACTATGCATATCATTGGGCGCAGCACCAGACCGAGTTGGTGGGTTTCCGGGCGGTAGCCACAAGGCCGGTCACCATGGTGCCTTCTGGGAACGTGGTGGGGGTCACGTCCTTCCTTACCAGGTACTTGACGACTGGGATAGCGCAGGCCGAAATAACCAGACGCCTGAGCTCTCCCATCGGTCTGCGCCGGGCCCAGAGGCCAATCATCTGGGCAAGGCTGGCATCCCAGCCACCCAGGGCAGAAACGCGCACATCGCAGAACCCCACGTCGCCTAGTAGTCGATGCAGGGAGAACGGAGTGTAGCGGAACTGGTCAGACGGCACGTCGTGAAGCGGCCAGATGAAAGGCACAGTGAGGAAAAGGATCCCCTCGGGCTTGAGGACTCTGTACGCTTCCTTCAAGAGCGAGCCCGGTCGCGGGCAGTGCTCAAGCACCTCCGTGGCCATGGCCGAATCGATCGCCTCATCTCGAATCGGCATGGAGATGCCATCCCAGTACAAGTCTGGGGAGCGGTAGGTCGCACCCGGGATGTCGAGGCCAATGTAGGCCCGTACTCTAGATGGGTCCTGCAGGACAAGCGAACGGTATGGCATGTTACCGCAGCCAACGTCAAGGAACACGCCGCGGAAAGCATGCAGTTGGAGCGTAACCGCCTTGAGAAGAGAACGCCGCGTGTACCACCTGTCCAGGGTGCTCAAAGACAGGACGGGTTTCAGAAAAGCATCCTGCCCGTTGGGGTCACTCATCTACTCATCATCCATTTGCCAGCGGGCCCGTGAAATATGCACAGCTCCCCAACTCCGGTCGGGCCAGTGCTGGACTGCGTCAGCTGCCGACACGCGAAACAGAGGGAATCTCGAGACAAGATCGTAAGCCCGAGTTTGTGTAGTCTGGTTGATGCCGATGTCAACCGAATAGTCACCCGGAGGGAGAGATAGGTCCTCGACTGTGACATGCAGGTTGTGATCTCCCTGCGAGACAGACAAGTCGAAACCGTAGTCCCATGAGAAGAGCAGCGCCACCCGCACGTCTCGGGAATTGCGCAGGACTATCGTGACGCTCGCTCCCTTGACGGCACAGAGAGCACGCACCTTGAAGTGTATACGCAGTGATCCACTCATCGGGACGACAGCTACCCCATCGACGATCTGGGCGGGAGCAACACCGATGCTTACGGTCTTCACTGGACTGTCCGGCAGTACCTCGCGCCTATAGTACTCAATGGTCGCAACCGCTCCGGCACCCAGAGCGTCCGAATCGTGCAAGTACCTTTCCACAACCGTCCCGGTCTGTCCCTCGATGGCTACTTCACCATCCCGAAGACAGAACGCCCGCGTTGTAAGGTTCTGCATCGCCCCCATGTTGTGGCTCACGAACAGCAC
>DIVQ01000088.1 GCA_002423325.1 Anaerolineales bacterium UBA6128 | reverse complement strand
CCATACAGTATGAGAACCCGATAGTGCACAACCAGCAGTCCCGCGGCAAGCAGCCCCGCCAGTGCAATCCGTCGGGGTCGCAGGGGCACCTCGCTCAGCGCCCAGTCTGCCGCTATGCATGCGAACGGCAACAGGACCATACCCGCCAACTGCGTGTAACGGCCCCAACTGAGATAATAAGCCGGCATCGTCGACAGCAGCCCTGCGGCAAGCGCGGCAACCACCCCCGCCCAGCGTCGCTGCGAGACCTTCACCGCCAGCACGCACGCTGAAAGCGCCGTCAGCGTGTTGAGAACCTGGCCCAGCACCAGAACGGCACGATGCGCCGGCAGCCCCGCAAGCGCCATCAACAGCGCCGCACTCGCGTGAAAGCCAAAGTGGTAATGAAAGTCTGCCAGTTGGAGGTACGGGGCGCCAGTCGTCGGCACCTGGCCCGCATCGGCGATCAGTTGCGTAACAACTGTGTGATGCAACGAGTCCACCCAGGGAGGCACCAGCAGACCGCGCACCTGCAGGGCACGCGTCGCCGCAACCCCGGCCAGCACCATCAGTAGCGCCAGCAGCGGCACGCGTTCCTCAGGCGCCAGAGACAAGTGCCACCGTCTCGAGATCCTCCCNNCCCTCCCCGATCTGGCATCGCGTGCCAGCATGACGACGCCAACCGCCGCGAGCGCCGCAGCTGCCACCCAGACCCACTCGGCGCGCAGGCGCGCGCCCACCGCCGTGCACCACAGCAGCAGAAGCGGCCAGAATGCCAGACTCAACGCCGACACCAGCCCAGCACGTGTCACAAGATCGGTCTGCGCATCACTCGGCCGCAAAAACCGCAGTAGCACGGCACCGGGGAGCACGAGCAGAACGAACAGAGCTGGCAGCAGGCGGAACCCACGCTGCAGGGCAGCACTCAGATCAGCCATCGCATCCTTGACAGAGTAGCTGTAGCGAGTGGCAAAGTAGAGGTCGCCCGGCAGCGCCTCGCCGTTGCGCAGCGCGGAGCCATCGGCGTACGCTTCGTCCTCTGTGTGCCAGCAACCCAGGCCATAGTCAGCCCGACAATGCAGGGTGAAGAGGTACGTGGCATCAACTGAGTCGGGCAGAGGGGCGAACGAGAACACTAGGCGCTCATTGTGCTTGAGGTCGGCAGCCGGAAGTGTCATGACGACTTGCCGATCTGCTGCGTCCTGACGCATCAGCGACAGCGTGATCTCGGCATCGCTCGGCAGCACACGCGCTACATCGTATACAACGAGCAGCACCTCAATCGCGTTCAGGCCGGCGTGCCGACTGACAAAGGTCTGGCCAACCACCAGGTCGGGGCCAAGCGGTCCGATCGCCTTATCAAGCCGCTCCTGCGAAGCGTCGCGCTCAATGCGTGGCTGCAGGCGCAGAACAGGCCAGACTTGGGGTGCCGCCAGAACCGCGCCCAGCACCAGCAACCCGGCCAGCAACACGAACCCGGTCCGACGCTGAGCCGCGCTCATCGCGCTTTGTTCTGCAGCTCGTACAGCTTGTTGATGGCCTCGAGCGGCGACATGCTGCTGATATCGAGCTTGGCCAGCTCCTCAACCACTGGGTGCGAACCGTTGAACAGCGCCAGCTGCCGCACCGTCACCACGCGCCGCCCCGAGCCAGCGGGCACGCGGTGCGCCGCCTCCTCCAGGTCGTGCAGGATCTCCTCGGCCCGTCGCGTGACCGCGGCGGGCAGCCCCGCCAGCCGCCCCACATGGATGCCATAGCTGCGGTCGGCGCCCCCTGCAACGATATGGTGCGTAAAGACGACGTTCTTGCCCTGGCTGGTCACCGCCACGTTATAGTTGCGCACACACGGCAAGAATCCTTCGAGGTCCGTCAGTTCGTGATAATGCGTAGCAAAGAGCGTCTTGGGGCGCAGATCGGGGTGGTTGTGCAAGAACTCGACCACCGCCCAGGCGATCGAGATACCGTCGTAAGTGCTCGTGCCTCGACCAATCTCATCCAATACGACCAGGCTGCGCGGCGTGGCATGGTTGAGGATGTTGGCTAACTCGGTCATCTCGACCATGAACGTGCTCTGGCCCGCCGCAATCTCATCCTGCGCGCCGACACGCGTAAAGATGCGGTCAACCAGCCCCAAGCGCGCAGAGCTCGCGGGCACAAACGACCCGATCTGTGCGAGGAGTGTGATCAGCGCCACCTGCCGCAGATACGTCGACTTGCCGCTCATGTTCGGTCCGGTGATGATGTGAATCGCCGCTTCCGGTGACAACTGCGTGTCGTTCGGTGTGAAGCGCTCAGCACCCATCGACAGCTCGACCACCGGGTGCCGCCCCTCTACGATGGTCATATCCCGGCCCTCGACCAACTCGGGCCGTACATAACGATGGGTGGCCGCGACTTCGGCCAGCGACAGGAAAACATCCAAGTGCGCCAGCGCGCGCGCATTGGCGAGCAGCGGGTCCGACCAGCTGGCGAGTTGCTGCAGCAGATCGCGGTACAGCCGCGCCTCCAGTTCCTGTGTATGCTCGGCGGCGTTCAGTATCAGCGCCTCGTGCTCTTTCAGCTCGGGCGTGATGTAGCGCTCTGCGTTAACCAGGGTCTGCTTGCGGATGTACTCGGGAGGCGCAGACGCCAGCGTCGACTTGGTCAGCTCCAGGTAATACCCGAAAACTTTGTTGTAGCCGACCTTGAGATTCCTGATCCCCGTGCGCTCCCGTTCCTGGCGCTCAAGGTTGGCGACCCAACGCTTGGAGTCTGCCACCGAGATCGCGATGTGGTCCAGTTCCTCAGAGTAGCCCGAGCGGATGACGCCGCCATTGCCCAGCGTCGCAGGCGGTTCATCCACCAGTGCGCTACCGACCAGTGCGGCGGGCTCATCGCACGGCCGCAGGTCGTCTGGCGCAAAGGGATAAACTTGTCCTGCGTTGGGCACGTCAGATACACCGACCACAGCCGCCAGCTGTTGGTTCACCTCCGCAATACGCTCAACCCCGTGCCTGAGGTGTTGTACCTCGCGCGGTAACGCCAGCCCCTGAATGACGCGATTGGTGAGTCGTTCGAGATCTCCCAGGCCCTTGAGCATGCCCCGTAAAGCCGCCCGGCCGGGCACATCGCGATACAGAACATCGACTGCCGTCAGCCGCACTTCGAGCGAATCCTTACTGAGGAGCGGCTGCGTCAGCCATTTGCGCAGCAGCCGCGCGCCCATCGGGGTGAGCGTCTGGTCGAGCACGCCCAGCAGCGAGCCCCTTGAGCTGCGTTCACGGATCGTCTCGGTCAGTTCGAGAGCGCGACGAGTGGCCGTGTCGAGCGTCATAAAGTCGCCGACCGAGTAGGTGCTGAGGCGCCCCAACTGCGCAAGGGCTCCGGGCTGATTCGCTTGCAGGTACTGCACAAGCACGCCCGCCGCGCGCGTGGCCAGCGGGAGATCCTCGCAACCGAAACCCGCCAGGCTCAGCACCTGCAAGTGGTCGAGAAGCGCCTGGCGGCAGTTGCCCAACTCGAATCGCCAGTCGTCGTACAGCGTCATCGGAGCGTCCAGCGGCCCCAGGTACGGGTGCCGGCGCAACGCCTCGGCCGTCTCCTCCTGCCCCTGGCCTGCAAAGCTATCGCCGCCATTGCTGATGACCAGCTCTGCAGGCGCCAGTCTGTCGAGCTCACGCAGCGCATCGGCCTCAACCTGCTGACTCTTGAACTGCGTTGTGGCAAACTCCCCCGTCGTTATGTCAACGTGCGAGATGCCAACCGACTCACCATCAATCACCAGCGCTGCCAAATAGTTGTTCCGTCGCTCGGCCAGCAGACCCGGCTCCACGACTGTTCCGGGGGTCACCACGCGCACGACCTCTCGTGGCATCAGCCCATTGATGGCTTCGCGCGCCACCTGCTCGCAGATGGCGACCTTGTAGCCCTTTTCGATCAGCTTGGCGATGTAGCCCTCTGCGGCATGGTGCGGAACGCCCGCCATGGGCACGCGCTGGCCCTTGGCAACATTGCGTGACGTGAGTACTACGTCCAACTCGGACGCGACCGTATGGGCGTCCTCGTCGAAGGTCTCGTAAAAGTCGCCCAGCCGAAAGAAGACGATCGCGTCAGGGTAGCGTCGCTTGACCTGCAAGTATTGCCCCCGAATAGGGGTAATGTTTTCCTTGTCTGCCTTGGCCACCTAGAGTCCCATCTCTGGCAACAGGCTGGGCAAGTGCTGCCCGTAGGTGCACGGCATCGTCAGATCCCACAGACTGGTGTCGGCCAGACGCATGCCGAACACTGTGGTAATCCAAGCCTGTGTCCAACCGCTCTCGATGCTCCAGGCGCCCCAGCCGGCGTCGCCGTTGCTGGCCCAGTATTCCCAGCGTTCGAAATCGTGCGCGCGAAACCAGGCCCCGTCCAGTTCGGGGTGCGCGCGCGAACGTACTNNCGTTGCTGGCCCAGTATTCCCAACGCTCAAAGTCGTGGGCGCGGAACCAGGCTCCGTCGAGTTCCGGGTGCGCGCGCGAGCGCGCCTGGATTCGACACAGATACTTGGCGAGCCGTTCCTCGGCCTCGCCATACACTGCCTCGCCGGTAGCGCGCGCAGCCTCGTGCAGCCCGATGAACGCAAAGTTGGTCGTATACAAGAGATCCGATAGTGCGTCACCATTGTTCTGGATCAGCGGCGCCTCGGTGGTCCCATATTCCTCGTTGCTCGCATAGGGTCCGTAGGCGCCCTTGCCACGCTCCCCCACCTGCTCACGGATGGCGCCGCAGGGATCCTGGTGCGCAAGCATCTCCCCGGCAATCTGCCGTAGCCAGGCGCGGTGCTCCGAGGTATCGGCGACACGTACCAGCCACGCCAGCGGCATGAGCATTCGCGCCCGCTCCTGCTGGATGCCGTTCGTCCAGCACCACTCATCCGGGTAGGCCTCCACGGTCATTCGAATCGCCGTCAGTGTACGATCTAGGAAAGGTGCATAGCCGGTCAACGCGTAGGCATGCAGGAAACAGGCCCACAGATAGGCCTCATAGTGCGGCCCATAGTAGACGAAAGGCTCTTCGTAGTAGCTGCGCCAGCCTGCAGCCTGTAGCGGCTTTTCGTCCAGGCGCTGGTGCCGAAACCCCAGCGTACCCGTCGTGCGCAGGTTGGCCAACAGGTTGCGCATCACCGCCCGATCCCAGCGCTCCTCCTTGAGCAAGGCAGCCGCGGCCATGGTCCCCAGCACGGCGCGAGCGTTATCGTCGCCATAGTAGACGCCCTCGTTTTGCGGCACCGACCAGCCCACGAGGCCGTAGGACGGGCTGGCCGGATCGGCGCGCGAGCCCTGTGCCAGGCCGGAATCGCGATAGATATAGTCCAGCAGGTTGCCGGCCACCTGCACCCCCCGCGGGGTGCCGCTGCGAGCACTCCACAGAGCGAGGGCCATCGCTGCCTCTCCCATGCAGTCGTTGCGCAGCCACCAGCGCACGGGCTGCGTCCCATCGTGTTGAATCGCGGCGTTGTAGCCCTCCAACATCCCCAGTGAGCCATCACCCGACGGCCAATCCGCGCGTGGGAACGGACACACCCGATCTTCGTAGTCGTCCGCGTCGTCCGTCTTGTCCTGCCAAGCCGGGTGGATCAACATCCGTCCGTTGTCGAACCACTCAGCGCCGCGTCCAAAGGCTTGCTGCTCCACTGCGTCGGGCATCGACTCGCTCCTGGCGAATGATGGCCGCACCAGGGGCACACCCCAGTAGAGCTCTCGCGCTATCGCTCCGGGCAGAACCCAGTTCAGCAGCGTGGTCCAGATGGCCCGCCAGTCGTCAAAGGGCGCATAGCGCGACGTGATAAAGCTGCTGAGCCGTGTAGTGGCCACCATCACGGCTGTGTCTGGCAGTTGGAACAGGATGGGAAAGACGTCGTTCTCGGGCAAGCCGAAGACAGCGCTATCAAAGCCTGCAACGCGCGCCATCACAATATGAGCCGATTGCGCCTCGACCGGCACGAAACGGCAACTGTGAATGCCAATGATCCGCCCCGCCGGCACGTCCTCGCCAAACAAGTCGGAGGACACCACAGCGCGTTCCCACTTGACGCCGCGAGTCTCACCCAGGGCCACTCCCGGCAACGCACTGGGAAACTCGACATACATCCTGATGCGTTTCTCGCGCGCCAGCGCGAGCACCTCATCGCTGATCGCCCAGCCCCGTTCGGGATAGCTGTCGACCAGTACCAGAACGCCGGCGCCCGGGAGCGCTCGCTGTACCGCCATCAGCGGCGAGTGGCAGTTGACACAGGGAATGCGATTGTCGACCAGGACCTGGTACAGATCGTTCTCGCGAGCGCAGACCAGCATCAGCGATCTTGCGTCCACATATGCCTCCAACTTAGTACTTTAGGCTGCTGCCACCAATGAACTCGCGCAACAACGAGTCGGACGGAATGGCCGATTCGTCCTCGACAGGCGTGACCCCCTTCAGCAGCGCGTGCACGCGCACAGCGCGCTCGTAGGCATCCTGCCTCAGAGGATCATCGCGGTAATCCACTATCCACTGAGCGAACGAGTCAAAGAGCCGCCGTCGCATCACGGGTAACTCGTACGGCAGTCCACTTGCGACGATGTGATCGACCGAATTCACGTAGGGCAGGATATTTCGCATCTCGCTGCTGCGCACATAGTGCCAATGCTCAAGAGTACGCCGCGGATCGTACGCTCGATGTGCGGCGTCGCGTTCCATACGCCGCATCAGCCGCAAGTCCGTCCAGCGCACATACCTTCCATCGGGCCCCTTCATCTGCAAAAGCGGCTCGATGTAGAGCTTGAACTTGCGCTCCGGTTCAACCGCCGTGGTCATGTCAGCGTACAGCCCGTGCAGACTGTCGATCAGGATGATGTCGTCCGGCCCCAGTTGCATGGGGGTGTGGTCGCGGTGCTGCCGACCGGTCTTGAAGTCATAGTAGGGAATCCGCACCGCTTCGCCTGCCACGAGCCTTGCGAGGTGCTCGTTGATCAGCGCGAGGTCCAGCGCTTGCGGCGTCTCATAGTCATAGTCGCCGTGCTCGTCCTTGGGATGCAGCGCAAGGTCGTAAAAGTAGTGGTCGACCGTCAGGGGCACCAGACTCAGCCCCATATCTGTCAGCACCTGGCTGAGTTTGGTGGTCGTCGTGGTCTTGCCGGAAGAAGACGGCCCGGCGATGATCACAATCTTGACCTCGTGGCGACGATCGTCGATGATCTCCGCTGCGCGCCGTATGTCCTGATGATAGGCCTCGTCCGTCTCCCGCACGATATCGGGGAACTCGCCTCGCGCAATGCGTGCGTTCAACCTCTCCACGGTGTGCAGGTCATGGTCTATAGCCCAGTTGAGCACCTCGTACACTTTGCGCCAGGGAATGCTGCCACTGGCGGCCTCGCGCACCGCCCGCTGCTCGCGCAGCCGCGTCCGGTCATTACGGTACAGAATATAGGCTTTGGCCGTACGCGCGTGCCCGTTCTCAATAAGCACCTTTTCTACCAGATTCTGGATATCCTCCACGGACGGGATCTCACCAGCCGGCGTAGTCGCCTCCAACAGCCTGACGACCTGATCAGACAGTCGCTCCGCCATGCTGCGATCGCGACCGCCTACCGCGACGGCCGCACGGTATATCGCGTTGGTGATGCGCTCCTGGCTGAAAAGTACGATCGCGCCACTTCGCTTGACGACCTGGGTGATCTCAGGCATCTCCCCCTCCTGTCGAACCGCTAAGCCCTGGGCCAAAGTATAGCACGGACACGGGTTCGCGTCTACGACGCGGAGGCACGCCAGGCGACGACCAGCCCGTAGAACCACGCAGAGGGCAAAGCTACCGGTCACGCAGCCTCGCCCTCGCTCGTCAGGCCTGTCAGGTGCCCCCCTCACAAGGGCGTCTCAGCTCAGTCGCACATGGCGTCTGCGTCCCACCTGCAGCACCTGCCCATGCGGATCGATCACTGCTTCGATGTCGCCAATCACGACGCCATCCAGACGCACCCCGCACTGCGCTACCAAACGACGCGCCTCGCTGTTGGACCGTAAGTCCGGCCGCGACCAGCACAACGATGATGTTCGTCGGCGTTGCCAGACCGTAGCTGGGCATGTCCGGTGGAAGATCACGCTGCTGGAACACGGTGCGAAAATGCTCTTCCGCACGCTCAGCGGCCTCCGCCCCATGGAAAAGCGCCACGATCTCGCTCGCCAGACGCATTTTGGCGTCACGTGGATGGACCTGTCCGGATTCCAACCCTTCCCAGAGCGTTGCGATCGCGGCCGGCGTCCACGTGGTCACCAACTCTGCATATGTCCGCATGGCCGTGTCAGGAATCGACATCACCTTGGCGAACTGCACCTCGGGCGCCTCGGCGATTCCGATAGTGTTGCCCGTCGTTTTGGACATCCGCTTTGGAGAGCCAATGGTCGTTGTACTCGATCAGCGTCCTTCCGCGGTCCAGCACACGGTACACCTGTTCAACGTAGGTCTGCGCATGCGCGGCGACCTGTTCAGCAGTCTGCTGGGGACGCGCGCTCTCCTTGTCAGAGGGATCTCCGATCAGGCCGGTAAACGAGCCGATCAGGAAAATGGCCTGGTGCCCGAGATTCTGAAACTGCTGCAGCTTGCGCAGTGGCACCGTGTGGCCAAGGTGCAGATCGCTGGAGGTAGGGTCTACTCCGAGGTATACTCGCAATGAACGTCCTGTGCGGGCCGATTCGCGCAGGCGCGCGTCGAGATCCGCCTGCATCTGCGCCCGCAGCACGTCGTCACCGTACTCAGCGCCGCGCATTAGCAGCGCGAGCTGCTCTTCCGGTGGAAGAGTAATGGTATCCATGTTGCTCCTTGTGTTCTGGTGTGCCTGACATGGGCGTCACACGTTGAGGAAGAGGGTCAATGGTCGGATCTTGAGCCTGCAGAGCTGGCGCCGGTCACGATCCGATCCGATCACCGGAGCAGATCATGACCCGCCGAGGTAGATGTAGCTGAGACTTGGTGGACACAGCAACAACATGTGTGCACTCCTCGTAGCAGTGCACACAGCATAGGGCACTCGAATGAGTACGTCAACACGGCACGGGAGATTGGCGCGTCACGCATAGCAGCGCTGTTCTCTCCCTTGCCCTATCCTGCAAAGCCCTCTATAATCGGCATCAGCAGGTCCCCAAACAGCGACTCAAGGAGGCATCCACATGGGCGAGGTACGATACGGTGTTGTCGGCGTGGGCGGCATGGGTCAGGGCCACTGCAAGTGCATCAGCGAGCTGGCCGACGCCAGGCTCGTCGCGGTATGCGATATCGACGCGGCTGTAGCCCAGTCGGTTGGCGGCAAGTATGGGGTTCCTTACTGCACCGACTATCACGATTTGATCGATCGCGACGACGTCGACGCCGTCACCATCGCGACGCCGCACTACTTTCATCCCGAGATCGCCATCTATGCGATGGAACGCGGCAAACCCGTTCTCTCTGAAAAACCGATTGCCGTGACCGTCTCCGCGGCAGACGAAATGGTCGCCGCCGCGAAACGCACGGGCGTGCCCTTTGGTGTGATGTACCAGACACGCACCGAGCCTGCCTGGCGCGCGGCGGGTGACCTGGTCAAGTCCGGCAAGCTGGGCGAGATCTACCGCACGCTGCTCATCTACGCTGACTTTCGCTCGCAAGCCTACTATGACTCGGCGGGCTGGCGCGCCACATGGATCGGCGAGGGCGGCGGCGTGCTGATGAACCAGTCGCCCCACGCACTCGATCGCCTCACCTGGCTCGGTGGGTTGCCCAGCAAGGTAACGGCCTACACCGCCACCCGCAACCACAAGATTGAGGTCGAAGACGTCGGCATGGCCATGCTGGAGTATCCCAATGGCGGCATCGGCTTTATCCACTGCTCGGTGAACGAGACGCCCGGCACCCTGTTGCTCGAGATTGCCGGCGAAAAGGGCAAGCTGCGCGTCATGACTAACCCCAAGGGGCAACAAGAATTGACCTTCTGGGAGATCGACCCGGGTGTCAAGGCCGGCAGTGACGCCGCTACCGAAATGTGGCACAAGCCGCCCGTCACAGAGATTCCGGTGACCCTGCCTGACCTGCCCTCGGGCCACGCCGAAGTTCTGCGCAACTTTACGCAGCACATTCTGAACGGGGAACCGCTCTTGTCTCCCGGCGTCGAGGGTCTGAACTCGGTGGAGCTTATCGATGCGATGATCCTCTCCGGCAAGACCGGCAAGCCGGTTCAGGTGCCTGTGGATCGCAGCAAGTATGATGCGTTCCTGGACAAGCTCAAGAAGCGCTCTCGACCCAAAAAGACCGGTCCGGACAAGCGCGTTACCGATACCGTGAATATCAAGGCGTAGCGCATCGGCAACTGGGGACTCGGCCGGAATACCCGGCCGAGTCCCCCCGACCTGAAACGACGCCCCGCTCCCGTTGCCACTACTCTTGCTGCCATGTTACGTCAGTAATGAAAGGAACCCATAGTGTTCGCCTATTCGGATGCCGAGATCACGAATACGCTCTTTTCTCCGCCGGTACTGATCACGTTCATCGTGTGCGCGCTGCTGGCCGGCATGATTGTGTGGGCAGTCGCCGCGTGGCAGAAACGCCAAAGACGCCAGGCGCTCGCCGAGCAGCGCACGCACCAGGAGAGCGCCATCGAGCGACTGATCGATTCTGTCGCCGATGACAAGGAGCAGTTGATCAAAGAGTACGAGCAGCGCATCAAGGAGCGCGACCAGCGCATCAGCGTGCTCGAGGGCGAGGTAGCGCGCCTGCGCGATCGGCTCAGCTCCTCGGGCGTGCTGGGACTCTTTGGCGGCAAACAGCGTGACGTCGTCAGCGCGCTCCTGCTGGAGAACGAGCAACTCCACGAACTGCTCTCCACCAAGCAAGTGCAGTTGCGCGACATGGTCGCCGACATGAACAGCCGCCTGATGGCCACCATGGACCAGCAGGTTGAGGACAACGAGCGCGCCATCCGCTACAAGCAGGCCCTGCTTTCGGCCTTTCTGCAGCAGGATGAAGCGCGCACGCTCATCAACCGCCTGATCGCTGAAGGCAAACTCGCGAGCCCGGAACCTCCTGCCCTGCCTCCGTCGTCCTAGATGTAGCGCCTTTACGGCGACAGACGGATTGGAAAGGACAACAATGCGCGTTCAGCGCCTCCGCTGCGCGGCTGTCATGGCCCGCGTTCTGCTACTGGGCATGCTCTGCCTGCTGCTGGGAGTCAGCACCCTTCCTTCACTCGTCGCTCAGCAGCCGACCATTGCACGCCCGCAGGTAGCGCCTGCAACCGGCAACACCCCGCTGCCGACATATCCGATTGTGCATGAGAGCAAGTACGCCCGCGGGTATGTTCCCCCCGCGTACGGTGCAGCGCACCTCGAGGCGCAAACGCCCGCCGGAACCAGCCCGCAGGCCTTCCCGGTTAGCCTCGACTGGCGTCAAGAGGGCATCGTCACGAATGTGCAGAACCAGGGCACCTGTGGGTCCTGCTGGGCATTTGCCACCCTGGCTGCCTTCGAGTCGCGCCTCCTGATGGACGGCGCGGGGCTCTACGACCTGTCCGAGAACCACGTTGCAGAGTGTTACTGGAAGGCCGTAGAGACCGGCGTCGATGGTTGCACCGGCGGCAACTTTTGGGACGCGGCCAGCCTGCTCACGGCCAGCGGCGCCGTCACCGAGGCGTGCGACCCCTACAATCCGACCAACCAGCCCTGCAAGACCACTTGCGCTCCAGTTGTCAGGGCTCTGGATATGACCTTGCTCACTGGCGGCATGCCCAGCGTCGACGCGCTCAAGGCCTGGCTCACTGCCTATGGTCCCCTGTATGTCACCGTTAACTCGGGATCGCGAGAGCTGTTGTGGGGCGAGGAGTTCGACGCCTATGACGGCAGCTACACGCTCTATCACCCCAATCCCTCACCCGACCAGAACGATCACGCTGTGCTGTTAGTGGGCTGGGACGACTCCTTGACCCATGCAGGCGGTCAGGGCGCCTGGATCGCCAAGAACAGTTGGGGCGCTGCCTGGGGAGGCGCGTGCGACTACGGCAGCAGCGGCGGATACTTTACCATCGCCTACGGGTCGGCCGGCATCGGGCGGGACGCGAACGCCATCATTGGCTGGACTAACGCGGCACCGAACAGCGTCATTCTGCACCATGACGAAGCCGGCGCCGACTACAGAGGCGGATCCGGCACCTGGTACGGCTACGAAGGTGTGTCCGCGCCCTGGGGTCTGGTCAGGCTGAACCCCTCAAGCTCGGGATGCGCCACTCACGTCAGCATCTGGACCTACGACACAGTTAACGATCTGGACGTCTACATCTACTCGTCGTTCAACGGCTCAACGGTTTCGGGGCTGCGCGCTCGACACGAAAACGCCACTTTTGAGTATCCAGGTTACCACAGCGTCGCTCTCGATACCCCCCTGCCGGTGGTAGCAGGCGCTGACCTGTTCGTGGTGGTCAAGTGGGGCTACGCTTCCAGCCAGTATGCACGCGTACCAGTCGACCCGTTGGGCGCCATCTCCGTGAACAGCTCGTACATGAGCTCTCTCGGCACATCGGGCACTTGGTACAATCTCAGCACCGTTGACGAGCTGCCCGACGCCGATATCGGCATCCGGCTGCACGTCGCGCCTTGCGGAACGCCTACCTCCACGCCCAGCCCATCGGCGACTGCCACGCCAACACAGTCCCGCACGCCCACGCCAACTGCCACAAACACGGCCACTGCGACTCGTACGCCGACGCCCTCGCAGACAGCCACTGCGACGCCCACTCTCTCGCCCACCAAGACAGCGACGGCGGGCCCCAGCCACACGCCCACGCAGACACGCACGCCGGGGCCTACGGTGCCGCCCGCTCCGATCGCGCTGCCGTTGCTGTTCAAGCCGGCGCCGCCCACGGCCACGCCGACGCCCTCGCGTACACCTATGGCAACCATCACCCGCACCCCGACGCGTACGGCGACCCCCTCGCGGACGCCCACGCCGGACACTTGGGACAACACGGCAGCGCCCAGCGACACCACGCTGCACTCGGGGTACCCCTACGAGGACTATCGGGGCTATCTCAACCTGCTCATCGGGTACGTAGAGCCGAGCTACAAAGATCCCGGCGTCACCCGCGCCATTCTGTACTTTGACCTGGCGGGCATCCCGGCGGACGCCAGCATCCACGATGCCGTGATCCAGACCTACCTCGACTGGGTCTTCCGGCCGGCAGGCGCCGCCACGACCGTCACGGCGTACCGCATCAAGCGCGCTTGGCCCAGCGCTCCGACCTGGCCGAATTGGGCCAACTTTTCGACGGCGTACGCCGAATCGCACGGCGCTGTGACCACCCAGGCCGACCCTGCCATTGATATCACCTCCCTCGTTCAGGGCTGGGTGTCAGGCACCTGGCCAAACTATGGCGTGATGCTGCGCGGACCCGAAAGCGGGGTCACGAACCAGATTGGCGTCTTTACGGCCAACGACCCCTGGGATCCTCCAGAACTCATCGTCACCTATCAGGTGGCTCCCGGAGTGGGCCCGTTACTAACCTATCGGGCCCCAGCACTCGCCCCATCGGGTACTGCTCCGGCGCCAGCACACCTGCCCCCCGACGGCGCGGTCATCGTGCGGCCAAGAGACTGAACTGCGACCGCACGGACTGAACAACAACGTCGCCCGGGGACCAGCAAGGGTCACCCGGGCGACGGACATTTCCATACCCGATCACAAACCGCTTGGCTATTCGCCGCGCACGAACACTCCGGGCACAACACCCGCGAGATCGCGCGCTATCTCCTGCAACTGCTCGAAATCGAATGCCACGCCCTGCACCTGCGCCGCTGTTTCATCTTGTGGCGGCCTGTAGGGCTGCAGAGCCCAGCATTCGCAGCGCCAGACCTCCGACGCGATCTCGCGCAGAGCGAGCGCGTCGATGTGTGGCTCAACCGTGGTCCGATACTCGTATTGCTTTGCCGTAGGATCCCAGACCCGGAGCACCGCCATCGTTTCGCGCAAGTCTGCCACATTGACCGCACGCCCAGCGACCAGATCGTAGCGCGCATCCAGCGGCGCCTTGATGTCCATCGCGACGAAATCCGCCAGACCTTCGTCCAGCACCCCGCGCACAACCTGCGGCCGCGTGCCGTTCGTGTCCAGCTTGATCAGCATCCCCAGCGCATGGATTTCGCGCAACAGCACCGGCAGTTCGGCGTGAATAGTGGGCTCGCCGCCACTCACGCACACGCCGTCCAGCAGCCCAACCCGCGTCTCCAGCCATCTCAGAAAATCCGGTATGCTGATCGCCTCGGCGACCGCCGACGCGTCGATCATCCATCGGTTGTGGCAGTACCCACAGTCAAGATTGCAGCCCGCCAGGAACACGGACGCAGCAATCCGACCTGGGTAGTCCAGCAGACTGACCTTCTGAAGACCCGCTATTTTCATCACCCGGCGGCGTTCGCCTCTGTGCACGTAGCCGCTGCGGGCTCTTGCGCGACAAACTCTTTGCGCAGGTTGAACTCGGCCTTCTTTCCCTTATTCCACTGCTGTACCGGACGCAAATAGCCCACGACGCGAGAGTAAACCTCACACGGCTGCTCTTCGCGGCACTTTGGACAAGTAAAGTGCTCTCCGGCAATATAGCCGTGCGTCGGGCAGACGCTGAACGTGGGCGTCAGCGTAAAGTAGGGCAGATGATACCGAGTGGCCACGCGCCGCACCAGCTCTTTTGTCAGTTGCGACGAGGGCAGCTTCTCGCCCAAGAACAGGTGCATCACGGTGCCGCCGGTATAGCGCGTCTGCAGATCGTCCTGCCATTCCAGGGCATCGAACATGTCGTCGGTGGCGTCCACAGGCAACTGTGACGAGTTGGTATAAAAGGGATCGGCGCCCTGCATGCCGGTCGTGGCAGTGATGATGTCTGGGTAACGCGACGTATCCAACAGCGCAAAGCGGTACGATGTGCCTTCTGCCGGCGTCGCCTCCAGGTTGAACATTTCGTTCGTCTCTTCCTGGTAGCGGAGCATGCGGCCACGCATAAAGTCCAGCACGCGCACTGCAAATGCATGCCCCTTCTCGTCGGCCAGGTCTACGCCAAGAAAGTTGAGCACCGCCTCATTCATACCGTTCAGGCCAATCGTGTTAAAGTGGTTGTTCCAGTACTTGCCGGTGCGAGCTCTGATGTCACTGAGGTAGTGCCGCGAGTAGGGATACAGCCCGCCTTCGGTGAAGCGCTCGATGACGCGGCGCTTAATCACGAGGCTGTCACGCGCGATGTCCATCAGACGCGCCACGCGATCGAAAAAGTCGACCTCGTTCTCGGCGAGATAGCCGATGCGCGCCATGTTGAGTGTCACCACGCCAATACTGCCCGTCAACGGGTTGGCGCCAAAGAGTCCGCCGCCGCGTTTGCGCAGCTCTTTGTTGTCCAGCCGTAGACGGCAGCACATGGAACGCACATCCTCCGGGTTCAGGTCCGAGTTCACGAAATTCGCGAAATACGGAATCCCGTACTTGGCCGTCATCTGCCAGATTGGCTCGATGTTGGGGTTATCCCAGTCAAAGTCGCGCGTGATGTTGTACGTAGGAATCGGAAAAGTGAACACGCGTCCCTTGGCATCGCCTTCCAACATCAGCTCGGCAAATGTCCGGTTGAGCAAATCCATCTCGGGCTGGAACTCGGCGTACGTCTCGGCCTGCAACTCGCCACCGATAATGACATGCTCGTTTGCCAGCGTCGACGGCACCGTGAGATCCATCGTGAGGTTGGTGAACGGTGTCTGAAAGCCCACGCGTGTAGGCACATTCATGTTAAAGATGAACTCTTGCAGCGCCTGGCGAACTTCCTTGGGCCCGAGCTTGTCGTAGCGGATGAAGGGCGCCATAAAGGTGTCAAAGTTGGAGAAGGCTACGGCCCCGGCAGATTCGCCCTGGATCGTGTAGAAAAAGTTGACAGCCTGTCCAAGCGCCGTGCGGAAATGCTTGGCCGGGCGGCAGTCGATCTTGCCGGACACCCCACCAAAGCCACGAATCAACAAGTCGCGCAGGTCCCAACCACAGCAGTACACCGCCAGGATGTACAGGTCATGCAGGTGAATGTCACCGTTCTGGTGCGCCTCGCGCACTTCCTTGGGATAGAGCCGGTTCAACCAGTAGGCGCTGTTCACTGCGGTAAAAATGTGGTTGTTCAATCCCTGCAGTGAAAAGCCCATATTGCTGTTTTCGTTGACGCGCCAGTCCAGCCGATCGAGGTATCCGTCAATCAACTCGTTGGCATCGATCAGCGCACGAATGTCACGCAGTTTGTTGTGCAGCTCGCGGTAGAGGATGTAAGCCTTGGCCGTCTTGGCGTGGCCGTGCTTGATCAACGAGCGCTCGACCATATCCTGGATGTCCTCAACGGTAGGAATACGCGTTGAACCCCCGAAGCGCTCTTCCAGCACAGTCATCACATCATTAGAAACGAAAACCGCGCGGTCATAGTCATCGCCCCCTACCGACTGCGCGGCCTTGAACACTGCGTTCGTAATCTTGCTCTGGTCGAACGGCACAACGGTACCGTCCCGCTTGCGAACCTGCGTTACGCGGTTTTCTGACATGCCAGCCTCCCCTAGAAAACGACTCGATGCGTTGTCTGAACGCTATCAACAAACGCCACGACATCCGTTGCCATGACGATCTCGCCCAGAGTACACAACGCTCCGGGTGCAGCGTTCCGCGCCATCGCCGCCGTAAGAGACGACGACTCCCCGGTGAGGCGCTCGCCACGCACACCGGGGGCTGATGCACTGCAGATCAACGCTTGGGGCAGAGTGAACCCGGAGCCAAGATGCGTAGATACTATAGCACACAACGCCAGCTTTGGCAAGGGTTTTTGCGGCGTCCTTTACGCCGATTTTGGGCAAACACTAGATGTAGTGGGTATAAACACCATCCTATACTAGCGACCGGATTATGACGACTGCTCGATGAAAGGCCGTCCAGCACAAATGTTCGCCTATGTGGCTAGTGTGCAACATATCCTGCATTGCGATGCACTAAGAGTGCCCCTCGCTTGCGCGCACCCACCCTTTGACGGCGCATGCGCAGCCCCTATAATGCTCTCATCAGACGCAGAGGCTGACCATTGAGGCAACGCACAGCCACCGTGCAGTGGCAACGCAATCTCACCTTTTCGGCCATCGCTGAGGTCCTGATCATCCTCAGCTCGCAGGCCAGCTTTAACTTGATCCCCTACTATGTTCAGCAACTGGGGATCAAGGATCCGTTGCAGGTGACCGCCTACACGGCCGCCTACCAGTCGCTGGGCCTCGTAACCTTTGCCATCTTTACCCCCATCTGGGGCATCCTCAGCGACCGCTACGGGCGCAAGCCGATGTTCATCCGCGCCATCGCTGCCACCTTCATCATCTGCGTGATGATGGCCACATCCAGGACGCCCACCCAGTTGCTGATTGCCCGCATCATACAGGGCTGCATGACCGGAACCCCGACTGCGGCTTCGGTTCTCGTTGCGACCGGCACGCCCAAGCACCGCCGCGCCTACGCCCTGGGCCTGATTCAGACCGCCGTATCCGCCGGTGTCACAATCGGGCCGATGATTGGGGGTCTGGTGGCCGACTCGCTCGGCTATCGCGCGACCTATTGGGGAGCCGCGTTGCTGGTGTTTGTGGCGCTCGTGATCGTAGCCATCACCGTGCGTGAACCCGAAGACAGCGCTGCGGTGACCGCGCAGGCGCGCAGCACCCACCCGCTGCTGGCCTTCAGGGATTTGGGGGCCTCGCGACCCTTTGTCCTTCTGGTGGTCGTAACGCTCTCGCTCAACCTGGCCGTCAGCCTGGCTTCGCCGGTGCTGCCCGTCCATATCCAGCAGCTCGTCGGCAGCACGGAGCGCATTGCCACGATCTCGGGGCTCGTGACCGGGGTCGCAGGCCTGACGGCTGCCACATCGGCGCTGTTCATCGGACGCGCCATCGACCGCATAGGCGCCAGAACGGCACTGATGGGCTGTACGTGGGGCACCGCGCTGCTCTACGTCCCGTTGGCCTTTGCGCGAACGGTTACCAGCCTGGGAATCATTCAGGCCTTGCAGGGAGTGTTTCGCGGCGGCATCGCGCCCGGCATCAGCACGCTGGTAGTCAACAGGACGCGACCGGAGAAGATCGGCGTCGCCCTCGGGCTGAACTCCAGCGCCTCGTCGATCGGATCAGCCCTGGGCCCAGTAGTAGGCGCCGCGATTTACAGCGGTTCGTCCGCCAAAGCCGTGTTCTTGACCAGTGCATGCCTCGCACTAGTCACCATCCTCGGCCTCCGACACCTGCAGGACCGTCACGATGGGGATCTAGTCTGATGAGACGCCTGTGCGCTCCCTGGGCGTCCTGCCAACAGCGAGCGCACGCTCGAAGCGCAGACGCCCAACCAGGCCGGCAGCCAGCAGACTGCCTCCTCCCAGCAGCGCGGTCGCAACATAAAGCCGTGAGCGCAGCGCGGCCACGCCTGGCAGCGCAATCGCGAGCACACACAGCGCGCTGCCCAACCACACCCAGCGCCGAGTTCCTGTCTTGAGCCCCAGCGCAAGGTGGTAAAAGCTCAGCGTGAGCAGCATCCAGACCGGACCGTCGTGCCACCCTGCGAGATCGTTCCAGGCACGCGCGTGTGCGAACCACACCAGCAGCCCGGCCAGCACTAGCGCGCCCACCAGGACGAGCCAGGAGATGCGCCTGTAGAGCGTCCCGCGAAAGCGCCGGCGCCCCAGGCGACGAAACTGGTTCTCCTCCAGCAGCGCGCCAACCCACAAGCCGACTACGCTCAGCAACCAGAGCAACCCAAGACCCCAACCCGGGCGCGCACGCAGCCACCACATCAGCAGGTAGCCCAACAGCATGGCACCGCCCAGCGTAAGCTCGTAGGCGCCAAGCGTATCCTGCGCCTCGTCCAGTACCTCCGCCAACCAATCCCGCAGACTCCACGGTTGCACGGCCATGCCCACCCCCTCCCTAGACCTACACTGAGCCTATACTATCACGGCCCGGCGGAGGGTCAACCCCCACACGCAGCCCTTGCCGCGCCCCTCAGAGTGTGCTAGAGTCCTTTAGCGGCGCCACACCGGATAGAGCTCCCGGAGTTGAGCATCCGATGCAACCAACTGAACCCGCGACCTGCCATCAGATCTCCATAGCGATCCTGCCATTTGGCGACTCTAACACGTGGGGCACCGGCAACCCCGACGAAACCGGCGCCCCAGCAACAACCATCGGTTACCGTCTAGCGCTCAAACAGGCTCTTCAGGTCGCCGGCATCGACAGCCAGTTCGTCGGTTCATTTCGAGTGGGCTACGCCACGTTCGCTGACTGCGCCACAGAGGGCTGGCCCGGCAAGGGCATCGACACGCTTATCTGGCGCGTCAAGGAGCGCCTGCTCGAGCGACTGGAGCCCGACATCTGTCTCCTGCTCATTGGGGCCAACGACCTGTGGCGCTCGCTGGAGGATCGTCGTCCCGTGGGGCCGCTCAAGGCGCTCTACTGGGTTCTACGGCTCCAACGCCTGTTGTACCTGATGCACCGCCACCGTCCCGGCATGTTGGTCTTGATCGGCAAGCCCGTAACCCCTGCCAACGCCGCGATGCCGTTAGCCATCTATCGCGCGGGCATCTCGGCCACCGTCGCTTTGGGGCGAACCGTTGGGGCTCGCTGGCGTGCCGTGAATCTTGCGGCGCCGAACGACGGCGTCCACTATACCCCAGAGGGCCACGCAAAACTGGCTGTCCTCTGGTGTGCCGCGATTCTTGCCACACTCCAGAGACCTTGGACGACAAACCAGACGTAGCGGATTGTGAAGGGAGCCAGCAGCATGGCACGCCTGTACGTAGGCACTTCGAGCTGGTCGCAGCACACCGGTTTCTACCCACCGGGCCTGCCCTCGACGGAACAGATCAGCTACTATGCTCAGCACTTTCCGCTGGTCGAGATCAACTCGACGTTTTACGCCCTGCAGCCGACACGCAACTATGCTGCCTGGGCCCAACGCACGCCGCCCGGGTTCCTGTTCGACGTCAAGCCTTTCAAACAGCTGACCTGGCACGACCGAGACCACCCGCCCGACGACGACCTCGCCGCGCGCTTCAGCGCCGGCCTGCGGCCCCTGCGCGACGCAGCCAAACTGCGGGCCCTCAACTACCAGTTCCCACCGTGGTTCGTGTTCAAGCCTCAGAACCTCGAATACCTTCGGCATGTGCGTGACCTCAGCCAGGACGCGTTGAGTGTCGAGTTCAGGCACCGCAGTTGGCTGGAGGGAGACCACCTTCCTCACTTGGCCGACACTCTGCGCGCGTGGGACATCAGCCTGACGGTCGTCGATGAGCCACAGATCGGCAGCGGCAGCGTCCCGACGCTGCTGGACGTGACCAATCCCGATCTGGTCATCGTACGCTTTCATGGTCGCAATGCGGCAAAGTGGTACGCCAAAGTAAAAAGCACCGGCGAGCGCTTCGATTACCTGTACTCCGAGAAAGAGCTGCGGGCCTGGGTGCCAAACGTCGAAAGACTGGCCTCAGAAGCTCGGGAGATACACTTGCTGTTCAACAACAACGCTCAGGACTATGCGATTCGCAACGGGCGTCAGATGCAGATGACGCTCCGCGAACTCTTGCCCGGACACGACACTGTCTCGCCCTTCAGCGCATCCGGCACCCCCGCTGTTTGACAGCACTGGACGACGTTGGCTATAGTGAGGCGCAACACTGGTTGATCGAGACGCCGCCAAAGGAGGATTGCATGGCATTCCCCACAACGCAGATCGAGGGCATCGAGCTCTCGCGTCTGGTGATCGGCACCAACTGGTTCATGGGCTACTCGCACCAGAGCGCAGCCAAAGACCGCTGGATCCGATCGTACATGACGCTTGAGCGCATCGTCGAGGTGCTCAAGGCCTTTGTCGCACAGGGAGTCAACTGCGTGCTTTCGGGCACTGTGCCCCTCATGCACGAGGCCATCCAGGTCACCGAACAGGAGACGGGCGTCAAGCTCCACTGGATGTGCACCCCCAATGGCGAGCACGTGGACGATCTGATGCCCGGCATTGAGCAATGCGCGGAATGGGACGCCACCTTTTGCATGCCGCATCAGCACTGGACTGACGGCAACATGGTAGTCAACGAGACTCGCATCATCGGAATCGAACAGGTCACGCGCCGCATCCGCGAGCTCGGCATGATCCCCGGCCTTTCAACACACCGCCCGGAAACCGTCGTTGTCTGCGATCGCGCCGGCTATGATGTGGCGACGTATATCCAGCTCTATAACGCCCTCGGCTTTCTCTGCCAAATCGAAACCGACTGGATCGCCAAGGTCATCAATGGCACGCCCAAACCCGTGATCTGCATCAAACCTCTGGCTGCCGGACGCTTGATGCCCGAGACGGGGCTCGGCTTTGTACTCAACTCGATCAAGCCCAACGATCTGGTCTGTGTGGGCTGTCTGACGCCCGAGGAGGCGGAATCGGATGCTCGCATTGCGCGCGAGATCATCCACAGAGGCGCCGCCCAGACGCACGACCTCGCCGTTTCGCGCAGCAAGGGCATCCTCGCCGACTGACCCGCACGTGATCGCACCGAATAATCTGGAAGGAGCACATCCATTATGATCCGCAACAGCGTACCCTACGATCATCAGCTGACCAAGACACTGTCCCTGCTTCAAAACCCCGGGCTGCTGCTGGCCTCATCCAAACCGTCCGGCCAGTCCAACGTGATGGTCATAGGCTGGGCGACCATCGGCATCATCTGGAGCAAGCCCATCTTTGTCGCCATGGTGCGGCCCTCGCGCTACACCTACGAGTTCATCGACGACAGCAAGACCTTTACCGTCAACGTGCCCGACGAAACCCAGCGCAAGTGGGTGGGTGTATGCGGCAGCAACAGCGGCCGCGACATGGACAAGTTCGCCGAACTCAAGATCGCGATCACACCCGGTCACACGGTCAACTCGGTGACACTGGATGCCTGCCCGATGGTCTACGAATGCAAGGTGTTGCACTACAACGACCTCATCCCCGCGAACCTGGACGGCGAGGTTGAGGCGTCCTCGTACGGCGGCAGCGACTACCATCGACTCTATTTCGGCGAGATCTTGGGAGCCTTTGCGAGCGAGAGCTACTAGATCGCTGCAAATCGCGCCGCCTGTTCGCTCAGGGGGGAACCGTGGCCGTCAGCCAGTATAACGACCCGTGCGGCCCGATCGAGCACTTTTCGTGGGGGCGCTTTGTGGTGGAGGGCGTTGAACACGCCAGCACCGACCAGGGGCCGATCGGAGCCGGTAAGGATATTCGGATCGTAGGATCGCAGGTGTCGCCCTGGCGCGAACGCCACGGCCACAAGCTTATGCCTGAGATGGTTGCGGGCGTCTACGATCAGGGTGTCCAGGTCCTGGTCGTAGGCAACGGGGTACATGGCCTGATCAAGGTCAGCAAAACGGCGCGGAAAGCCATTGCCGCGCATGGCATTGCGCACCTGGTCGTGCAGCGCACGCCGGAGGCCTGCCGCACCTACAATGCCCTCTCGCGCGAGGGCCTGCGCGTGGCCCTCCTGGCCCACGGCACCTGCTGACCCGACCTACAGGGGCAGCTCGGTGCCCACCCAAGGCAGCATCCGCTCAAAAGCCTCGGCGTACAGAATCTCTTTGCGCCCGCTGATAGTCGCGGCTTGGCGCCCACGCAAACGCGCCGCATCGGTGTACCAGGGCACCAGAAAGCTCTGTGCTTGGACAAACTCCCGCAGCGCCTCGACCTTTTGCTCCCAGACATCGGTGATATCGACGTACAAGTCGGGCACAAAGCCCTCGGCCTCAGTCAGCGGCAGCGTCGCCTCGAACAGGAACAGCGGGATCGGGCCAACGTGCGGCAGTGGCGACTCGAGTCCGACCGTGGCGGCCAACTGTCTGGCGCGCCGAACGAGCCGCCAACTCACGTCGTGATCCACGCTGCACGGGTCGGGACCATGGTGCGTCAGGATCGCGTCCGGACGCATCGAGCGGATCTCCTCCGATAGCGCGCGCGTTCGCTCTACCGCAGGTTCAAGCGAGAGATCGCCCCAGTTCAGAAAGCTGATCGTCACGCCGAGGATGGCAGCCGCACGTTCCGCATCACCGCGCCGAATCGCGCGCACTTCATCGAGAGGGGGCCGCGCACCTTCAGCGTACAGTCCCCCCGATTCCGAGCGCTCTCCAAACGTGAGCGAGACCACGCGCACCTGCGCGCCCGCACGTGCATACTTTGCCAGCGTGCCTCCCGCACGCGAACAAAAGTCCGCAGCATGCGCGCTGAACACCAGTATCTTCATGCCATCCTCCCCCTAGTTCGCGCTCGCCGGTGGCGCAATGATGCGCAGCCGAGCGGGCACCATCTCGGCTTGCACGCGGTGCGCAATGTCGGTCAACAGTTCGCCGTCGGCATGCAGGTACAGCGGATCATCCGACGTAACAACGATCTTTGTCCCGCGCACGATCCGGCACCGCGGATCATTCACATGGGCTCCCGTCAGAAACTTGGGCACCATCGCAAGCATCTTGAGACGCCGCATCGTCTCGACCATCGCCACGTCAAACAGGCCATCGTCTGCCTTGGCCTGCGGCGACACCATGAAGGCACCCCCCTCGCGTGGCCCATTGCAGATCACGGTCATTAGCGTCGTCTGCTCAAAGACCTGGCCATCGATGTCGATGTGCACCCGCGGCGGCACCATGTCGACAAAGATCGTCCGCAGGACTACCGGGACATACAACGCCATCCCACGCAGCCGTTTGAAGCGCTTGCCTACAACCGTGACGACGCCATCAAACCCGATTCCGACGGCGTTGTCAAAGTAGCGTGTGATCTTGTCGTCAACCGTCACCCTTCCGAGATCCTGCACGCGCGTGCGCCCGGCCACAATCATCTCAACCGCGGCGCGCACGTCTGTCGGGGCGCCGCTCGTCACGGCAAAGTCGTTACCCGAGCCGGCCGGGATGCAGCCCAATGTCCCGACGATATTGCCGTTCATACCATCGGCCATACCGTTGATCACCTCGTGCGAGGTGCCGTCGCCTCCCACGGCGACGATCACATCATAGCCCTCATCTCGCGCCTCACGCGCCAGCCGAATTGCGTGACCAGCAGCAGTCGTCTCCACCAGACTATAGTCGGCGCCGGTCGCGGCGAATTCGCTATGGATGAGTGGCGTGAGCCGCGCAGCATAGCCGCGCCCTGCCAGTGGGTTGACAATCACCTTGATTCTTGTCATTCAGATCCGCTCTCCTTGTACGCGGACATCATGCACAGTTACAACACCGGGCGAGCTTTGTTCGTTGCGCCCGCCGATGTGAATTGTACCTCGATCGCATTGGTCAATCCTCCCGCTAAAGGCTTGCCGTGCGCGACAGGCGGTCTATAATGCACGCGACGTCAAATCCAGCACAAGCGAGGTGACGAAATGCTCAACGTTGGCATTATCGGCTATGGGGGCCGTGTCTCCAGCATGGCGCGACTCATGGGTATCTATGCCATCCCCTACCGCATCGCGGCCATTGCCGACCCTCGAATGGACGAGATCAAGGCCCGGAACGATGCGGCGCTGGAGAGCACGCGCTTCTACCCCGATGCGGATGCCATGCTGGCGGGCGAAACCGGCTTGGACGGCATTATGGTCGGCACGCGCTGCTATCTACACACGCCGATGGCCTGCAAAGTGGCCGCAACTGGGCTGCCGCTCTTCCTCGAAAAGCCGGTCGCGATCACCTTTGACCAGGTTAAGGCCCTCAACGCTGCTTTTGCGGGCTATGCAGCCCCGACGGTCGTGTCGTTCCCACTGCGCCTGACACCGATTGTGCAGACGGTCAAGCAGATGATCGACGCCGACATGATCGGTACCGTCGAGCACGTAATTGCCTTCAACGACGTTCCCTACGGCGATGTTTACTTCTACGATTGGTACCGCAACTATGATCAGGTCGGCGGCCTGTTCCTGCAAAAGGCAACACACGACCTTGATTACATCTACTATCTCCTCGGTCAGAAGCCGCGGGAGCTGTGTGGGATGAACACGAGACGGGTGTACGGCGGCGACAAGCCTTTCGACCTCAAATGTGTCGACTGCCCCGAGTGGGAAACCTGCCCCGAGAGCCCCCGCAACCTGTTCTACGATCGCTTCAGCGGCCAGCAAGTAGACAGCCATTCTGAGCGACTCTGTCTGTACGCCCAGGGCATCCAGAACGAGGATCTCGGCAACCTCCTGGTCGAGTACGAAAACGGAGTCCAGCTCAGCTACACACAGAACTTTTTCGCGCGCTTCAAGGCTGCGAGGCGCGGCGCCCGGTTCTACGGCTACAAGGGCACGATTCACTTTGACTGGTACGAGAACAAGATTCACCTTTTCAAGCACCAGTCACCGTCTGTGGAGACCATCGAGTACACGGGCGAAATGCCGCACTTTGGCGGCGACCGCGAGCTGGTGCTGGACTTTATCATGGCCATGCGCGACAGAAAGCAGTCGCGCAGCACCATCGATGATGGCATCCTGAGCGCGCTGACCTGCCTGTGGGCACGCGAATCGGCCGCCACCCGACGCTACTGCCAAGTAGTGATGCCCGACTGACGCAGACGCTCAGCATATCGCGACAC
Source organism: Anaerolineales bacterium UBA6128 (assembly GCA_002423325.1). GTDB lineage: Bacteria > Chloroflexota > Anaerolineae > UBA1429 > UBA1429 > UBA6128. Next base: position 3,703 of record DIVQ01000088.1, on the reverse strand, counting down.
AACAAAGACTGCGGGAGAGAGTTGCCCCGCAGTCTTTGTGTGCGCATCCGGCGCCGGCCGGATAGGCCCCCGAACAGGTCCGGACGCTCGACTATACGTTGCCGCTAGTACACGCACTCCTTGCAGGCGTCCGCAAACGCCTGCAGGCAGGCTGGATCGCCGTGGAAAAAGTGGTCCGAAGGCGCAATGATGTACCCGGCATGGTCTTTGGTGGCCTCAAAGCAGTCAAAGACCTGCTGCCGCGCGTTCTCGGGCGTGCCCCGCTCAAATCCAGCATTCTGATCAAAACCGCCGATAAAGAACAGCTTTTCCCCGACGCGCCGAGACGCCTCGCGCAGATTGCAGTCGCCCCCCATCGAGGGCGGCGTCATCGTCTCCAAGCCATCGGACCCGTTCTCCACCACCAGATCGAGCATCTGCATCAGACCACCACACAGATGGTAGACGACCTTCAGTTCTGCCTCATGCAGAGCCTCGGTCTCCTTTTGGTCGTAGGGCACGCAAAACTCGCGAAACATCCTGGGGCTGATGACGGTGTTCGAACCGGCCCCGCCGCCAATCTCAACCATGTCGGCGGGGGTCCCCTTCCACAGCTCGGTCACGCGCAGTGTCTTTTGAAGGATCTCATCAAGCGCCCAGTGAAGCCAATCGGGCTCGTCGATCGCAAGCATGATCGCCTTCTCTGTGTCAACAAGGGTACAGAAGCTTTGCCAGGGACTACCCTGCCCAGGACTGAAGGGGTGCGACCGGATGATGCCCCGATCGCCCACTTTGTCCTTGTGTTCCTGAATGCGCGCAAAGTCGGCCGCGACGGGTACGGGATAGTGCTTGTTCCAGATCTCGAAATCGCGCTTGTCTTTGATCAGGAACTCGGTCTCCCATCCTGTGATGTCGTTGACGGCCCCGGCATGATGCAGCGTGCCGCTGGGCGTGACGATACGCTCTTCCCAGCGGCGGTTGCCGTCCGAATCCAGGCCCAGGTCTTGTCGCTCAACCAACCAGTTGGCACGGTCCCTGTCGCGGTAGGTGTATTCAGGGGATACATAGATAGCATAATCCAGTCCGAAACGTTCATTCGCCTGGTACCAGTCCATACCACCCAGGTAACGATCGAGATAGTAGCTCATCCAGCCGTGCACCTGGCAGGGCAGCCGATCCGGGCGCTTATTGTTGAGCGCCATCAGCATTCGCTCTCTTCCACTCATCACCATGCTGCCATCCTCCTGCCCCGCTAACCAGGCGCCCTGATGCGCCGCTACCTCATAACCTTGCCAAACTGCGCCCGCCCCTCGCTGGTCATAAAGACCTGATCGCTCGACAGCGCCAGAAACTGAAAGCCCTGTCCAATCCGTTCGTTGACTTCCTCGGCGCTGAAGCAGTGCTTGCCCACCGCCGTGCCGACCTTCTTCCCGGCCGCGAGCACGCTCTGCATCATCGCCTCGTGCTCGCGGCCGGGACCTGTCTCGCGCGGTGTGATGCCCATCGAAAGCGCCAAGTCCCTGGGTCCGATGAAACAGCCGTCCACTCCCTCGACCCCAAGGATCGCCTCCGCGTTCTTGACCGCTTCCACCGTCTCGATCATCGGGATGACCGCCACATTCGCGTTGGCCCAGTCGGTGTATTCTCCCTCGGCGGCTGCATAAAGCCCCGTGCGCCCCGACGTATAGCTACGAATACCGCGCGTGGCATAGCGGCAGTTGGCGATCGCAAACTCGGCGTCGGCCACCGAGTTGACCATCGGCACCACCAACCCGAGTGCCCCCGCGTCGAGAGTCCGCTGTATCCAGATGGTGTCGTTCCAGGGCACGCGCGCCATCGGCACCGAGCCGCCGAGCTGGATCGCACGAAAGCAATCGACCATCGTCTCGAATCCAACCGGACTGTGCTGCGCATCGACCACCACCCAGTCCCAGCCGATCGCCGCCAGCACCTCGCAGACTACAGGTGAGCACAGTGTATGCCACGTGCCAACGCAGGCTCTGCCCTGGTGCAGCTTGGCGCGAACGGGGTTCTCGCTGATCGGGACGCGTGCGAAACTGGTCATCGCTATCTCCCTCTTGAGCAATGGGTGCTACCAGCGCTCCCAGTGCACCTTGTTAGGCTTGTAGTTGACGCGCGGCGGTTTGTTTTCCGCCGGGTAACCGACGGCGATCAGCGCCAGAGGCACATGACTGGCAGGGATGCCGAGCGTCTTGCGCACGGCCGCTACACGCGACTCGATCGGCAGCACACCACACCAGCAAGTGCCCAGCCCCAGACTCGTCGCGGCCAGCAGCAGGTTCTCTGTCGCAGCGGACGCATCCTGAATCCAGTACTCGGGTGCGTCCGGGAAGCTCAGCGCTGGCTCGCCGACCGGCACGATGCAGACCGGCGCTTCCAGCAGCATATGAGCATAGGGGTGCGCGCGCATCAGTGCCTCGCGCACGCCGGGATCGGTCACCACCACAAAGTGGTAGGGCTGACGGTTACCCGCCGACGGCGCAGACATGGCCGCCTTGAGCAGTGTCTCGATGTCGTCCTTACTGACCGGCTGATCCGTATAGCTGCGAATCGCTCGGCGGGCGTACAGGTTGTCGATCTTGAGCACATCCATGGAGACCTCCCCAGGTCTGATGGGCCAGCGTGAGGCCAGCGTCTGTCTCAGGCTCCTTCGAGATTACCAGAAGGCACGTGCCTGTCAAGTCCTCGGGCGCCGCCGGTTGACGACCGTACCGTGACGGCTATGATGCCTGCATCGTCGCGGCAAAGGAGGCGTAAGCATGCAAGCAGGATTCGTGAGCGCCATTCTGCCCGACCTTGATCTGCAACAGGTGTGTGAGTTCGCGGCCGCGCACGGCTTTCGTGCCGTCGAAGTCATGTGCTGGCCGGTGGGGCGCGCGGAGCGACGCTACGCAGGCGTCACGCACATCGACGTGCACAAGCTCGACGCAGCCAAGGTCAGACAGATCGAGGAGATGACTGCTGAGACAGCCGTATCCCTCTCAGCGCTCGGCTACTACCCCAATGCGCTGACGCCGGATCGCGTCGAACGACAGCGTTACGTCGATCATTTGCGCGCAGTCATGGACGCCGCGGCGCTCCTCAAGGTCGGCCTGGTCACCACCTTTATCGGACGCGACCCAGCCCGCCCGATTGACGCCCAGTGGGATGACGTCTATGAAGTCTGGGCGCCGCTCGTGGCATATGCTGCGGACCGTGGCCTGCGTCTCGGCATCGAGAACTGCCCGATGCTGTTCAGCCTGGACCAGTGGCCCGGCGGCAAGAACCTGGCCGTGTCACCGGCAGTCTGGCGGCCACTTTTCGACCTCTTCCCGGGGCCGGTGCTGGGCCTCAACTATGACCCGTCACACATGATCATCCAGCACATGGACGAGGTTCAGCCCATTCGCGAGTTCGCGGCACGCATCTGGCATGTGCACGCCAAAGATCAGCGCATCGATCGAGCCCGGCTCAATGACGTCGGCACTTGGGGGCTCGGCTGGTACATACAAGCTGCCGGGCCTCCGACAAGTCCGCTGGGGCGATCTGTTCGCAGCCCTGACCGATGCCGGCTATGATGGTCCGGTATGTGTAGAGGTGGAGGATCGTGCGTACGAGGGCAGTCTGAATTCGCGCAAGCTGGCGCTGGTCCAGCCGCTCCCCGGGCCGAGGCACGGGTCTGCGTTGCGAAGCACCCTTCGGGGGCTAGAAAACCGCATAAAAA
>DIVQ01000055.1 GCA_002423325.1 Anaerolineales bacterium UBA6128 | reverse complement strand
GTTCGACCGCCGCCCCTGGAAGACCGCCGCTGACTATCTCTCGTTCGTGCTCGAGGTGGCCGACGAGTACGACGACGTGATGGCCGCGCGCCCCGAACTGCACGAGCGCTGCCTGTGCTATCACATGATCGACCCGCTCGAGCTGTGGGCGCTGGCGCTGGCCATGTTCAAGATCGCTCGGGGTGACGTGCGCCAGGCCGCCATAGGCGGCACCAATATCGGACGCGATTCAGACACCATCGCTGGGCGCGGCGCCATGCTGTGCGGCGCGCTCAACGGCGCGGCCGGCGTGCCCAAAGAGTGGATAGCGCTCTTCCGGCCCGAGGTGCTGGCCAAGATCAAGGGCAACGCCGCGCGTCTGGCCGAGTTGGCCGGCGTCAAGCGCCTGGCGCGCATCCAGAAGCGGCTGGCGCTGGCCTGATCGGCGTGTCGTCATTCCTGCGCAGGCGCGAACCCATACACAGTTGTGGCCGGACAACGTCAGTCCTGCGAAAGCGGTCGCTTGGCCGACAAGCTCTGGGTGCTCCCCGGCCGCAACCAAAGAGGTCATTCCACCACCAAGGCACTTGGACGCGCTTGAACCGTCTTCTGGTTCTCTTCTTCTGTGCCTTGGCGGCTTTGTGGTGAGAAAGCATTCTGAAAGGAGACCGATGAAACGGATCTGCTGGACGCTACAGGTGAGGCCCGACAAACTGGAAGAGTACCGCGAGGTACACAAGAACGTGTGGCCCGAGATGCAGCAGGCGCTGCGCGAGACGGGCTGGCACAACTATTCGATCTATTTGCGCGACGATGGGCTGCTGATCGGCTATCTGGAAACCGAGGATTTCGACGCCGCCGTGGCCGGCATGGCCGAGCGCGAGGTCAACGCGCGCTGGCAGGCCGTGACCGCGCCGCTGTTCCAGCAACTGGCCGGCAAAAAGGCCGACGAGTCCATGGCACCGATCGAGGAAGTATTCCACCTGGACTAGCACTTGACGCAGAGATACGGAGGCGCAAAGGGATTCGGCCTTTGCGCCTCTTGGCCTTTGCGCTGAGGGCTCCCTCCTGTGCAGCACAGCGTGCTGCGGCCTGGCGCGTAGAGTGCCTCTCGTCGCGCCCGGCAGGGCACGTTTTCACTCTCAAACACCCCGCCTCCCAACGGCTCCCGTTGGGTGAACCACTGCCCCGAACCTTTTGCCCAGACTGTGCATAGTATAGTCAGAAGGCCTTCACATCAGCATCTGCAAGGATCGGTGCAATGGACGACGAAACGGCAATTGCCTGCCTGAAACAAGGCGACATGGGCGGTCTTCAGGCGCTCGTGCGGCGCTATCAGGGGCAAGCGCTGCGGACAGCCTACCTGGTCTGTCTACAGCAGGACTTGGCCCAGGACGTTGTGCAGGACGCGTTCATTCTCGCTTGGGAGCGTATCGCGCAGTTCGACAGTCGCCGGGCGTTCGCACCCTGGTTCATGCGCATTGTGACCAACCAGGCGCTGATGGCGGTTCGACGGCAACAGCCTGCAGGACTCGACTCCGTTGAGGACGCCCTGCCCGATGAGTCGCCGTCTCCTGAGCAACTGCTGGAGGCTGCCGAGACGCGCGAGCAAGTCCGGAGCGCGCTGGCGAGCATGACGGCCCTACAGCGCTCCGCGATTGTGTTGCGCTACTATGTGGGGATGGACCAGACCGAAATGGGGTCCGTGCTGGGGATCCCGGTGGGCACGGTCAAACGCCGCCTGCACGACGCCCGGCAACGCTTACGCCGCCTGCTGACGACGTCGGCGCACAGCTCCGTAGGACAGGATACAACACGAGTACAGCATAAAAAGGAGCCAAAATGAGCACAGAGAACACGCATCAGGATCGGATACGAAGGAGGCTGGATGACTGCGCCACGGTAGTGGGTCGCCCAAACCTCTGGCCGGAGATCCGCCGCAGGTTGGCAACACAAACACCTGGGCGAGCAGTCCGCAGGTCTTTTCGAGTGCAGTGGGCTACAGGCGTGATCGTGGCAGCTCTGGTGATCGGCACCGGAGTGTATGCCGGCAGTTCGCTTCTCAAGGGTGCGTACGAGATCAACCCGGCGTGGCAGAGGGCCGCTGAAAACAGCCACCCGGTGCACCTGACACAGACGCAGGACGACTGCACTGTCACCATCGAACAGGTGTACGCGGACGCCGAACTCGTGGTGATCGGGTTCACCGTCCAAAGCTCGGCTGGCATGAGCGTGGCGCCTGGCGATGCTTGGCTGACAACGGACGACGGAACGGTGCTGCCCCGACTGGACGGCGGTGGGTATGCGGCCCCCGAGAGCCGAACGACGAGTTGGCTGCTGTCGTTCGATCCGTCTGCCATGGCAGCTATGCCCTCGGAGCTGAGGGCGCGTCTTACGCTCAAGTTGAGCGGAGTTGTTGTTGAAGACGGCGCAGGCCCAACGGCGCAGCCTATGGAGGCAGAGGGCGAGGCACAAGCTTTCATGCTCTCGCCCATCAAGGCGACCCCCTATGGCCCCTTCACGTTCGAGTTGGTTGTGCCCGTTTCCAAGTAGGCGTCCACCTCAGCCTGTCCTGGCCAGAGCATCCGTCGTGGCCAGGACAGGCTTCCTCATACCCCCGCTGTGCACGCTATTCTGCCCAGATGTGCAGCACCACGTCCTGCAAGAACGGCTCCAGCGGAAGCACCACGTTACCACCCTCAAGCTTGGTCTCGCCCCCAGCATACTCCCCGCTCACGGGCGAATAGTAGCGCGCCGCGTACTGTCCCTCCGGCAGGGTGAAAGCCAACTCCCACGTGATCGGCTGACCGGCGCCGGGCGCGTCCACCTCGCGCGCGTCGGCCACGTACAGCACGTACTCCCAGCCCTGGTTGGCCAACGTCGACACCCAGGTGTCTTTGGGCTGGCGCGCGCAAAAGCCCTCGAGCGGCGTCGTGTGCACGAAATCCACGCTGTGGATGAACGTTGACAGGTGCCTGAGCCAGGTGCGGATGGTCGCCTGGGCCGCCGGCGTGCCGGCCTCGCCGCCCCCCGCCTGGATCGAAAAGTCGATCATGTCATAGTGGCCACCGCTGCAGACAGTCGTCCAGGCGCGCTTGCGATGCAGCGTCCAAGCCTCCTCGTCTCGGGCATTGGTGGCGGCGTTGTCTTCGTCAAACACCAGCGGCTTATTCGCCGAGTGGCAGGCCGTCCACAGATGGTTGATGCCCCTCAGCTTGGTATCCTTCTGCATGAACCGGCCCAACTGATGAAAGGCCTGCCCGCGATAGTACAGCCACTGATAGTCGTGCAGGTTCATGGCGTCCACGTCGGCATCGTCGGCCAGGGCGTCCAGCTCGCTGCCCATGCGGTGGGCCTCCACCGGCACCTGGAAGATCAGGTGGCGCTTGGGCAGGCGCGATTCCTCTGCGCGGATCACGGCGCGCAGCGCGTCGTGCCAGGCAATCACCTGATCGATCCCCACATGCCCGGGATGGTCGCCGAAGGGCTCATTACAGATCTCGTAGTAAAAGTTGTCGTAGGCATTGACCTCGTGCACGACCTTGCGCACATAGGCCACCTGCCGCGCGAACAGCGCCTCGTCGGCCATCGCGTTATAGTCCTGCCAGGCGATGTCGCCCACGCCATTGACGTTGTTCCGAATGTTGAGCGGATTCAGCTCCCAGACGTTCGAGCCATAGGCGTTGCTGAAGAGCGTCAGCTCCACCACGATACCGCGCCGTGCAGCCTCCGTCAGATAATCGTGCAGGCGCGTGAAATACGCGTCGTCCCACTCGTCCAGGTTGAAGCGCGGGAAGCCGTCGGGCGCATAGCCCGGGCCGGTGCGCTTCCAGGGCGCCACATAGTCGGCCGGCACCGGCTTGCAGGGCGAGTGCGGGTTGTGCGGCAGGCCTTCCAACTCACGAAAGAGCAGAAAGCAGCGGCTATTGGTCATGCGCTTGTCGGCCGCCTCGTTCAGGTAGCGCACATAGTCGAAATTGCGGTTCAGCACAGCGCCATAGTGCTCGCTGGCGGTGATCAGCACCAACGGCTGGCCGCGGAACTCGAGATAGCGCGGGTTGTCGGGATGCAGACGGACGGGTGAAGCAGTGTTCGACATGAGCATCTCCTGTGTGCGTGGGATTTGTGCGCGCCTGGACCGCCGCATGCCAATACGGCGCCGCTCCGGTCGCCCTGCATGCCGGTCTGGCACCCGGAGGCCCGGCCAGCGGCAACGCTCTAGTCGCGCGGTGTCCGGGCGGGATCCCGAGGCTCCCCTCCGTTAGCCTCTTCCCAGCCGGTGCAGCAGATAGGTGATGTACTCGCTGTAGGCCGTCCAGGTGATGTCCGGCGGCGCGCTGTGGTCCATCTCGGGCAGGTACCCGCCGTCGGCCACCAGTGGCATCACACGATCCACGGCCGCGCGCATCGTCGCGCCGCCCTGCGCCACCGCGCGCTTGTCGATGCCCCCACCGATGGCCAGGTCATGGCCATACCGTTGGCGCACCGCCACCACGTCCATCCCTGCACTCACCTCGAAGGGCCACAGCCCATTGATGCCTGCGTCAAGCCAGATCGGGATCAGTTCGCTGATGTCGCCGTCGCTGTCGAGCCAGATGTGCCGGATACCGCGGCTGCGCAGCCAGTCGCACACGCGCCGGTAATGCTTGAGCGCGAAGCGTCGGTACAGCCGCGGATCGATCAGCGAGGCGTGGTTGTAGGCCATGTCCTCCCAGAACCAAAAGGTCTCGAACTTGGTGTGTCGCAGCACCTCTTCGGTGATGGCGATGGTCGCATCGGCGCGCTGCTCCATCATATGCTCCACGAGCGCCGGCTGGTCGTAGAACGCCATGCACAGCGCCTCCAGGCCCATCAGATTGCGCAGAGGTCCAAAGAACCCGCCCCAGCGGTCGGCCCAGCACTGCCGCGGCAGGTCGGTGGCGGCCACCTCGCGCACCCGCTGCTGCCACTCGGGAGAGAAGCGCGCCTGCAGGTTGGGTCCCAGGCGCTCGCCGGCCAGGCGTTCGAAATCGGCGGCCGTCTCCACCGGAAAGCGCACGAACTGGGGCATGCTGGTGTCGCGATGCTCGATGAACTCGCGCATCACGATGCCCTCGTGGTTGACAAAAGTGCGCGTTGTGGCGTCCTGTGCGAGCACCTCCTCAACAAATGCGGGCGCGGGACCATAGTAGGGGCCGATGCCCACCAGCGCGTCCGTACCAAAGACCTGGTCCAGCGGCCGACCGTCCCAGCGCTGCTGACGCCACAGGATGGCGGTATCCTGCCACATCCCCAGGCCCGCTCGCACAAAGGGCGGATCGGCGGGCTCAAAACGCAGCGTCTGCAGGAACCGTTCGCGCATCGTGGCCATGTCCCATCCCTCAAAGAGCGTTACACATCCAAGCCCGTGGCCGACCTAGCGCCGATTGCGCTCCATCCATGCCACGCCATAATCCACCAGCGCGCGCTGCGGCATCAGGCGCGCCTCGGCGCAGGCCACGCGGCCACGCCGCACATCGGCCGTCTCGCGCTCCGAGCCCTCGCCCAGCGCCTCAAAGTCGTCGCTGGCCAGTTCGACATCCTCAAACGTGACCCACTTTCGCTCACCATTGATGAGCACCGGCGCGCCCTGTCGCTCGTAGCACTTGCTCGGCCAGTGCGCGCGGTATTCGGCCAAGTGCAGCGAGGTGTTGTTGACGTGGCCCACGCCCAACAGCAACACCCGCGCGTCGGCCTCGTACAGCCGCGCCAGGGGCGAGCCCTCGCCCAGGCTCAGCGCCAGGGCGTGGTCGGCCGTCATGCGCTCGGCCAGCGGACCGCGCGCTGCGAACGAAACCTGCGGATGCGCGCTGCGCAGCACCCCCGGCTGCTTGCGAAAGGTCTCGGCAATGGCGCCCATGCCGCGCGTCGGTGTGAGCGCCGGGTCGTAGGCGGGCATGGTGTCGCGGATGGTCTGCCACCAGCCCTCGGGGACCGGCGGGTGCTGCCAGACGCCCGGCTCGGAATAGTCGCCGGTGTGCGTGGGCATCACCAGCGTGCCCGTGGGACCCAGCGCTGCCTCCAGCGCGAGGACGACCGCCACCGGCCCGCCGCAAACCCAGCCCAGCGCGCTCAGAAAGGCGTGCACCAGCAAGGTCATGCCGGGCGTCACGCCCAGCGCGAGCAGGTCTGCGGTCAAGGACTGGACGGTAGCGGGTCCCGCAGTGGCGCGGGCGACGGCATCAGCTTCACTCATCCGCTTTGCCCTTCAGCACCTTTTTCATCGGTTGGATCGGCAGTCCGCGCGCCAGCGACTCGCGCTCGAACCGCTCCACCAACTGCCGCCCAATGCCGCGGCGTTGATGGCTGCCCGCGACGAACAGGCTCTGCAGCCGATCCTGCCGGCCGCCGCGCAACACGCCCACGACGCGCCCCTCGTCCTCGGCCACGAACACCATCGGCGCACGGATCGCGGCAGCGATCAGGATGCCCACGTGCTCACAGTCGTCTTCGCGGTACCGCCAAGCAGCACCATGCTGGAGGAATCCCCTGGCGCGTACGCTATCGCCGCCTCTGGTTTCCGTTTGCTTCGTCACGCAAAGTCGCCATTGCCGCCGTTTTGCGTATCATACGGCGATCCGCAGCGCTGGCAAGCGCCAATCCTCCCAAGTGAGTGACGCCCGTGAACGCACGCGACGAATTCCTGGCCGGCCTCAGGGATGGCCTCCCCATTTTGCTGGGGGTGGTGCCCTTTGGCATGATCTATGGCGTCCTGGCCATCGGCGCGGGCCTCAGCTTGGCCCAGGCCCAGGCCATGTCGTCGATCGTGTTTGCGGGCTCAGCGCAGTTCATCGCCGCGCAAATGTTCCGCGACGGCGCCCCTGCCCTTGTGATGCTGCTCACGGCCGGCGTCGTCAACCTGCGCCATATGCTCTACAGCGCTTCGATCGCGCCGTCCCTTCAGCACCTGAGTTGGCGCTGGAAGGCGCTGCTGGCGTACCTCCTCACCGACGAGGCCTACGCCGTGGCAATCACCCACTATGCCAGGGCCGAGACGCCGATCGCGGGGTCGCAGCGACACTGGTACTTTCTGGGCGCCGGGCTGGCGCTGTGGACCACTTGGCAGATCAGCACCGGCGTCGGGATCGCGCTCGGCGCGCAGGTGCCGGCGCGTTGGGGCCTCGATTTCACGCTCGCGTTGACCTTTGTCGCGCTGATGGTGCCTGCGCTGCGAGATCGCGCCGCGGTGGGCGCGGCGGTCACGGCGGGGGTTGTGGCCGTGCTGGCCACCGGGCTGCCCTTCAAGCTGGGCCTGATCGCGGCGGCCGTGTGTGGCATCGCGGCGGGCCTGCTGATCGAATCGCGTCGCACCCGCCCGGGGGGTGGACGATGACCGTCTGGCTCATCATCCTGGGAATGGGGCTGATCACCTATGCGCTGCGCCTCTCGCTCATTGCGCTGCTGGGGCGCATCACGCTGCCGCCCCTCGTGCAACGCGGCCTGCGCTTTGTGCCGCCCGCGGTGCTTTCCGCCATCATCGTGCCCGAACTCTTGCTCTCTGACGGCGCCTTGAGCCTGTCTCTGGCCAACACCCGACTACTGGCAGGCATCGTGGCCATCCTGGTAGCGTGGCGCACGCGCAACGCACTGCTCACCATCGCGGCGGGCATGGCCGCCTTCTGGATCCTGGGGGCCGTCCTCTAGGCCATATCGAGGCCGCGGTCGTGCAGTCGCGCCCGTTCCCACGCGGCATAGTCCGCCGGCGGCGCGACGATCTCAGCCTCGGGCAGGCGCTGCAGATGCACCGCATCGTGCGGACAGCCAGTGACGCACAACCCGCACCCAATGCAGCGGGCGTGATCGGCCACGGCCACATCGTCCTGCATGGCGATGGCATGCACCTGACAACGCTGCTCACAGATGCCGCAGCCCTGGCATTCAGCCTGGTCAACGACCGCATAGTAGCTGGCGCGCGCCACCGAGTGATCGATGCCCCACTCGGTGATGCCCCGTAGGATGCCGCAGCAACAACCGCAGCAGTTGCACACATAGCTCATGCCCTGCATGACGTTGCTGACGGTGTGCACCAGCCCGATTTCCTCGCAGCGATCCAGCAGCGCGAGCGCTTCTGCCTGCGAGATGTCTCCGGGGATGGGCGGGCGCTCGCGATCGGAAAAGTTCAGACACACGTCCAGCGGAAAGCTGCAGCGCCGCCCGACATGGTCCTGCTGAGTTCGGCAGATGCAGTCACGCACGTTAAAGGTCTTGGCGGCCAACAGCAGGGCCCGCACATCCTCGCAGCGCAGCACCGACTCGGTCTTGACGGCGTGATGCGCGGGCATCACGCGGTGCAGGGCAGGCTGGGGGCCCATGATCCCGGCCGCGCCGCCCTCGAGCAGGTAGGCCTCTACCAGGTGCGCCAGCTCGTGATCGACGCGATCGAGGCTCTCCTCATAGATGCCTACGATAAAGGGCGCCAGACGAAAATACAGGGCGCCTTCTTGCTTGGTGAACCAGGCCAGGCCGCGGCGCACCATGCCAAGCAACCGTTTAGTGACCACCGCAGGGGGCTGATCAACGCGGGCCGCAATCTCGCCCGCGGGTTCAAAGGCCCCGCTCAGGGCAGCGCCCAGAACGGCCTCCTCGACGCTGAAGAGCTTGCGCAGAATCGCTAGCTCTACGCCCGAGGCGGTACGAGGAAAGCCGTTGGGCAGCCTGTCCAACGCATTCGCAAGGCGCGCGAAAACATCTGCGTCCATTGCGTCACCTCACACGCCGGTACATCGCGTGTTGATCAGATACTTGGCAGCCACGGTTTCCAACGTGCAGGCGGCTGGCTGATCCTTGTCCAGCAGCCGCAGGGCCGTCAGGTCGGAGGTCCAGGCCTCATCTCCCGGCGCCAGCAAGCAGATGCTGCCCGGCTCATAGTGCGTGTAGAGCCTGCCCGCGCCATAGTAATAGTGCACGTCGCTCGTTTCGGTGGGATAGGCATGCATGCAGAGCGGGATGTCTCCCGGCCGGAACCACAACTTGATCTCGCGCTCGGCGTCCGCGGGGTTGGCCGAGGCATGGATCAGGTTGTCCATGCGCTGGCCGATCACGTTGCCGTCGGCGTCTTTCACCGGCACCAGACTGCCCAGCGCGCGAATGCACCCGGGCTTTTTCTCGCGCGCGTCCAGCGGGTTGGTGGGGCCGCAGATGTCGCGAATCTTGAGCACGGCGCCAGGCCCCTGGTAGACCAGCGCAATCACGCGACGCTTTTCGGGCTCATCGGGATAGTGCGAAAGGCCCATGATGTAATCGAGCAGCGGCGGGTAAAAGACCTTGCCGCGATGCTCGGCATAGTGCTCTTCGGCCAGGATCCGGCTCACCTGCACGATCTTGGCGCCAGCAAAGCGCAGCCCGGTGTGGAACTCGGCCAGCAGCGAGAGCACATAGCCTGTCAGCGAGTTCTTGAGCGCATCCGGCTTGATCAACACCAGCGTCTGTTCGAGTGCGGTCTCTGACATAATAAGTCCCTTCTTGATAGTCCGCGACGACTGGGCTATGCGGGCCTGCCCACTGCCGCCTTGGCAAGTGCCGTGCATCAGCGCACGCGCCGATGGGCAAGGGTAAGCCCAATCCCGCAGCCTGTCAAGCGCAGCAACACCTAACCCACGTGTTGACCGCGCTGACCAGCGGGCTATAATCGGCAATGTGTTTGCGTCACTTCAGGCACGCTCCACAGCAACACCCACGCGAGGCGTAAGCAACCACATGAAACCCAAGGACTATGTGCACACCAAGGTCAAGTCGCTGATAATCTGGGGGGCGATCTGCATCGTGGCCCTCGTCCTCACCCTGATCTTTCCCGAGTTCATCAAGCTCAAGTCGGGCGTGACGCTGTTCCGCCTGATCGCCTACCTGGCAGCCATCATGGCTGGCAGCGATCTGCTCTCGCTGGCCACCTACGGCCGCTTGCGGCAACAGAACAAGCCCGCCGTCGAAGGCCAGATGCTCGGCAACCTCATCCGTCTAGTCGCCGTCGTCGGCCTGATCGTGGTGATCGCGTACGGCTTTGGCAGCCTCTCGGCGTTCGGCGAGTTCTTTACGCTGTTCGGCGGTATGCTGCTGGGCTGGTCGCTGCAGGCCCCGGTCAGCGGCTTTGCCGCCTGGGCCATGGTGTCGTTGCGGCGGCCCTTCCGCCCCGGCGACCGCATCCAATTCCCCAGTCTGGGGCTGGTGGGCGACGTCAAAGAGATTGGCGCCATGTACACCATGCTCGACCAGGTGGGCGGCAGCATCGGGTCCGAGGAAGCGGTCGGCCGTTATATCCTGGTGCCGAACGCGATGCTTTTCAGCCAGGTAGCCATCAACTATACCGTGCGGCAGGAAGCGGCCTACATGCTCGACGAGGTCGTCATCCGCATCACCTACGACTCAGACTGGGAGGCAGCCGAACGGATCCTGCTCGAGGCCGCCTACGGCGCCACTCAGGATGTGATCGACGCGACCGGCGCCAAGCCCTATATCCGCTCGGACCCCTACGACTATGGCGTCTACCTGCGCCTGCGCTACCAGACGCGTGCCACCGATCGCCCGGAGACGTCCTACAGAATCACCAAAGCCATCTTTAAGGCGATTCAGCACACGCCGTCCATTGACTTGGCGATTCCGTACGTGTATTCTTTCCGCGCCGGCGCCGGCCAGAAGGATGACCAGGACCGCTCTCGGCACGACGCCGACGCCCAGGCCGTACAGCAGATCCCCATCTCGCAGATCAACCAGCCCGACGAGCCCTTTGATGTCCACGACGTCGAGTCGCTCGCCCGCAGCATCGCGACTAACGGACTGCTGCAGCCCATCGTCGTGGCCAAGCGACCCTCCGACGATAACTATGATGTGCTGGCCGGCCAACTGCGCTTTCTGGCCTGCAAGAGCCTGGACTGGAAGTCCATTCCCGCCCTCGTCAAGACGTCAACACCGCCCAAGCTGTGAGTGGAGCGGCGCGTCACACGCGCCCGCTTCCGGCCCGGTCTGGTCAGCGCCACTGAGAGGTGAACTATGGAAGATCCTGAGGAGGTTACGACCGGGCAGCCCGTGACAACCCGGGTTACCGCCGTGGCGTACGACGAAGGCCACTATGAGGAGGAGCAGATATCCGGCGCCGAGGAGTGGGTCGCCTGCAGCGAGCGCTCAGGGGTGATCTGGATTGATGTCGCAGGCCTGCACACAACCGAGCCTTTGGAGATGGCCGCCGAGTGTTTTGGCCTGCACCCCCTGATCCAGGAGGATATCCTGAATACGGACCAGCGCCCCAAGGTCGATTTCTTTGCGAACTATGTCTTTGTGGTCCTCAAGAGTCTTTCTATCGACAAAGACCAGGACGCTGTGCTGCACGGCCAGGTGAGCGTCATCCTGGGGCCCAACTATGTGCTTTCGTTCCACGACCTCGATCAGAACACATTTGAGCCGGTGCGCCAACGCCTGCGCTACGCCAGGGGGCGCATCCGCGCACTGGGGCCCGACTATTTGACCCACGCACTGATCGACCTGGTGGTGGACAGCTACATCGACACCCTGGAGTACCTGGGCGACCGCCTTGAGGACCTGGAAGAGGAGGTCGTTGAGCGGCCGACCAAAGACACATTGCCCGTGATCCACGACATGAAGCTAGAGATGGTGCTGCTGCGGCGCTCCATGTGGCCGCTGCGCGAGGTGGTGGGCAGCCTCACGCGCCGCGAGAGTACCCTGATCAGCGACGCCACCATCATCTACTTTCGTGACGTCTACGACCACGCCTACCAGGTCATGGACACCATCGAGACCTACCGTGATATGATCTCGGGCATGCTCGATATTTATCTCTCCAGCATTAGTAACCGACTTAACGAGATCATGAAGGTGCTCACCATTGTCTCGACCGTCTTTATCCCCCTGACTTTTGTGTCGGGCGTCTATGGGATGAACTTTCACTATATGCCAGAGTTGACCTGGCGCTTTGGTTACCCGATGATCCTGGGCATCATGCTGTCGATCCTGGTGGGTATGCTGGTCTTTTTCCACAGGAAGGGCTGGATCTAGGCCCATGGGGGAGCGTTCCAAGTGAGCGATTCCAGCAAGAGCGGCAGCGCCTGGCGGCGCGTGGTCGTCAAGGTGGGCACGAGCACCCTGACCGCCGGCACCGGCAAGCTTAATGCGCCTCGCATGGTCGACTTTTGCCGGCAGATGGCTGACCTGCGCCAGCAGGGTCTGCAGGTGGTGCTGGTGACCTCGGGCGCCCAGCAGGCCGGCCGTGAGCGCCTGGGCCAGATGCGCGAGGGCCAGAGCATCCCCGTCAAGCAGATGCTGGCCGCAGTCGGCCAAAGCCGGCTCATGCGGCTGTGGGAGCAGTACGCCGACCTGTACGAGATGGTCGTTGCGCAGGTGCTGCTCACCCGCCAGGACGTGGAGGACCGCCACCGTTACCTGAATCTGCGCGACACCTTTGAGAGCCTGCTGCAGCACGGCATCCTGCCGATCGTGAACGAGAACGACGCCGTCGCCACCGACGAGATCAAGGTCGGCGAGAACGACAGCCTCTCTGCGATGGTGGCCAACCTGATCCAGGCCGACTTGCTGGTGCTGCTCACCGATACCGACGGGCTGTTCACTGCCGACCCCAGCGTGGACCCCAGCGCGACGCTGATCGAACGCGTCGACCAGATCGACGCCAGCATCTACGAGCTGGCCAGCGGCAGCAAGTCGGGCCTGGGCACCGGGGGGATGTACACAAAGATCGTGGCCGCCGACCTGGCCGTGCACAGCGGCACGTCGGTGGTCATCGCCAACGGCGGACGCGACGACGTCCTGGCCAGCGTGGTGAGCCGTGAGATTCCGGCCACCTGGTTCGCGGCGCGCATCACCCCGGCGGAGGGGCAAAAGCGCTGGCTGCTGGCGCAACGCCAGGTGGCGGGCAGCGTGCGGGTGGACAGCGGCGCGGCCACGGCCATCACCCGCGGCGGCAAGAGTCTGCTGCCCGTGGGGATTGTGGAAGTCGACGGGCGCTTTGAGCGCGGCGCGCTCATCGCGGTGCGCGTGCGCGACGAGACCACCGGCGCCGCTCGTGAGATCGCGCGCGGCCTGACTAACTATAGCGCCGAGGACGCGCGCCGCATCCAGGGCCAGCAGTCCGGCCGTATCGCCGACATCCTGGGCTACGACTATGGCCCGGACATCATCCATCGCGACAAGATGGTGCTGCTGTAGCGGCTGCGCAGAACCCTGCGACACGCGAACATCCGGACGAACACAAGGTTCGCCCCTGACAGTTACAGCCCGGCAGAACGCAACGTGGCCATCGCGCCGGGCGATGGAGGCTGCAGGAATGGAACAACTGGATCTGAACGACATCGGCCTGCGCGCCAGACAGGCCGGCCGGCAATTGGGCCTGCTCAAAACGGGCGTGCGCAACGCCGTCCTGCTGCGCTTGGCCGACGCGCTCGAGGCGCCCAATCCGGCGCTGCTGGCTGCCAACGAGGCCGACCTGGCCGACGCGCGCCAGTCGGGCCTGGCCCCCGCGCTTCTCGACCGTCTGGCGCTCACGCCCAAGCGCATCCACGGCATGGCCGAGGGCTGCCACGATGTGGCAGCATTGCCCGATCCGCTGGGTCAGTCTTTTGACGCGCGCACGCTGCCCAACGGGCTGCGGCTGGCCAAGCGACGCGTGCCCCTGGGGGTGCTGGCCGTCATCTTTGAGTCGCGCCCCAACGTCACCGCCGAGATCGGCTCGCTGTGCATCAAGACGGGCAACGCCGTGATCCTGCGCGGCGGCAAGGAGAGCCTGCGCACCAACACCGTGCTGGTCGGCCTGATCCGCGACGCGCTGCAGGCCCACGGCGCCCCCGCCGACGCCGTGCAGCTCATCACCGACACCGACCGCGCCCTCGTGGCGCAACTGCTGGGCATGGACGACATCATCGACCTGGTGATTCCTCGCGGCGGCCCCGGCCTGCAAGCCATGGTGCGCGAGTACGCCCGCATGCCGGTGATCTATGGCGGCATCGGCGTCTGCCACCTGTACGTAGATGCGTCGGCGGACGTGGCCAAGTCGGTCGAGATCGTCTACAACGCCAAGACCCAAGCGCCCTCGGTTTGCAACGCGTTGGACACCATTTTGGTGCACCGCGCGGCGCTAGACGCGTTCCTGCCGCGTGCGGCCGCGCGTCTGACCGCCAGTGGCGTCACCCTCTACTGCGATGCACCGTCTCTGGCCCTGCTGCGCGCCAAGCCCAGCCTCGACCAGACGCTGATCGCACTGGCCACCGCGGAGCACTACGGCCACGAGTTCCTCTCGCTGGCCCTCTCGGTCAAGGTGGTCGACGGGTTGGATGAGGCCATCGCGCACATCGCACGCTACGGCACCGGCCACTCGGACGGCATCCTGACGAACGACTATGCCAACGCCAACGCCTTCCTCGACCAGGTGGACTCGGCGGCAGTGTACGTGAACGCCAGTACGCGCTTCACCGATGGCGGGCAGTTCGGACTGGGGGCGGAGGTGGCCATCAGCACGCAGCGCATGCACGCCCGCGGGCCGCTGGGCCTGGTGGAACTGACGACCTACAAGTGGATCGTGCAGGGGGATTGGCACGTGCGGCCGTAAGGCCGGGCCGCTGTAGCGGGATCGACCGGTGCGGGCGCCCGGCCAGGGCGCACGCCCGCTAGGGTGCCATCACAGCCACCAAGCCAACCGTTACGCTGTCGGCGCCGGCCTCCGCGCCGTCGGTGACTGCCAGACGCTGGCCATCCTCGCGATTGTAGACCCCCACCAACAGCCGGTAACTCCCCGCTGGGACGTCCGTCGTCATCAGCAGCGCGCGCGGATCGGCCAGCACTTCGCCTGACGCGAGCGTCTCGAAGGGGCGCAGGCCGTTCACGGGCGCGCCGTCGCTCTGGGCCCACGGCTTGCCCTGGAGGTCGGCCAGGTGTACATAGGCCGAGCAATTGGCCGGCAGCTCGCCCAGCGCCTGCCACCACAACGCCAGGCAGACCGCGTCGCCGCGGGTCACCTCGGCCAGCACCGGAATGTAGCTCAGGCGCAGGCTGCCGCCGAACGTCGCCTGTCCGGCCCCGTCCGGCAGCGCGCAACGCGTGTACCCCGCGAGTTGGTTGTTGCCCTCGGCCTGGTGGTAAAAGCGCGCGGCATGCTGCTCGAGCCACCAGCCGCCGGTGTTCGCGGGGTCCTGCAGCGGCACCCTGAACGTCACCAGCCAGATGCGCTGATGCTCGGCGAACAGCGCCTGCATCGCGGGCTCCACATCCTGGTCGCTGTACCAGCCCAGCTCATAGCGCGGAGCGATTTCGGGGGCGTACATCCGCAGGATGCCCTCCTGCCAGATGTAGGCCACCACCACCGCGTCATCGGCGCGCACACAGCTCCGCACCGCCTCGGCCAGCGGCCGTAGGTCATCCTCCGGCGCGCCGTAAGGTCCCCGAGCCGCCGGCAGCGCCACTCCCCAGGCCACGACCAGCGCCAGGCCCAGCGGCAGGGCGACCCAGCGCATCCGCGCCAATCCAAGTGCTGTCAGCACGGCCAGCGGCGTCGTCACGTAAAAGAAGAAGCGCGCGTCCATGAACGACAGCACGCGTTGCGCGACATAGCCCAGCGCCAGCGGCACCGCGATCAGCGCCACCAGGGCCCAGATGCGGGTGCGGCCGTCGTGCTCGGAATCCCCAGGCGTCGCGCGCACAAGCGCCCAGAGGACGGCCAGCGCCAACGTCAGCACCGCCAACAGCGCCAACCAGCCCCCCACGCCCGGACCCGCCACCAGCGACACCGCGATGTTGCGCAAGTAGCCCAGCAGCCCGAGCGGCGCGCGCCCGATGCCCGCCTCCGCGGCGCCGCCCCAGGCGGCCTCGTACGACAGGGCCATCCAGGGCAGCCACAGCCCCACCGCCACAGCCTGCGTCAGCGCCCAGCGCCAGACGCGCCCCCAGGCCTCGCCTCGGGGAACGCGCCGCAGCGCCAGCCAGAGCAGCAGCCCCGCGCCCTGCGCCGCGCACAGGAACAGGGCGTACCAGTGACTGCCGATCGCGAGGGCGGTGCAGAGCGTGTAGAGCGCCCAAGCGCGCCAGTCGGGGCGCTCGCGCGTGAGCACGTAGCGCAACCACAGATAGCACGACAACGCGGCGAACAGCGCCACCAGCGGATAGGCCTTGGCCTCGCGTTGTCGGTAGATGGCCATCGGGTTCAGCGCCATCAGCAGCGCGGCGATCAGTCCGGCGCCCACGCCGCCCTGCCAGCGTCCCCAGGCGAACGCCGCCAGCACCGTGCACAGGCCGATCAGCACCGAGGGCAGGCGCAGTTGCAGCGCGCCGTCGCCGGCCAGCCGCATCCAGACACCCAGCAGCAGGCGATAGGTGGGGGGGTTGCTGTCCAGCACGGCGTTGCTCATGCGCAGCAGAGGAGCCGGCGCGAGTTTGCAGAGGTAGGCGTTGAGTCCTTCATCCCACCAGAGGGCAGGACCTTCCAAGTCCCAGAGGCGCAGCACGGCCGCCAGCAGCAGGATCAGCGCCAGCGCAAGCCAGGTAAGCGGGACCGTCCGGTGGGGCGTGGGCATCGCGCGATGTCAGCCTCTTGAGTGTGTGCCTTACAAAGGCGATTCTACCACGCCGGACCGGACCGTCAAAGAACCTAGACGAGCTCGGGCTCTACCTCTGCCCAGCCCCCGCCGCCATAGGCGGAGCGGTACAGGGCATCCAGAATGGCCTGCGAGCGCCGCCCGTCGCGCCCATCGCACACCAGCGCCGCGCCGGTGCGCACCGCCGCGCAAAAGTTGTCGGCCGAGGAGAGGTAGGGCGGCTCGACCTGCTCGGGGGCCGTCTCCGTCCAGGCCCCGTTCAGATACCAGCGCGTCAGGGGCGCACTGTATGGGCCGCCGCTGACCATCGAGAGCGCCCCCTCCGTGCCATGCAGTTCAAGGCGATGGTACCAGGTGGGCTGCGGATAGTTGGTGGTGGCATACAGCGACAGCACCAGCCCATCGGGATACTCCCACAGGGCATGGCCTGCATCCTCAGCCTCGATCTCGTGATTCTGCGTCCAGATGCTGCAGCGTACCCGCTTGGGAATGCCCAGCACGAACGCCAACTCATCGAGGTGATGAATGTTCTGATTGGAGAGCACACCGCCGCCATCCCAGCGGCGCGTGCCACGCCAGCCACCGTTGGAGCGGAAATAGTCCATCGTGCGCAACACCTTGAGGGTGCTGTCGGCGCCCATCAGCCGGCCAAAGCGTCCGTTGGCCACCGCTGCTTTGAGGCTGAGGTTGGCAGCCTTGTGGCGCATCTCAAAGTCCACGCCGAGCAACAGGCCCTTTTCCTCCGCCGAACGGATCAGGGCATCGCAGGCCGCCAGCGAGGCCTCCATCGGCTTGGTGGTCAGCACGTGCTTGCCCGCCTCCAGCGCCTGCAGCCCGATCTCGGCATGGCGGCCAGTGGGCGTCAGCGCGTAGACCACCTCCACGCGCTCGTCATCCAGCCAGGGGCGCAGGTCGGTGGTGTAGGGCACGCCGTAAGCCTCGCCCGAACGTTGGGCGCGCTCCTCGTCGATGTCGCACACACCCAGCAGCACGGCACCGGGTGTCTCGGTCACGGTCTTGGCACGGCTGTGGCCCATGCCCAGCCCCACGACGACAAAACGCACCGGATCATCCTCGTACGGTCGCTTGGGGCGCGACGCGTTGCGCGCCC
This sequence comes from Anaerolineales bacterium UBA6128, assembly GCA_002423325.1. Classification (GTDB taxonomy): domain Bacteria; phylum Chloroflexota; class Anaerolineae; order UBA1429; family UBA1429; genus UBA6128. The sequence goes on along the minus strand of DIVQ01000055.1, from coordinate 6,899 downwards.
GGGCCGCCGACCAGATGTCGCCCGGGGCCGCGGTCGGCCAGGCGCGCTGGATGACCTGCACCACCCGCGCAGACATATCGACATGGCTGACCGCGGAATCCGGGTTGTGCGTCTCAGCGCTCACCGGCCCCTGCATCCCGGCGGCGGCGCAGGTGGCCAGCACGCGGTCGTACGGGATCGTCTCGCCCATCCCGGCCACGGCGCCCTGCGCCTTGACGTGCACACAGCGCGCCCGCTGCGCGTGACGCACCAGCCAGGCGGCTTCGTCGGCTCGGCGGTCGTCGCTGTCCCAGCCGTTGTGCACGTCCCATGCCAGGCCCCAGCTCGGCACATTGAGCGCGTCCAGCACCGCCAGCACCTCAGCGGGCGTGACGCCGCAGTTCTCAAAGGCCAACTGCAGCCCGGCTGCCTGAGCACGCTCCGCCAGGGGCGCAAAGGCGTCCAATACGCGCTGCAGCAGGTCAGGGCGGATGGCGAGTTGTCCCGCCTCTTCGGCGCCCGGCTGCCAGTAGAAAAAGGCGCGCACCAGCCGACAGTCCAACGCATCCGCCGCCCGGATGACGCCCTCCAGCTTGGCCTCCTCGGCGCGCAGACGCGCGTCGTCGGGCAGGTGCACCTTGGCCAGTGACGATTGCAGGCAGCCCACCTTGAGGCCGTGTTGCGCCAGCAGGCCCTTGACCTCGGCAAGCTGCTCAGTGGTGAGCGCCTCGAACGCGCGGCCCAGCACGCGACCCCGCAAGTCGCAAGCGTCGAGGCCCCACGACCTGATCGTGGGCAGCGCCTGCGCAATGTCAACTCCGAGTTCGTCGGTAAAGATGGATGGGAACATGGGTCTCCTTTCAACTACCAGGCTTCTAGCCCCGCCAGGTGGGCCGCGGCGTACTTGTCGGCAGCGCCGACCGCGTCACCGGCCGCAGCCAACGCCTCGGCCTCGGCCAGCATCTTGCGCAGCGACGCCACTCGCGCGTCTGGCTGTCCGCGTCGCTCAAAGCCTTGTACGATGGTGCGGGCCAGCCAACGGAACTCGTCCACACGACCATAGCGCAACGCAGGCAGCGCATCGTAGGTCGTCAGCAGCTCGCCGGTATTGCCATACGGGCGCCGCCCCGCGTTCACCAGCGCGCGCCCGAGCGACCCGGCGTCCTCCAGAACGGCCTCCAAGTTGAAGCGTGTCACGGGCACAGGCGGCAAGGGGCGGTACTTCCACAGGCAGAACCAGGCATAGATCGACTGCAGCGCGGTAAAGACGCCAGAGCCCGTACCTCCCGCCACGGCGACGCCGAGCGCGGGCTTGCCGTGCTGCGAAGCATCACGCCAGGGTCCCGTGCTCAGCCGCACCTTATCGAACAGGGCGGCCGTCAGCCCGTTGGGCTGCCAGCAGTAAACCGGCGCGCAGAGCACCAGCGCATCGGCCGCCTCGATGGCGGCAGAACGTTCAGTCGCCTCGGGTTCCTGTATACAGTCGAGTTCGGCAAAGCAACTGTGCCCGCACCCGCGGCAGAATTCGGGCTGCTCGTCGGACAGATACAGGGTCTCGGTCTGAGCGCCAGCGCCGCTGGCGCCGGCCAACAAACGCGCCGCCACACGCTCTGAAAGGCCACGGTCGCGTCGCGGGCTGCCTACGATGGCGAGTATCTTCATGCCTTCTCCCCGGAATTCGTTTCGGTCGCGCCTGCATCGCGTCCTCGCAGGCTGCAGCGAGTTTGTACTTTCGCGACCGCCGTGTCAAGTGCATGGGGTTAGCATTTCCCCCGTTTGGTACTATACTGCCCACGCTGCCGGACCATAGGGCGCAAGCGTCCGGCTGTAACCCACTCTGCGCAAGGAGCGAACCAGATGTCTTCCGAACAGTGTTCTGATTCGGTCAAGTTCGACACCCTCCTCAAGGGAGGCCACCTCATCGATCCCAAGAACAACCTTTCGGCGCCGCGCGACGTGGCCATCTGCAACAAGACCATTGCCGCGGTCGACACCAACATCCCCGCCGAGACCGCCAAGCAGGTCATCGACGTCAGCGGCATGATCGTCACGCCGGGCTTGATCGACATCCACGTGCACATCTTTCCCCAGTCCGACTGGATGGTGGGTTCGGTCATCCCCGATGGCCAGAGTTGGCGTTCGGGCGTCACCACCATGGTCGACGCTGGCACCGCCGGTCCTCTGGACTTTGGCCGCTTTAAGGAGCGCGTCATCGACAAGTCGGGCACCCGCATTTTCGCCTTTATCAACATCGCCGATCACGGCATGGGTCCCCACGAGCAGGACCGCAACTTTATGAAGCCCGAACTCACCGCCGGCGTCTGCAAGACGTTCAAAGAGGCCGTCGGCATCAAGAGCGCGCACTACTGGACGCGCCAGCCTCACGACGACAAGCACGCCCCGTGGGACAACGTGCAGCAGGCGGTGCAGGCCGGCGAGTTGTGCCAGATGCCCGTGATGGTTGACTTTTGGCCGCGGCCGCCGGAGCGCTCCTACGAGGAGCTCATCCTCAAGCAATTGCGCCCCGGAGATATCCACACGCACGTGTTTGCGCAACAGCACCCCATCATCATGCCCGACGGCAAAGTGAACCCGGCGCTGTTCGAGGCGCGCAAGCGCGGCGTCATCTTTGACGTCGGCCATGGCTGCGGCAGCTTTTGGTTCCGCAACGCCGTCCCCTGCTACGAGCAGGGCTTTCCGCCCGACTCGCTCGGCACCGACCTGCACACCGGCAACGCCGCGACCGGCTCAGTCGGCAGCCTGATGGACCTCTGCAGCAAGATGATGGCCATGGGCATGCCGTTGGAGGAGGTCATCTATCGCGCCACCGTGACCCCCGCGCAAGAGATCGGTCACAGCGAGCTCGGCCATCTCAGCGTCGGCGCAATCGCCGATGTCGCCGTCTTTCAGATGCGCACCGGCTCCTTCGCCTTCCGCGACTGCCCCGGCGGCAAGGTCTTTGGCGACAAAAAGCTGGAGGCGATGCTCACCTTCCAGAACGGCGGCCTGGCCTACGATGGCAACTCGATGACCGGCTTTCGCTGGCAGGATGGGCCACCCTCGTACTGGGTGTGCCCCTGAACCGGCCCTCTGCCGAGGCCGGCAGCATGCCCTGCTCGTCACAAGCCCAGGCAGGACCATCGGCCACACACAATCATAAGGAGCGGATCTGATGTCTCAAGAGAACGCGTCGTCCGAGGCCAAGTTCGACACTCTCCTCAAAGGCGGCCACCTCATCGATCCCAAGAACGGGATCTCGGCGCTGCGTGACGTCGCCATTGCCGGCGACAAGATCGCTGCAGTGGACACCAACATCCCGGCCGAGACCGCCAAGCAGGTCGTGGACGTCAGCGGTATGCTCGTCACCCCCGGCCTGATCGACATCCATGTGCACTGCTACCCCGAGTCCGAGTGGTTCCACGGCTGCGTGCAGCCAGATGCCCAGTCCTGGCGCTCCTGCGTCACGACGTACGTCGACGCCGGCACCGCCGGGCCGCTGGACTTTGGCCGCTTCAAGGAGCGCGTGATCGACAGGTCGCGCACACGCATCTTTGCCTACATCAACATCGCGGACCACGGCATGGGCCCAGGCGAACAGGAGCGCGACCACCTGAAGCCCGAACTCACCGCCGGCGTCTGCAAGGCCTTTCCCAAGGAAGTGGTAGGCGTCAAGGCGGCGCACTACTGGACACGCGAACCCTGGGACGAGAAGCATCAGCCCTGGGACAACGTGGGGCGCGCCGTTCAGGCGGGCGAGTTGTGCCAGATGCCAGTGATGGTCGACTTTTGGCCGCGCCCACCCGAGCGCTCCTACGAGGAATTGATCCTCAAGCAGTTGCGCCCCGGTGACATCCACACGCACGTGTTCGCGCAGCAGCACCCCATCATCCTGCCCGACGGCAAGGTGAACCCGGCGCTGTTCGAGGCGCGCAAGCGCGGCATCATCTTTGACGTGGGCCACGGCGGCGGCAGTTTCTGGTTCCGCAACGGCTCGCGTGCGCTCGAGCAGGGCTTCCCGCCCGACTCGCTCAGCACCGACCTGCACACCGGCAACGCCGCGACCGGCCTGGTGACCAGCGTGATCGACGTGTGCAGCAAGTTCCTGGCGATGGGCATGCCGCTGGAGGAGGTCATCTACCGCACCACGGTCACCCCCGCGCAAGAGATTGGCCACACCGAACTCGGACACCTGAGCGTGGGCGCTATCGCCGATGTGGCCGTCATCAATGTGCGCAAGGGCGAGTTCGGCTACTGGGACTGCGGCGGCGGCAAGGTCACCGGCGACAAAAAGCTGGAACCAATGCTGACCTATGCCAGCGGCAGACTGGCCTACGACGGCAACGGCATGACCAAGGTGCGCTGGCAGGACGCCCCGCCGGCCTACTGGGTCTGCCGGTAGGGTTCAGGTTGCGTCGATTCTGACCCAACCCCGCGCGAGGGCACTCGCAAGCGGGGTGAGGGCTGCCCAATAGGAACACGCGAAGGAGATGGAACCGATGTCACCCAGCACCAGCACCTTTGGCAAGATCAAGCCCTCGACGTTCAAGAGCCTGGGCGTTCGAACCACCATCAACGCGGGCGGCACCTACACCACGTGGTCCGGCTCGCGCCTGATCGACGTGGCCGCCGAGGCCATGGTCGAGGCCTCCAATGCCTACGTGCCGATCTCTGAACTGATGGAAAAAGTCGGCGAACGCCTCGCAGAGATCACGGGGGCGGAGTGGGGCTACGTCTGCGCATCCTGCTCAGCCGCCATCAACAACATTACCTGCGCTGCCCTCACAGGGGGCGACCCCGAAAAGCTGCTGCGTCTGCCCGACACCACGGGTATGAAGAATGAGGTGATCGAGGAGGCCTGTCTGCGCAGCGGTTACGAGGCGGTCATCCAGATCACTGGCGCGCGCGTCGTGACCGTAGAGACCGAAGCGGAGCTGCGCGCGGCCATCAACGAGCGCACCGCGCTGGTCTTTATCGACGGCGACTCGGAGGCGCGCAGCAAGATCGGCGTGCCGCGCATGATCGCTATCGCCAACGAGTATGGCGTGCCGGTCTTTGTCGACGCAGCCGCCCAGCGCCCCGACGTGCCCAACCGCTACCTGCAGATGGGCGCCACGGCCGTCGCCTACTCCGGCGGCAAGTGCCTGCGCGGGCCGCAATCCACCGGGCTGGTGCTCGGCCAGAGGGGCCTGCTGTGGGCGGCCTATCAGAGCGCCTCGCCGCACGGCACCCAGGGCCGCAGTATGAAGGTGGGCAAGGAAGAGATCATGGCGCTCCTGGCGGCGGTTGAAGCCTTTGTGCTGGGCCGCGACCATCAGGCCGAGTGGCAGATGTGGGAGGGCTATCTGGAGACGATCCGCGCGGCCGTTGCAGATATCCCCTCCGTTACCACCGAGATCGAGCAACCCGGCGTCGCCAACGTCACGCCCTACCTGCTTGTGCGTTGGGACCCGGCGAAGGTCGGCGCTACGGCGGGACAGATCCACGCCGCGTTGCTGAACGGCGATCCCAGCATCCTGATCAACGGCATGCCCGACGGGCTGCGCGTCAATCCCTACATGCTCGAGGACGGCGAGGCGGCCATCGTCGCACGACGCCTGCGCGAACTGCTCACGCATCCCCCGGCAGCCGCCCCCAAGCCCGCGCCGGCCGCACCGACGGTGGACGTCTCGGGCGAGTGGACCCTGGACGTGCAGTTCCTGGCCAGCAGCGCCACTCACGTCATGCGTGTGCAACAGCAGGATGCCGGGTTCTGCGGTTCTTACCGATCAGAGTACCTGCGCAGCGAGGTCAAGGGCAGTGTGGCCGGCGATGTGGCCACCTTCCGCGTGACCCTGCCCGTGGGCATGTTCCGCCCCACCTACGAGTTCACCGGCACCGTCACCGGCAACACGATGACGGGCAAGGGGCATGTGGGTCAGGAATGGCCCGTCAGCTTTGCCGCCACGCGCAACGCCTAGTCTACCGGGGCGCAGCGTGCCGGATGCGGGCACGCTGCGCCCTTCTTGTGCGATGCGAGCAGGCGGACCCATGGTCAGCGTCCCGCGCCGCGTCTATGACCTCTCCGAGCCGCTGTACCACAACTGCCCCGGCAACCCCGCCTTCCCGCCGCTGGAGCTTTCGGTCAGAACACTGCACGCCACGATCGGCTGGTGCACCGAGGAACTGCGCACTTTTACCCACATCGGCACACACATCGACGCGCCCTACCACCGCCTGCCACAGGGCGGCACACACATCGACGCGCCCTACNNCCCTACCACCGCCTGCCACAGGGCGCCACGCTCGACCAACTGCCGCTCAAGCGCCTTGTCTGCCAGGCCCATTGCATCCCCGCCGACCAGGTGGCGCCCGGCGCGCCCATCGGGACGGACGTCGTGGCCCCCCTCGCCGAGCGGGTGGCGCCCGGCGAGGCTCTGATCGTGCCCACCGCGCTGGATGGCTACGCGCGCGGGCACCCGCGCTGGAGCCGCTCTGGCGGCGCGCTTTCCGGCTGCCCATGTGCGCCGAGCCGACCGATCAGGGCCTGCAGTTGGTGGTCCAACTGGTGCTGGAAACACAAGCCGATCTGCCGCCTCTGGGCGTCAGCGTCAACGGCTCGTGGCCCAGCTTCCCGTGCGTCGAGACAAGCGACTTGTTGGTGCCCAACCGCCCGGCGACGCAGCACACACCTGCCTATCGCGCCCTCGATTTCGCCTTCGATGTGGGCCGGGTGCGCGAGGGGTGGAACGAAATCACGGTGTACAACACGTACCAGGAGCAGTATTGCCCTGAAAACCGCCACATGCGCACGTTCGATGCCTCCGAGCTGGGGATAGACGGCAGGCAGCGCGGCACGGTGCGCATCGCCAGCATCGAGCTGGCCATCAGGCAAGCGTAGAGGCACGCGGCGCGAGTTCACTCGCGGCGCGAGTGAACTCGCG
>DIVQ01000168.1 GCA_002423325.1 Anaerolineales bacterium UBA6128 | reverse complement strand
GATGGGTTTCCGCGCCGTCAAGATCAAGGTTGGACGCCTCTCCGCCAGCGAGGATGCACGGCGCATCGAGGCGGCGCGCATGGCCATCGGCGATGAAGTACAGCTCTTCCTCGATGCCAACAACGCCTGGCGCGACCTGCCCAGCGCTGTACGCGCGGTCGAGCTTTGGGAAGAATGGGACCCTGGCTGGATTGAAGAGCCATTTCTCCCTGATGAGATCGACTTGCACGCCGAGCTGGCCGCGGCCGTGCGCACGCCAGTGGCTACCGGTGAGATTGAGAATGGACACTGGGGCTTCAAAGCCCTGCTGGACGCGGGAGGAGCACAGATCCTTCAGGCGGATGCGGGGGTTTGCGGTGGCGTGACCGAGTGGCGCAAGATCGCCGCCCTGGCCGAGACCTACGGAGCTACCATGGCGCCGCACTGGCTGGCCGAGGTACACGTGCATCTCGTTGCGGCGGCGCCCAATGCCACTTGGGTTGAATACTTCCCGGACACTCGCATCGCCAACTGGCCAGAGCTCTTTCGATCCCGCCTGCAGGTGCGCGACGGTGCGCTGGCCCTGCCCGATCAACCCGGCCTGGGCATCGAGTGGGATGAAAAGGCTATCGATCGATACACGCTCGACGGTTGGCATTGAGTTTGCGTTGATCGCCGGCTCGACCGGCTAAGCTCTCGATCTCGTTGGGAGGATCCAAGCATGTTCTTGCCCGAAATGTCTACCCCAACGATCGTGGTCATCGTCCTGGCTACGATTCATGGCTTTCTGACGGGGTTGAACGACAACGCCAACGTTGTGGCGACCATCATCTCGTCTCGTGCACTGTCTGCCCGGCGGGCTTTGTTTCTCAGCGCGGTCACTCAGCTAGTGGCTCCCTTCCTTTTTGGCGTGGCCATCGCCTCGACGATCGGCCAGCAGGTTGTCGACGTGAGTGAGGTCACGACCACGGTGCTGCAGTCCGCGTTGCTGTCCGCTATTGTCTGGACCCTGGCTGCTGGTCTGTTGGGCATCCCGTCTAGCTCGTCACATGCGGTACTCGGTGGATTGATGGGCGCTGCGGTGGTTGAGGCGGGATGGGAGGTTTTGCTGGTGCGCGGCCTGGCCAAGGTGCTGGGGACGTTGCTGCTGGCCCCCATGCTCGGCATCGTGGCCGGCTTTTTGTTGATGCAGCTGGTTCTCTACCTGGTGCGAGGTGCGTCACCTCGCGTGGCCTGGCTATTTCACGAGGGGCAGGTGCTCACCACGGCCTGGCTGTCGCTTGCCCACGGCACCAACAACGCCCAGCGCACCATGGGCCTCATCGCCCTGGCACTGGTGGTGGGGGGCGCCATACCCAGCTTCCAGGTACCTTTCTGGGTTGTCGCCCTCAGCGCTGCCTCCATGGCTGCGGGCGCATCCATCGGCGGATGGCGCACTATCCGCACGTTGGGCGGCAAGTTCTACCGCATTCGCCCTCTGCACGCCCTGGTCACGCAACTGGCCTCCGCAACGGTGCTCACGATAGCGACGCTGCTCGGAGGACCGGTCAGCACGACGCAGGTGGTGAGCTCGGCCATCGTTGGGGTGGGATCGAAAGAGCGTGCCAGTCAGGTGCGCTGGAGGCTGGCGGCGCAGGTGGCTCGTGCCTGGCTGCTGACCATGCCAGCAACGGCCCTGCTTGGCGCTCTCTTGCATGTGCTCTTCACGCTTTCGTAAGAGGGGAGTCGCTATGAGTTGGTTCAGTAACCTGTTCAAGCCCAAGCCCGATCGCTTTCTTGAATTGCTCTTGCAGCAGGCACAACTAACCGTGCAAGGTATGGAAGCCCTGGTGGTATACACGCGCACGCAAGACGCCGCGAGCGCTGCGGTCGTCTCCGGACTGGAGAAGGAGGCGGACGAAGTACGGCGCATCCTGATTGATGAATTGAACCATACTTTTGTCACCCCGCTAGACCGTGAGGACATCCACGCCCTTTCGCGTAACATCGATGACATCATCGACTATGCCAACACCACTGTGGAGGAGATGGTCCAGCTCAACGTCGCTGCAGACGACTATCTGCGCCGGATGGCGTCGTTGCTTGAGGATGCGGCCCAGGAGATCCTGCGCGGGGTGCAGCGCCTCACAGATCACCCCGGTGTAGCTACCGACCATGCTGTGCGAGCCAAGGCATTGGAGAACCGTGTGGAGGATGTCTACCGGGAAGCCATCGCTGCCTTGTTTGCCCGGCCCAAGGACATCGACGACGTCGTGGAAATGCTCAAGCTACGAGAGATCTATCGCCACCTTAGCAATGCCGCCGATCGCGGCGACGAGGCGGCCAACGTTCTCAGCGACATTGTCATGAAGATGAGCTAGTCGGTGTTTGTCCCCTGGCCTGCGGCCTGCTAAGATGCTGGACATGGGGTGCCGATAACGTGGTTCTTTCCAAGGTGCTTATTGCCAACCGCGGCGAGATTGCTGTGCGCCTGTTGCGCGCTTGCCGTGAGATGGGCCTGTCAACCGTCGCGGTCTACTCAGACGCCGACCGCAATGCCCTGCACGTTCTGTGCGCCGATGAGGCCTACCCCATCGGCTCGGGCCCGGCGCGCGATAGCTACCTGTGCATGGATCGCATCATCGAGGTGGCCAGAAAGGCGCGGGCAGATGCCATCCATCCCGGCTATGGCTTTCTGGCCGAGAACCCCCTGTTCGCGCAGGCCTGCCAGGAGGCCGGTTTAGTCTTTGTCGGGCCCAAGCCCGAGGTACAGGAGCTGCTGGGCAACAAGCTGGCTGCGCGGCGCATGATGGCCCGAGCTGGCATCCCTGTCATTGCCGGCTCCAGCCAGGAGGAAGACGGCGGCGATCTGTTGACTGCCGGACAACGCCTGGGCTTTCCCCTCGTGGTCAAAGCAGCGGCCGGTGGCGGCGGCAAGGGCATGCGCGTGGTCCGTTCGACCGAAGAGCTGATCCGAGCCCTGCCCGTGGCCAGCCGCGAGGCACAGGCCTCCTTTGGCGACGGAACGGTCTACCTTGAGCGTCTGATCGAAGGCGTGCGCCACATCGAGTTCCAGATCCTGGCGGACCACCATGGACAGGTGATCCACCTGGGTGAGCGTGAGTGCTCCATCCAGCGTCGCTTTCAGAAGCTCATCGAAGAAGCCCCTTCACCCGCCCTGCAGCCTGAGCTACGCCGGCGCATGGGCGACGCGGCCGTGGAGGTGGCGCGCCTGGCCGGCTATACCAACACCGGCACGGTGGAATTCCTGCTCGACCAGGACGGAAACTACTACTTCCTCGAAGTTAATGCGCGTTTGCAGGTAGAGCACCCCGTCACGGAAATGGTGACCGGCATTGACATTGTCAAGGAACAGCTGCGCATCGCGGCTGGCCGCAAGTTGCGCTATGCGCAGGCCGACGTGCACCGGCGCGGTTGGGCCATCGAGTGTCGCATCATCGCCGAAGACCCCGAGGCTGGCTTTGTCCCTTCCATTGGGCGGCTCACTTCCGTCATCGAGCCATCTGGACCAGGCGTGCGCGTGGATAGCGGCATCTACGAAGGTTTCGAAGTTTCCCTCTTCTACGACTCGTTGATCAGCAAGCTTGTCACCTGGGGTGAGACGCGCCCCGAAGCCGTGATGCGCATGCAGCGTGCCCTCGAGGAGTATCGCATCGCCGGCGTCAAGACCAGTATCCCCTACTATCAGCGCATCTTCCGCAGCATGCGCTTCCTCGCCGGACGGCTGGACACCGCCTTTCTCGACCAGGCGCTCGCTGCCGAGGAAGATTCACAGGATCATCTCGAAGCTGCGGCCATCTCTGCCGCCCTGGTCTTCCACCGTCGCCTGTCGCGAGGCGAAGGTGCCGTGAGCACACCGGCAAGCGGCAACGACGACGGTTGGAAACGCAGCGGACGCTGGAGAGGCTCGCAGACATGGAATACGTAGCGACGACCGAGGCAGGAGAGATACCCATCACCATCGCAGAAGGCGATCGCAAGGTCTGGGTCAACTCATGCGAACATCAAGTTGATCTGCAGGATGATGGGAACCATGCGGTCGTCTCCCTTCTTGTGGACAACCACTCCTACGCCGTCTCGATCGAGTCCACGGGCGATGTATTCCGCATAGTCGTGGCTGGACGCGTCTATCCCATCCGTGTGGCCACGCGTCTTCGCCAACAACTTGCCGCGGCGGCTGGCCAGCAGCGTATCGTGCCAGAGGATATGCAGATCCGCGCGCCCATGCCAGGCCTCGTGGTCTCGGTGGCTGTGCAGCCCGGGCAGGCGGTCTCCTCTCACGATCTGCTCCTGGTGCTCGAGTCCATGAAGATGCAGAACGAAGTGCGCGCCAGCGAAGCAGGCCTCGTGCGCGAGGTACGCGCGTTGGCCGGCCAGATGGTCGACGGCGGGCAGGTGTTGATGGTGATTGGCCGGGAAGAAGGGGAGACCCTTCCGATTTGACAATTGGGCCGCCTTGTGCTATAGTAACTCAATACAGACGTTAGTCTCTTGAATGGATTGGCAAGTTGATTGGCTGCGTTCTCTGCAACCGCATCCGACGAGCCCGAGCGAAGCCAGGCCACCTGTCTGGGTAGCGTACTTCGGGCTGTTTCGTAGCGGTTCACACCATAAGGTACCAGCAGCCAGCTCCCAGATGGGGGCTGGTTTTTGTTTTACCTGGCGGACACGGCGATGGCGCCTGCTGCCGCACCGGGCGCGGCAATCTGTACACAGGCCGCCAGCCCCCATCGGGCTGGCCACAACAACAGGAGGAGAATGATGAACAAGTACGTCGAATGTCCCGAGTGCGCCGCGCTGGTGCAGCCCGATGCGGATGTCGAGGTTGGCGAGCTGATTACCTGTCCCGAATGTGGCACCGAGCTGGAGGTGACAGCCATTGACCCGCTGCAGGTGACTCTGGCCCCCCAAGTGGAAGAAGACTGGGGGGAGTAAGTTGAAAGTCGCTCTGCTGTGCTCGGTCGTGCGCACCGAGGAAAAGCTGCTGATGGCAGCGCTGCGCGAGCGCGCTGTCGACTTTGATCGCCTCGATCCGCGCGAGCTGCAGCTTCCTGTGGCCGCTGAGGAGCCTGTCCCGTACGACATTGTGCTGGTGCGCTGCCTCAGCCACTCGCACGCCTTCTACCTGACCTCCTGGTTCGAGAGCAGGGGCGTTCCCTGCCTGAGTGCCCATCACGTCGTGCACACCTGCGGCGACAAGTGGCTGACCAGCCTGGCCCTGGCCCGGGCGGGCGTGCCCACGCCCGCCACGGCACTGGCCCTCTCGGAACCAAGCGCGCTGAGCGCCATCGAGCAGCTTGGCTACCCCGTGGTGCTCAAGCCGGTGCTCGGCTCCTGGGGGCGGCTGCTGGCGCGGGTCAACGACCGCGATGCCGCTGAGGCATTGCTTGAGCACAAGGCGACCCTCGGTGGTTACCAACACAGCGTCTTTTACATCCAGGATCATGTGGACAAGCCCGGGCGCGACATCCGCACCCTGGTTGTGGGGGACTCGGTCGTCTATGCCATCTACCGCCAATCGCAACACTGGATCACCAACACGGCTCGTGGTGGTTCGGCGCAGCCTTGTCCTCTTTCATCGGAAATCGTCGATCTTTCCCTGCGTGCCGCACAGGCCGTCGGCGGAGGTATCCTGGCTGTCGACCTGCTCGAGGATCAGCAGGGCAAGCTGTGGGTGAATGAAGTCAACCACACCCCAGAGTTTCATGGCGCATTGGAGGCGACCGACGTCGACATCGCCGGAACGATGATCGACTATCTGCTGAGCTGCGGGGAGGCCAAGGGATGATCAACGTTGCCATTGCGGGCGCTTCAGGGTACACGGGCGGGGAGCTGTTGCGCATCCTCCTCGGGCATCCCCAGGTCGAGGTGCAACAGATCACGTCCGAACATCTGGCTGGACAGTACGCTTACGCTGCCCACCCCAATCTGCGCGGGGCCACCTCACTGCGCTTTTGTCCTCTGGCCGAGCTCAAGCCTTGCGATGTGCTCTTTGTTGGCCTGCCCCATGGTGAAGTGATGAGCCGCATCGACACCTTTGCCGCACTGGCGGAGAGGGTCGTCGACCTGTCTGCGGACTTTCGGCTGCACAACGCCGAAGACTATGTACAGTGGTACGGCCACGAGCACCCCACGCCGGCCTGGCTCGACAAGTTCGTATATGGCTTGCCCGAGCTGCACCGCCAGGAACTGGCTGGAGCAAAGTATGCCTGCGGCACTGGCTGCAATGCTGCCGTCACCCTTCTCGCGTTGTGGCCGCTCTACCGCCGCGGGCTTGTGCGTGAAACGGTCGTGGAGGTTAAGGTCGGTTCATCCGAGAGCGGAGCCAGGCCCACGCCGGGTGGCCACCATCCGGAGCGTGCGGGCGTGGTGCGCGCCTACGCGCCGGTCGGCCACCGCCATCTGGCCGAGCTCATCCAAGAGCTGCACCTGCCAACTTCGGAGCCGGGGCTGCACTTTTCGGTGACCTCGGTGGGCATCGTGCGTGGTGCGCAGGCTACCTGTCACTGCCTCTTGCACGAGGAGTTGAGTGAGCGCGATGCCTGGGGCCTCTATCGCCAGGACTATGGACAGGAACGGTTTATCCGTCTGGTCCGCTCCAAGACGGGCATCCATCGCTATCCGGAGCCCAAGATCCTGGCGGGGGCGAACTTTTGCGATATTGGTTTCGAGTCCGACGTCGGCCATCGGCGCCTGGTGGTGATCGCGGCCATCGACAACCTGATGAAAGGCGCCGCCGGGAATGCCGTTCAGGCCATGAATGCCATGATTGGCCTGCCAGAAAGCACCGGGCTGGAGTTCACCGGCCTGCATCCTATCTAGGCGCCTGGGGAGGGAATTGTCATGATCGTTGTAAAAGTAGGGGGAAATGGCGATCTCGAGCTGGACCCCTTGTGTGCAGATGTGCTGGAGCTCGTGCGCGGCGGAGAGCAGGTCGTGCTCGTGCACGGCGGCTCTCACGAGACCGATGTTATCTCCACGCAGCTGGGCCACGCTCCGCATTTCGTGACCTCGCTAAGCGGCAATGTTAGCCGTTACACTGACCGCGAGACGCTCGAGATCTTTGTGATGGTCACCGCCGGGCGCATCAACAAGCTGCTTGTCGAGCGGCTGCAACGCCTGGGCGTCAATGCGCTGGGGCTCTCCGGCCTGGACGGGCGTCTGCTGACCGCCAAACGCAAAGAGGTGCTGAAGATTGTCGAGGACGGCAAGCCCAAGGTGTTGCGCGGCGATCACAGCGGTTCGATCGTCGGTGTGGATGTCAGCNNGGCGAGGCCCTCAACGTGGATGCAGACCGTGTCGCAGGCGCGCTGGCCTCCGCGTTGCATGCGCGGGACCTCGTGCTCTTGTCCAATGTGGCCGGTGTGCTGCGCCAATATCCGGATGAGAGCACGCTCATCTCCCACATCGCGCCAGCCGATGTCGAGCAACACATTGCTCGCTTTGCCCAGGGGCGCATGAAGAAGAAGCTCCTTGGCGCTGTGGAGGCTGTGCAGCAGGGCGTTGGTCGTGCCGTGATCGCCGACGGACGTGTCGGCGGACCCGTGCACCACGCGCTGCTGGGCTTTGGCACGGTCATCGCGTGATGGGAGCAGGAGCCATGCTGTCTTCATCCGAAGTGATCGCCCTCGAAGATCAGTACGAAAGCGGCGCCTATCCACGCCAGCCCCTGGTGCTTGCCCGCGGTGCAGGCGCCACGCTGTGGGATCTCGATGGTAAGGAGTACATCGACTGCGTCGCGGGCCACGGCATCATGAACATCGGCCATGGCAACGCCAGCGTGGCGCAGGCCGTGAGCGCGCAGATGGCACAGCTGGTGAGCTGCCCTGGCTGGTTCTACCACGAGCAGCGTGCCCGCCTGCTGGAAACGCTTGTGCGCATTGTTCCGCCAGGCCTCGAGCGCGCCTTTCTCTGCAACTCGGGCGCTGAGGCAGTGGAGGGTGCGCTCAAGATGGCACGCCTGAGCACAGGCCGCACCGAGATCGTCGCGGCCATGCGTGGTTTTCACGGGCGCACAATGGGCGCCCTGTCTGCGACCTGGCGTAAAGAATACCGCGAGCCGTTTGCGCCGCTCCTGCCCGGCGTGCGCTTTGTGCCCTATAATCGCATCGCCGCGCTGGAGTCTGCGGTCAGCGAGCAAACGGCAGCAGTCATCCTGGAAGTGGTCCAGGGTGAGGGCGGCGTCATCCCGGGCGATGGCGAGTATCTGCTGGCTGCCCAAGAGCTCTGTGCCGACCGGGGGGCACTGCTCATCATCGACGAGGTGCAGACTGGCTTTGGGCGCACCGGGCGTATGTTCGCCTGCGAGCACTATAACCTGCGGCCTGACCTACTGTGCCTGGCCAAGTCCATGGCCGGCGGTCTGCCCATGGGCGCTGTATTGCTGGGCACACGCATCGGCCGACTGCCGATGCGCTCACATGCCTCAACCTTTGGAGGCAACCCCGTGCTCTGTGCCGCTGCTTTGGCGACGATCAATGTCATCCAGCAAGAGCACTTGCCCGAGCGGGCTGCCGAGATGGGCAGCAGGCTTATGGCGGGACTGCAGGCTATCGCTTCACCGCAGGTCCGCGAGGTCCGCGGCCTGGGGCTGATGATTGGAGTTGAGCTGCGTGAGCCGGCCGGGCGCTATCTGGCCGCCCTGGCGGACCAGGGTGTGCTGGCCCTCAGTGCTGGCCCCACCGTCATGCGCTTCCTGCCGCCGCTGGTCATCAGCGCCGCACAGATTGACACGGTCGTTGAGCAGGTCGGCGCGGTATTGGCGGCCTAGCGATGGACCCGCTCGGCTTTCTGCAGCGGGTGGTCTCCACGCCCAGCCCCTCGGGACACGAAGAGCATGTCGCTGAGGTGCTGCTCGAGGGCATGCAGGCGCTGGGGCTGGCGGTCGACCGCGACGCGGCCGGCAACGTCATTGGCCGCACCGGCGACGCGGAAGCAGCTTGCCACATCGTGCTGCTGGGACATATGGATACGGTGCCTGGGCACATTCCTGTCTGTCAGCGCAATGGTAGCCTGTACGGCCGGGGCTCTGTCGATGCCAAGGGACCTCTCGTGGCCTTTGTCCTCGCTGCCGCGCGCGCGGCAGAGGGGGGCTGCAGAGCCCAGATCACCGTGGTCGGGGCTGTGGGCGAAGAGGCATATTCTCAAGGCGCGCACCACCTGGCCCGCACCATGCCCGCGCCAAGCTGTGTCATCATCGGCGAGCCGGGCGGCTGGGAAGGCGTCACCATCGGCTACAAAGGCGTGCTCAGCCTGAAGTGGGACTTGAGCTTGCCTGCGATGCACAGCGCTGCTGGTGCGGCCACGCCTGCCGAAATCGCTACCGACTTTTGGAGGCAGGTGCAGTCCGATGCCTCACTTGTCAACAATGGCCGCTCCGGACACTTTGACACCCTCGACCCCTCGCTGCGCGCCATCCGCAGCTCTGACGATGGCCTGCAACAGGGCGCCGCAATGCACCTGACGTTGCGCTATCCTCCAGGAATGGAGGCCGAGGGGCTCCTTGCACGCTTGTCCGGCTTCTGCACTCCTGAGGCCCATTTGCAGACTGTCTACAGTGAGCCTCCGTTCATCGCCCCCAAGAATACTCCGCCGGTGCGCGCGCTATTGCGCGCCATCCGCACAAACGGCGGTTCTCCGCGCTTCAAGCTCAAGACAGGCACCTCGGACATGAACGTCGTAGGCCCCATCTGGCAGTGCCCTATTGTGGCCTATGGCGCGGGCGACTCGTCTCTCGACCACACCCCGAACGAGCACATCGATCTCGACGAATGGCTGCGCTCCATCGAGGTCCTGCGAGGGGTTCTCTGCACTCTTGGCCAGGATGTGCAGGCGACTGCGCGAGCGGCCGTGTAAGTCAGCCTTGTGCTATCAGCTTTCATCTTACTTGACGGCGGTGGCCGTCCCGGGTATGATGTGCTTGCTTGCATCGATGCGTGTTAAGGACGACCGCATACCCATCCAAAGGAGGAATTGCTCGAATGAAAGGCAATGTACAACTGCTTGACATCCTGAACGATCTGCTTTCGGACGAACTGACCGCCATCAGCCAGTACATGGTGCATGCGGAAATGTGCGACGACTGGGGCTATGAGAAGCTCGCAGAACCCGTCGAGAAGCGCGCCATCGATGAGATGAAGCACGCGGAAA
>DIVQ01000206.1 GCA_002423325.1 Anaerolineales bacterium UBA6128 | reverse complement strand
ACTGAGGAAACCACGGAGGCGACGCATACGCGTCGCCTCCGTGTATTCTCAGTATAGTCAGTATACGTTTCACTGTGCCTGCTGCAAGGTTTCCCGCGCCCGCACGGCCTCCACCCACGCCACAATGTTCTCGGGCGGCACGTCATCCTGCATGTTGTGCGCCGGCGCCATCACGTACCCACCCTCGTGGCCGAGCACATCGATCAAATAGTCAGCGTGAGCACGCACCTCGTCCGGCGAGGCATAGGGCAGGAACTGCTGTACGTCCATAGCCCCCCAAAACACCAGCCGGTCGCCGTACTCTGCCTTTAACGTCTCAGGCCTCATCCCCGCCGCCGACGTCTGCACCGGGTTGAGGATGTCCACGCCGCAGGCGATGAGCTGATCCAGCAGCGCGTAGACTGATCCGCACGAGTGGTGCCAGTAATAGCAGCCCGCCAGATCTTTGGTGCGCCGGATGCGCTCGGCGAAATAGGGTGCCACCAGCGCCTCGAAAGCTCTGGGAGAGAGCAGTGGCGCAAGCTGCATCCCGAAATCGTCACCGCTGGTGGTCAAATCGATGTACGGCCCGAGGACACGGTAATACGGCTCGATAATGCGCATCTGCAAGTCAAACACGATGTCGAAAAAAGCCCGCACAAAGTCGTGGTCGGCGGCCAGCCGCCCCAGGAAATCTTCGTAGCCGCACATCCAGCAGCCGAGCTCCAGCACGCCGTACACCGGGTGCTCGGCGATAACCACGTAGCGCCCCTCCGCGTGCAACCTGCGCGCCTCGGTCTCCCAACGCGCCAGCAATGCCTCATCGATGCGCGGTTCGGGCCAGGGGAACGTGCGCAGATCCTCACACGTTGCGCCCTCCAACGGCGAGCTGACAATTTCGGCATATTGGCCCACCAGCTTGCGCCGCACGCCCCAGCAGTCGACCGACTCGCCGTCACTGAGCGCGCGCGTGTGCACGCTCGGCAAGCTCACAATGTGCCCCACGCCCCTGAAATCGGTCCCCGCCCACGCCAGGATGCCCTCGTCCACTCCAGAGTTGCTGGGGCGCGCCTCACCAGACAGGCCCAGGAAGGCCCGCACTCGCCGCTGGCAGCCGGCGCTCATGCTGGTCAGCGTCGTCGCGCCGATGTCAAGCGGCGGACGCGCCGTCGCCTCGTGCCGCATCGCTCGCGCAAAGCGTTCGCGCGAAGCCGACAGCCTTTCCGCGCGTGCACCGTCACAGCCCATAGTCGACATAGGGATCCTTTCCCACCCAGCGCCCCGGCAGCACCGCCGGGATCGCGGCCCGCTCCTCTGCAGAAAGGTTGAGGTCGGCCCCCTGCACGGTGTCGTTGAACTGCTCGACGCTGCGCGCGCCAAGGATGGGACACGTCACGCGCGGCTCGGCCAACACCCAGGCCAGCGCCAGCTGCGCCGGCGTCACCCCGCGTTCCTCGGCGGCCTGCACGAACTGCCCAGCCAGCTCCAACGCCGCATCGGCATAGTAGCGTTCAAAATAGTTCTGGAACGACTCCAGCCGCGCCCCGGCCGGCAAGGGCTCGCCCGGCTTGTACTTGCCTGTCAGCATGCCCCCGGCCAGAGGGTTGTAGGTCATGATCCCCAGACCGACGCGCGCGGCATACGGCAGCAACTCGTTCTCGATATTGCGGTTCAGCGCATTATACAACGGCTGAATGCTGATGAAATGCGACCAGTGATGGCGCTCCGCCAGGTGCAGGTACTCGGCCAGCTGCCAGGCGCGCAGGTTGGATGCGCCCACATAGCGCACTTTGCCCTGCCGCACAAGGTCGCTGAGCGCCTCCGCGGTCTCCTCGACGGGCACCCGGGCATCCCAGCGGTGAATCTGGTACAGGTCGATCACGTCGGTCTGCAGTCGGCGCAGACTATCGTCCACGGCGCGCATGATGTGCATACGCGAGAGTCCGCCATCGTTTGGACCCGGCCCCATCACCGCCCAGACCTTGGTGGCCAGCACAATCGCGTTGCGGGTGCCGCGCTGCTTGATCCAGCGCCCGACCACCTCCTCGGACCCGCCCCCCGAGTACATGTCCGCCGTATCGACAAAGGTGCCCCCCAGCTCTACAAAGCGGTCCAGGATTCGAAACGACGTCTCCTCATCCGCCTCACGTCCAAACGTCATCGTCCCCAAGCACAGCCGCGACACCTTGAGCCCCGACCGCCCGAAAGACACATGGTCCATCGCCATTCCTCCTGACTCCCGCGACACGCGAACGCTCCTACACCGACCATTCTACCACGTGCAGGCCCGCCGCTCAAGGCCGGGTGTACGAGCCATTGACACCCCCCTTACCCGAACCTATAATGGCCTCGTCACAACAGTGGACAGAAAAACCCGAACAGCAAGTCGGTTTGCCCAACACGCGAAAGGAGCGCCGCTATGCCAGAGAAGAGTACCTTTGCCCTCTACGTCGCGCATCGCGCCGTCTTTACGCCCGGCCCTCTGGCCGAAGCCCGCGAAACGGTGTCAGAACTGCTCAACTCGTGGGGTCACAAGGTGTTGATGCTGCCGTCAGACGCGACGGCCTTTGGCGGCGCCATCGAGTCGGCCGCGGAGGGCCGAGTGTTTGCCAACTTTCTGGCCGCCCACCGCGGTGAGTATCAGGGCGTAGTCTGCGTGCTGCCCAACTTTGGCAACGAGAACGGTGCTCTGGCGGCCCTTGCGCACGCCGACGTGCCCATCTTTTTGCAGGCCTACCCCGATGACATGACCAGGATGTCACTGGCCGATCGCCGCGACGCTTTTTGCGGCAAGCTCTCCATGATGAACGTATTCAACCAGGCTGGCATTCCCTTCACGATCGACAAGCCGCACACTGTTTCTCCGCACGACCCGCGCTTCAAGGCCAGCATCGACTATTTCGATCGCGTCTGCAAGGTCGTAGCCGGCCTGAAAGACATCCATGTCGGCGCCATCGGCGCCCGCACGACCCCGTTCAAGACCGTGCGCGTCGACGAAGCCACGCTGCAACGCTACGGCATCTCCGTCGAGACGCTCGACATGGCCGAGATCCTCTGGCGGGTCAACAAGCTGCAAGCCCCCGAGGCCCTCTCGGACAAGATCGCGTTCATGCAGCAATACGCCGACTGGCGCGATACCCCTGTACAGAGCATCGAAAAGCTGGCCCGGCTGGCGATCGTGCTCGATCAGGTAATCGACGAGTACCATCTCAGCGCCCTCGCGCTGCGCTGCTGGGACGAGCTGCCGCAGCAGTTGGGCGTTGCCGGCTGCATCCTGTTGGGGATGCTCAACGAGCGCCTGGTGCCGGCGGCCTGTGAGGTCGATGTCTGCAGCGCAGTAGCCATGCAGGCCCTGCGTCTCGCCTCCGGCGGACCCGCTGCCTGCCTCGACTGGAACAACAACTACTATGACGAGGACGACAAGTGCATCCTGTTCCACTGCGGGCCCGTGCCGGCCTCTCTCATGGCGGCGCCCAGTCCCGTTACCGGCCATGACATGATGGCCAATCAACCAGCAGGCTGCCACGTCGGACGGTTGCTCCCGGGAGGCATTTCGTTTGGCAACATGGCCACCATCGACGGCGACATGCGCTTCTTCCTGGGCGAGGGCGCTATCACCGCCGACTCGATCCCGGAGGACTTTTTCGGGGTCTGTGGCGTGGCGCACATCCCCGACTTGCAGAATGTGCTGGTACACATGGGACGCTTCGGCCATCGTCATCACGTCGCCATCACCCGCGGCCATGTGACCAAGGCCGTCCGCGAAGCGCTCGACAACTATATCGGCTGCGAGGTCTTTGTGCCGCAGGAGGGCTGAGGCCGCCAAACACTAGAACACAGGCCGAGAACGCGGCTTGCAACATCCGCTGATCTCTTTCAGGCCGCTCACAACAGGGAGGAACCTACATGGCGAAACTCGGCACGCTCCAGATCGTCAGCAACGCCAGGCGCAACGGCCTGGCGATACCTGCCTTTAATGTACCCTACCTGCCAATGGTAGAGCCGGTCGTCAGAGCCGTCGCCGACCAGGACTCGTTCGCACTGATTGCTACGGCACGGCCAGAGTGGATCAAGTTCCAGGCCAGGGGCCCCGCCGCCGTCATGGCAGAGTGCGCGCGCTGGTCGGATCCTGACCACTTTCGGCCGCACCTCGACCACGTGCCGGTAATCGACGAGGACGGCTTTCAGGTGGACTATGTCCCGATCTTTGAAGAGGCGCTCGAGGTCGGTTACGAATCGGTCATGATCGACGGTTCGCGCCTGCCGCTGGACGAGAACATCGCGGCCACCCGGCTGGTGTGCGAGATGGCGCACGCTGCGGGCGCCGCCTGCGAGGGCGAACTGGGGGCCGTGCTGGGCCACGAAGCGGGCCCGTTGCCCCCGTATGAAGAGTTGTTCGCTTCCGGGCGCGGCTTTACCGATGTCGAAGAGGCGCGCCGCTTTGTGCAGGAGACAGGTTGCGACTGGCTATCGGTCGCCGTCGGCAATATCCACGGCGCCGTAGCCGAGGGCCTGCGCGACAAGCAAAAGGTTGCCGCACGGCTGAACATCGAGCATCTGGCTCATATCGAACAGGCAACGGCTATTCCGCTGGTGCTGCACGGTGGATCGGGCATTCAGCAAGACTTTATCCTGCAAGGCGTCAAACACGGCATCGCCAAGATCAACATCGGGACGGACATCCGCCAGGCGTATGAACGGGCGCTGACCGAGACGGGCGCGATCACCGCGGCCAAGGACGCAGTCTACGACCGCACCTGCTGGATTCTGCGGCACTACCTGAACATGGCCGGAGCTCGCCGCGTGCTGACGGCGCCAGCCTGACCACTGCTCCAACGCGCGAACAGGGGCCGGCATGCGCCGGCCCCTCTGTCTTTGTCACGCTCTCGTTTGACGGTCCACTGTGCTGGCGCCCTGCACGCGCCCAGCCATGCCGTGGGCAGCGCAGTCTGCCGTGCGAACACGCCCTCCCGGCCCCGCCGGCGATCTGCGTCTCCAGTCGCGCCTGCCCTAGTGCTCGCAGGGATGGGCGTGCCCCAGATAAGTCCCCTCGAGCCGCTCCAGCAGCTGGTGGAACGCTTCGTGCCGCCCCGGCCCGATGACCTGCTCCTCGATGCGCTCAAATCCCTCGGCAAGTTCGGCCTGTTGGGCTGCGCTCAGCACCCGGTCAGCCATAGGAAAGAGCGCCTGATTCTCCTTCTGGATGTGCTGCGCCAGGAGCGCGCTGTAGCTCTTCAGGTGCTCGGCCAAAGCCGCGCCCGCCCTGGAGTCTCCCCGCTGATAGGCAGGCAGGGCCTCGGCCAACCCGCGGATGTGCGCCCGCCCCTGCTCATGCTCCGCCAACATCGCGGCGATCGGCCCGCTCTCTCGCGGAACCCCCGCCACCTGCAACGCAGGGAACAGCAGAGTTTCTTCCTTGCCGTGGTGGCAACGGTCGGCGAACACCTGCACGAACTCGAGCGCCTGCTCGAGATCGCTCGCTACCACCTGCACGCCCGCCTCCAGGCGCTCCGCAACCTCGTCCAGCACGCGCAGCAAACGAACAATGGCGTCGTGTTCGGCTACAAGATCCACCGTCGGTCTCATCTTGCTACCCTCCCTACCATCTCAACTGCCTCAAGCGCCCCAATGATAGCCGAGCTCCGCGTTTGGCGCTGTAACCAGGGTCACAATCTCGCCTGGACCAGGCGGTAGCGGCCACGCGTGCCGGCTACGTCAGTCGATGGTGACCTCCAGCGTATAGCTGACGGCAAGCGGCCCCGTCCTGATGCTCACCACATAGTCCTGGGTCGACGGCAGATTTCCTTCGAACTCGGCGCCACCGCCCATGCCGCTCATTAGCACAGTGCCGTCGACGCCATAGATCGACCGCTGGACAGTGTCCTCGGGCGCGGTGACCCTGACCCTCATCTCCTGCCCCGCCATGGCGCCCAACACGTAGGCATGCTGTTGCTTGACGCCCAGCGTCCCTTCGCGCACCGCGCCCACCGCGCCCGGCGCGAACCGGATGCGCTCGGGTATCCGCACGTCCAGGGCATAGTTGGCGGCACTGTCCGCTGTATGCACGGTGATCAGGTAATCCTGCGTGCGGGGCAGGATCCCCGTGTACGAGGTGGACTCGCCCATCCCGCAAAGCAGCGCGGCGCCATCAAGGCCCTGGATGCTGAGCTTGAGGCCCTCAGACGGCGCGACGTCGACCATCATCAACTGACTCGCCTGGGCGCCCAGAACATAGTAGTTGCGGCTGTACGGCGGCAGCGTCCCCTCCACAGCCCCCGCCGTAGTGCCACGAGCAAAGGCAATCCGCACCGGGATGATGATCTGAAGTGCATAGTCGGCCGCCGTATCCCCCGCAATGACGGCAAAGTAATAGTCCTGCGTGACGGGCAGAGTGCCGCGATAGAGGGGGGCGCCGCTGCCATCTTTCAAAGGAACACCGGTGTCGCCCTGGATGTTCAGGTACACCGTCTGCGCCGACTCGACGTTGGCCTGCAGCAGTTGCCGAGCGCTGGCACGGAGCACGTAGCGCGCCATGCCATGTGCCGGAATGTGACCAACCAGTAGCGCAGAGGTGCCCCCGGCCGCAAAGTTGACGCGCACAGCGGGCGGCAAGGGTGGCGCGGTAGGCAGGGGCGTCGCGCTGGGCACCGCAGTGGGGGGCACGAGCGTTTCAGTGGCGCTCGGCGCCACGGTATGAGTCGGCTCAAGCGTCGCGCCCGTCACCAGCGTCGGCGGGGCACTCTCGGTCGGGGAGACCGCCGGCGCGGAGGTCAGGGCGGGAGCCAGCGTCGCCATCCACGCCGGGTAGGGTGTCGCGACGCTCGGGGTGGGTTCGGGCAGAATGGGTGTGAACGCGGGACTTTCCACGGGAGGCGGTTCGGCGCCCCCCTCCGGCGTCACCGTCACCAGGGCGATCTGGTAGCCCCCACACGCAGAGAGTACGGTCGTCAGCAGCAGTGCCCACACAACGGGGTGAACCCAATGCGAACCCATGACCGCAGCTCCTCTCGGGCGGGCGTCTGGGCCCAGCCACTACCGTAACTACTTGCCCTCCTCTGGAAAGGGTGCCCGGATGTCATAGCGTCCGGGAACGACGACCGGCAAATCCCCGCTCTCGACCATCAGATCGAGCGGGTTCGCCCGCGTCGTCAGCGGCAGAACAACCACATCTCGCAGCCGCGCCGATTCATACAGCGCCATCATCAGCTCCATCGTGACACGCGCTCGGCGCCCGTTGTTGCGGTGCGTCTCGATGGCGCCGTCGAGCCAGGCGATCAGCTCGTCAAACTGGTGTACCTCGGGCGCACGCAGCATGATCTGCTGCCAGCCCGCCTTCCGGCTGTTCAGCAGCATCAAACTCTTGTCGGGGCCACGCTTCAACAGTCCGTCGCTCCCATAGAGGGTCCAGCGCTCGATGGGCGGGCCCGGCAGGTCGCTCTCGTAGGTGATGCGCACGCCGTTGTCGCACACAATCAGCGCTATGCAGAGGTCTTCGCAGCGCACGCGGCGCTCCCACTTGTCCGTCTTGCGCGAGCACTGCCCGATCACCCAGACCGGCTGCGGGTCGCCGAGCAGGTAGAGCGTCTCGTCGAACTCGTGAGTGCCGCGGTTGAGCAGCCCCAGGCCGTCGCGCGCCAGCACAGCGCGCGGCTCGCCGATGAGACCCTCCTGCACCAGGCGCCGCGCCTCGCTGTTGCGCGCATCGAAGCGACGTTGATGCCCCACCACCAGTTTGGCGCCAGCCCTGTCGCACGCGGCGATCATGTCGTCGGCCTCACCGAGCGACGCGCTCATCGGCTTTTCGCCAAAGATGCCCCCGATGCCCGCCGCCGCCGCCGCGATCACGACCTCGGCGCGCACGCTCTGCCAGGTCGAGACGCAGACAATATCCAGCCGCTCGCGCGCAAACATCGCGCGATAGTCAGCATAGGGCGTGACGCCGTACGCGCTCGCGAATTCAGCCAGGGCCTCGGGGTTGATGTCGGCGCCTGCCACCAGCGTCGTCCGCGGGGACGCCATGAACCACTTGGCGTGCGCATTCCCCATGCCGCCACACCCCACGACGCCAACGCGGTATACCTTGTCCATGTTCACCTCCCCAATCGACGCCGAGAACCCACGCCCGTCGCGTTCTAGTACCGATCGCGCAAGCGCACGAACTCGTCCAGCAGCGCCATAAAGTTCTCATACTTTGTGTTCGCCGCCACCGAGTGACTGGGCCCCAGGATAAAGCCGCCGCCCGGTGCGCCGCGTTCAAGCGCCGTGCGCACCGCCTGCCGCACCTCGTCGGGCGTTCCGCCAATCAACAGCTCGACCGGCACGCCGCCCCAGAACGCCAGGCGATCGCCCCAGCGCTCCTTGAGCAGCCCGACCTCCATGCCGGCAGTGGTCTGCAGCGACTGGTAGCAATCCACACCAGTGCCCGCGAGCATGTCCATCAGGGCCAGGTTGTTGCCGCAGTTGTGCAGAATGACCTGAGGCACGCGCTGCTTGATCTGTTGCACGCGCTGCGTCAAAAAGGGCAGACAGTAGTCGCGAAAGGCGCGCGGCGAGATGAACGGCCCGCTGGTACCGGCCATGTCGTCTTCGACCAGCACACCCGGAGCGCCTTTGCGGATATAGTAGGGATCGCGCAGGCTCTGCTGGACCACAATGCGTCGGTTGGCCGCCACCACCACCTCGGGGTTCGAGGCGTACAGCATCAAGCCCGTGGTCATATCTTCCAGCAGCGTGATGCCCACAATCCCGCCCGTCGGCGAGGCAACATAGCGCTCCTGCCCCAGTTGCGCGTTCACATAGTCCCACACCTCGAACACCGACTCGTCCGGTGGCGTGAACTCGACCGGTTCGTCGAACTCGGCCACCGTGTACTCGTGCTTACCGCGGTTGGGGTCGTAGACCACGTTGATCTCGTTGGCCTCACGCGAGACCTGGTAGATGCGGCCCGCGCGGTCCTCGTAGCGGTTCGCATCGATCTGCCGAGGGGGATCCGGCGCATAGTCCGCCGGCGGCAGCAACGCCGCCTCCTTGGGCAGCAGCAGGTCGGCGCAGTCGATCCGCCGGTAAAAGTCGACCGTATCCTCCTTGAGGCTCTGCGCCAACTCGGCGCGCCGACCGAACCAGAGCGCCAACTGAGACTCGACCTTGTTGCGCACATAGGTCGTGTGGCCGATGACCCGTTGCACGGTGTCATAGTCAACGGCGTAGAACCCCAGCGGCACCTTGTCGACTGGCTGCCGTGCGATCGCTGCTTGCACCCGTTCTCTGCCGTTCATCGCGCCTCACATCACTAGTTTGGCGATAGCATTACAGGTACTTGCCAAAGAACTCGAACGCCTTGCGCCCGCCGAAAGCATGCGGACCCGGCCATACGTCGGCCCACAGCCGGTCGGCCACGCCTGCGGCGGCGTAGATCCGTTTGACGCCCTCGTAGCCGCGCAACAGGTCGTGGATGAAAAAGCAGCTGTCATAGATGCCCATCTCGATCAACAGCGGCCGCGGGGCCATCAGCCCGGCAATGTCGTCCGTGTCAAAGTAGCGGTAGATATCGGGCACCACCTGCGAACCACAAAAGTTGGCCCGATGGATGCCAAACCCCGCCCACGGGTTCACATAGCTGATGATATCGGCAGCTGCGATGCGCGGCTCAGCCGCAATGCTCCACGTGGTCATCGTGCCGCCCTGCGACAGCCCCATCATCCCGATACGCCGCGCATCGACCTCGGGGCGCGTCTCCAAGTAATCGACGCAGCACTTTATGTCCCATATGTTGAGCGTCAGGGGGTTACGCCCCAGGATGGTGCCCTTGACATAGTTCACGTTGCAGGGGTCACGCCCCGGGAAGGGATCGGCCCCATCGCGGCGTTCGCCAAACCCGCGCAGGTCGGGGCTGATGGTCACGTAGCCGGCGCGCGCCAGTTGCTCGCCATAGTTATAGTTGTGCTGCGCGATGCTGGTCACGTGCCCGTCGGACGAGCGCACGCCCGCCACCGGGTCCTTGCCATAGGGCCCGTGTCCGTGGCTGCAGATGATCGCAGCGTGCGTGCCGTCGGCGGTCATCGCCTTGGGGCGCAGCAGCTGGCACGGCACCGACATGGCCACTGCACCGCCGATCCACTCGCTGTCAAACACCACCCGTTCGCGGATCAGGTCGCCGTCCTCGACCGCGCTCTCGACCTCGGCGTTGAGCGGCACCCGCTCCGGGAATTCGCCCAGCAGTGCGAGATAGCGATTGAGCGCTTCGGCGCGCCAGGCACTCCACTCGGCATGCGTCGTGCCCCGAAAGCGCAGTTCGGGCTCATGGTGTCCCGCAAGCATGTCCCAGTATCTTTGCATCGAAAAGTTACGCTGTCGCGGCATGGCACGCTCCTTTCTCGACTCTTACCAGGCAGACTGCATCCTAGCGCTTGAAACGCAGGAAGCGGGCGTTAATCGCCACGATGACGGTGCTCAGGGCCATGAGAGCAGCGCCGGCCGCCGGAGCCAGCATTACCCCTCGCTCGTACAGCACCCCGGCAGCCAACGGAATGGCGACTGCGTTATAGGCCGTGGCCCACCACAGGTTCTGCACCATCTTGCGATAGGTGGCGCGCGCCAGCCCTATGATAGCCACTACATCGTTGGGGTCATTGCGCACCAGTACGATGTCCGCCGCCTCGATAGCCACGTCGGTCCCGGCGCCAATGGCAATACCCACATCCGCTTGGGCCAGCGCGGGTGCATCGTTCACGCCGTCTCCCACCATCGCCACAACCCGTCCGCGCGCCTGCACTTGCTTGACTTTGGCTGCCTTCTGGTCCGGCAGCACCTCGGCGATGAATTCTTCCAGCCCGACGTCGCGGGCGACCCAGGCAGCCACCTGTTGGCTGTCGCCAGTCAGCATGATCGGATGAATGCCCATCTCCTTCAAGCGAGTCACGGCGCCCTTCGCCTCTGGACGCACGACATCGGCCAGGGCGATTGCACCACGCAGAACGTCCTCCACCAGGACATAGACCACCGTTTTGCCCTGAGCGGCCAGGGGCTCAAGGTCTGGGTGAGATGGCGAGAACCCATGCTCAGCCAAGTAGCCCGGGCTGACAACACGCACTATCTGCCCGTCGACCCGACCCTCGGCCCCCTTGCCCGGGAGGGCAACGAAATCCTCAACAGGATCGACCTCGGGCGAAGCCGCAACGATCGCCGTGGCCAGGGGGTGCTCCGAGTGCACCTCGACTGAGGCGGCGATCCGCAATAGCGTGGCCGTGCTGTACTCAGCGTCGAACACCAGGCTGTCCGTAACCCCGAAGCTCCCCTGTGTGAGCGTGCCCGTCTTGTCGAAAATGACCGCATCAACGTTGCGCGCGTTCTCGAACGCCGTGCGATCGCGGATCAAGAGCCCGTGCTGCGCCGCCAGGGACGTGGACACGGCCACGACCAGCGGCACGGCCAACCCAAGGGCGTGAGGGCAGGCGATAACCATAACGGTTACGGCTCGAGCAATCGCAAAGTCGACCGGTCGATTCCCAAAGATCATCCAGGCAGCAAAGGTCAACGCGCCACCAACGAGGGCGACGATCGTGAGCCATCTGGCCGCGCGGTTAGCGAGGTCCTGCGTACGCGACTTGCTGGCCTGTGCGTGCCGAACCAACTCGATCACCTGCGCCAGATACGAGTCGGCGCCCGTCTTGTGCACCTCCACCGTGAGAGAACTCTCACCGTTGATAGCCCCGCCGATGACCGTCGCCCCCGCCGCCTTCAGCACAGGCAGCGACTCGCCTGTCAGCATTGCCTCGTTGACCGAGCTCTGCCCGTCCACGACCAGGCCATCCGCCGGGACCTTTTCGCCCGGGCGGACCAGAACATGGTGCCCCGCCCTCAGAGCGCTCAGAGGCATATCGTGGATACTGCCATCCGGCAACAGGTGATGGGCTACCGCCGGCATGAGGCTGGCCAATTCCTCCAGAGCACGCGACGCTCCCAGCACAGAGCGCATCTCGATCCAGTGGCCCAACAGCATCACGTCGATCAGTGTAGCCAGCTCCCAGAAAAAGGGCTCACCTCGCAGCCCCAGCACGGTGGCAGCGCTGTAGGCATAGGAGGTGGTGATCGCGATGGCGATCAGCGTCATCATCCCGGGTTGGCGCTGGCGCGTCTCCGAGACCATGCCTGTGAGGAAAGGCCACCCGCCATACACGAAAATGGCCGTGCTCAAGGCCAGCAGCACGTAGCCCTCGCCGCTGAATGCCAGCCTATCGCGCAATCCGAGCAGTTCCTGGATGCTCGTGGACAGCAGCAGGATCGGGACGGTCAGAATCAGGGCAACCCAGAAACGCCGGCGAAAGTCGGCCACCTGATGGGCGTGATGATCGCCCTTGGCCGCGTGTGCGGAGCCGTCCCCCGTCGCAGACTCGACGCCGGAATGCACCGCGTGCTGCATGGGCTCGCCCGAGTTAGCCAGAGAAGGCGGCCTCCCCTCCTGCGGATGCTCGCCGGCAGCAAGCGCATGGGCTTGTCTGCTCCGAGAGGGTATGGCAGCTCCGTCCTGCGCCGAGTGGGTAGCGTGGTCGTCGTGACCCGCGTGGTCGTGTGCCATTCCAGATGAGGATGCCGAGTCGGGATTCCGATTGCTGGAAGCCATGGGATTCTCCTTCTGCTGATATGTGGACAGCCGCGCGGCGCGTGAGCCCGCGCATACCCACGCGCGGCTTCGCCTCACCGCCTCGCGAACTCGCCCAGCAGCGCATCGATGTCCACCGGCTCGCCGGTGGCGATGGAGCGGTTGGCGGCCGCCCCGATGAGCACGGACATCGCCCCGGCCCACGACCCCGCCATCAGCCCCAGCGGATCAGGCAGTTCGCGCTCGCCGAACAGCCGCTCGGTCAGGCGATCATCGGCCCCGCCGTGCCCTCCCGCCGCCTTGGGGATATCGTAAACGATCTTTTCGCCTTTGATGTTGTAGAGCGTCACATGCTGGTTGGGGTCCTGCGCCGCGTGACCGCTGTAGAATTCGCCCACCTCCAGCCGCCCCGCTTCGCCGTTCAGCGCCAACTGCCAGCCCTCCCAGGGGCGATGGGCGTTCAGCGAGTAGCTCAGCAGGATACCGTTGGTGTAGCGCACCGCCACACTCATCGTGTCATAGATGTCGATCTCTGGATCGAAAACGCAGCCGTCGATGTGGTAGCCGTCCGCTGCTTCATTGTCGAGGTAGAGACGTTTGGCGTTCGGAACAGCGGCGGCGTCCCAATAGAACGGGCACTCGTGCGTGTGCGCACAGCTGCTGCAGCGCTCGCCGTGGTAAGGGCCCGCGGAGCCATACACGCGCAACGCGCCATTGGCATAGACCGTTTTGGGTTCGGCCTCGATCAGCCAGTTGACCATGTCAAAGTGGTGCGTGGCCTTGTGCACAAGCAGCCCGCCCGAGTTGCCCAGCATACGGTGCCAGCGGCGAAAGTAGCTGGCGCCGTGCGAACGGTCCAGCAGCCACTCCATATCGGCGCTGAGGATGCGACCGATGACGCCTGAGCGCAGGATCTCTTTGATTCGCGTGACATAGGGCATGTGGCGCACGTTGAACGTCACGGTCACCTTGCGGCCCGTGCGCCGCTCGGCCTCCAGGATGGCGCGCACCTTGTCTGCGTCGATCGTCATCGGCTTTTCAGTGATGACGTCGCAACCCGCTTCGAGCGCCCGCACGATGTACTCGTGGTGATAGCGGTCCACACAGGTCACGATGAGCACTTCGGGCCGCGCCTGCTGCAACATTATGTCAAAATCATCGTACACCGGCGCATCACCGCATTCGTGGCTGGCATAGCGCGCACGCAACGGATTGCGGTCGTACAGCCCTACCAGCGTCGCGGTATCGGCGTGCCGCTGCACGATCGCGCGCCCGTAGGCGTGGATGCCACGCCCGCCGGTTCCCACCAGCGCATAGCGCTTCATTGCAGACGACTCCTTGCCCCTCAGGCGCTGAGCAGCGACGCAGACTCGCGATCAAGGTAGATGCGTGCGTGCGCCTGCTGCTGCAGGATCGACGCCGGGCACGCCGGCGAGACCGGACCCTCCAGCGCGGCCTTGACGGCCGCAGCCTTACGCTGCTCGGGCACCACCACCAACAGGTGCGCGGGCCTCATCAGCGCCGGCACCGTCAGTGACAGCGCCGTCTTGGGCACAGCATCCAGGTTGACAAAGTGCCCCTCGCCCACCTGCTGCATGCGACACTTTTCGTCGAGCGTCACCACGTGGATAGTCTTGTCGGTCTCAAAATCTGCCGGCGGATCGTTAAAGGCCAGGTGCCCGTTCTCGCCGATGCCCATCACCACTGCCACCGGCTGATGCTCTTCCAGCAGCGCGGTATAGCGCGCCAGTTCTGCCTCCAGATCGGGCGCGTCTCCCTGCACCCCGTAGAACGCCAGTGGACGCACGATATCGGTCAGGTTTTCGCGAATGTAGCGCCTGAAGCTGGCCGAGTGCGTGTCGCTCATGCCGGTGTACTCGTCCATGTGGAACACGCGCACCTTGTCCCACGGCACCCCCACCAGACCCCGCAGCGCCGTCATGAACTGCAACTGCGAGTTACCGGTGGCCACGACAATCGCCGCCTCGCCCTTCTCGGCCACTGCCTGCTTCAGGATCCTGGCGAGGTCGTTGGCAGCCCGCGCCCCGAGGTCGGCGCCGTTCGCAAACACCAGCGCCTCTGCCTTGCCATACATGCGCTTGGTGACCCGCTTGCCACAAGCCATCTGACTTTCTCCTTGTCTCCATACTTGCGCCATCCGCGCACTTTGCCGTACACGGCGCTGCAGCGGATGATTCCGACCCAGTATAACGCCGCCCGGTCGCGTGTCAATGGCTCTGGCGTCGTGAGGCGGCCTGCAGAAAGCACGAGGGCCAGCCCCAAGGCTGGCCCTCGCTGAGCGACTGGGATGTCTACTCTGTGATGGTGAATTCGCCGCCCGCCGTGCGGCCAAACACGTCGGCCGCGTACATCTCGTAGGCCACCGCGGGCATCACCTGGAACGCCCCGGGCGTTGTGCAACGCACCTGATAGGTGTACTCGTAGGTGCCGCGCATCAAATAGTTCGCGAACAGCGCCACTTTCTCGTCGCGCAGCTCACTGTGCGTGACCCAAGTCCACCAGCCGCCATAGCGCGCGTATTCCGGCCCTGCCTCCCAGGGCGATATCCCCGCCGGCGGAACCACGGAGCTCGTGGTCGCAAGACTGCTGTCGATCGCCTCGCAACCGGCCGGCAGCGGGTCCTCCAGCACCAAATAGTTGAGGTCGTTGGGTGCGATCAGCGTCAGCCGCACCTCGATCACATCGTTTACCCTGGCCTCAGTCACTGGCCGGTCGCCGTCATCTACCAGCACGTAACGCCGATCGACGATGATCCCACGATTGAGCGCCTGGATGCCACTTGCCGGCAAATAGTAGTTCAGGAACACGCTATAGTAGAGCTGTCCATTGACCGAAGAGCGTTCGATGATCAGATCGTTGTCGCGGTCAAGGCGCAGCTCGGACACCGGCGTCTCGGTTGCAGTCTGCTGATCCAGGTTGCTGCTGTCGACACTACCACTGGCGATGCTGACGCCGTTCAGCCATGCGTTGTACTCATAGTCCGCTAACAACTCGCCCGAGGAAACCATATAGTCGGTCAGCGCAAGGATGGCCCACACGTTCTCCTGCGTGGTCTCCCAGCGCCCTGTCTGGCGGGCGAGCATCAGCCAGCGCACCACGTTGGGCAGCAGCCCACTGTCCGGCTGAATGCGAAGCAGCGCACGCAGCACGATCGCGGTGGTGCGCGTATCGGTGTTCATCGCCCAGGGCGCGCGCTGCGCCTCTTCCCAGTGCGCGCCGGTAGCCGATACCAGCACATCGTCGCCAAACTCGCTGGCCAGCGTGGCGAGCCTCGACGGCTCATCCGGCGCCAACAGCTGCAGCGCCATCGCAAGGTAGGCTTTGGCGAACAACGACATATTGGCGCGCTGCTCGTACAGAACCACAGCCCGTCCCAGATCGCCCTGCCCCGCCTCGGCCAGCGAGTAGAGCACCGTCGCGCGGATGTCCAGCGCCTCTCGCGTCTCCACAAACTCCTGGTTGAGATAGTCGCGCAGGAAGGCGCTGGCGCGTTCAACGACGTTCTGATCCACCAAAAAGTCAGCCCTGCGCGCCTCGGTCAGGCCCAGCAGCACGTAGGCCGTGATGCCGGCAGAGCTCTTGTCTTCTCCCCACCAGCCCCAGCCGCCGTCCAGTTGCTGCAGCGTATACAGACGTTGCAGCGCCACGCCCACCTCCTGCGGCAGTCGCGCGGCCAGCTTGGAGTCGTCGATGCCCAGTTCGCCCAACGCGCGATACGTCACTACGTTGGGCAGGAAACGGCTGACCGTCTGTTCGATGCAGCCATAAGGGTAGGTCTCCAGATAGCGCAGCCCCTCGCGCATGCCCGCGGCCAGCGATGGCTCGAGCAGCACCGAGAGCTGCCCCGCCGACGTATCGGCGTCGCCCGGCACACGGATCAGCTCGACCGTGCGGTCTTCGACCGCGCCGGCCGTGCCCACTGTCTCTGGCGTGCTGACGTGATAGACCGGCAAGGTCAGTTCGAGCGCATCGGAATAGCCTCCCCCTGCCACCTTGAAGAGCACCAAGACCTCTTCGGTGGCATCCACCGTTGCAGGCCACTGCACCGCCTGACGACTGTGCGCCGGCAGATCCAGCGTCACCGCAGGCGGCGCGCCCAGCTCCAGACCCGTGGCCTCCAACGTCGCTTCCAGCGTGAGCGCTTCAGCCGTGTTGTTGTGCACCACGGCCCCGAGGATGGGCTTGTCGCCCACCACCAGGAAGCGCGGCGTCACTGGCCGGATCATCACGTCGAGCGTGCTCACGATGTCGCCGCTGCCCGTGCCCACCTTGGTAGCCGGAGTCACAGCCTGGGCGGTCATCCGCCAGGTAGTGAGGTTGTCCGGCAGCGTCACCTCGACCTTCGCGTGCCCTGAAGAGTCTGTCTGCACGGCGGGCGCCCAAAAGGCGGTGTCCGGCAGATTCTGGCGTACCATCAGCGACTGCATGTCGCCTCCGCCGCCGCCCTTGCCCTCCTGGGCACGATCCAGGTTATGGCGATCCACAGACAGCGCCAAGGACGTCGCTGTCTGTATGCCCAACGGGCGCTCGCGGTAGAACGTCTGCACGATGTCCTGAGATCCGCCTCCCGTCAGCGCCTGCACAGCCAGATCGACCAGCTGCAGCGACACCTCAGCCGCCACGCCTCTGCCCTCGTAATCCAGCGTGGCGACGTCGTAAACGACGCTGTCGCGCGGGCGATACACAGCTCCGTCAGCGTCTGCCGCACGATCGGGCGTGATCCTCACCGTCAGTTCCTGCTGCTTGGTCGATACCGGCAGCATCACATAGCCGACCTTGAAACCCGGCACCGGGTTGGTATCGTCCGCACCCTTGACAATCACGACCGACAGATACACGTTGGGCGCGTACGTCGGCAGAATGGGCACGTGCAGCTGCTCGCTGTTCGATGTGAGCGTGAGCAGCTTGTGTTCGATGATCGAGCCACGCTCGATGGTCATCAGCGCCACCACGTTGCCCTGGTAGGGTGACGGGATCAGCACCGTGGCCATGTCGCCCGGCTCGTAGGTTTCCTTGTCCGCTACCAGTTCGATCCGGTCGTGGTTGTCCTGGCGCCAACTGACGTAGCTCGTGTCACTCACCCACAGATAGGTCGCGCTACGCACACTGTTCTCGCGGTTGTCCAGTCCCGTCGCAGTGACCTTGTAAGCGCCTCCCTTCGTCGGCGTAAAACTGACCAGCGCCTTGCCATCAGCGTCAGTGGTCACCGTCATCGCAGCCACGGGCGTCTCACGCACCTTACTGGTCCAGTAAAAGTACCCGTCGTCCGCCTGTTCGCGCACAGTCAGCCACTCGTGCTGCGCAACGACCACCTCGAGCGGTTGGTCGGGGTACACGTCGCCCTGTGGATCCACCGTCACCACACGCACAGACTGCTCCTGCGCCACAGTGCCGACGTACGCCACCGGCGAGAGGCCAATGTAGAAATCGCCCGCGTGCACGCTCGCAGAGCTCCGGGCGCTGACTTCCTGGTTGTTGATGTCCTGCACAGACACCTCGACGGTAAAGGTCTGGCTCCCAACGCGCTCCCCGATCTCCGCCGGTACCAGGAACTCGAACAGTCCGTTGTCGTCTGTCTGGCCCTCGCCCTCCGTGACGATGCCGCCCACGGAGCTGTACACGGCATCGCGCTCATAAGCGTCATAGTCGCTGAAACTGTAGTGCCCCTCTTGCGCGTCCCAGCTGAAATAGTAGGGCGCAGCCAGCACCCGCCAGCGCACGACCGCATCACCCACCGGACCACCAAAATAGTAGGTTGATTCGGCGATGACCCTGATGACATCTCCATTGACATAGTCGGCCTGGTCAAGCGCGACGCTGACCTGAAACTCGGGCTTGCGGTACTCTGCCACCTGGAACGACGCCCCGAAAAAGTAGCCGGGCTCATCCTCCATGGGTTGATACTCGCCCTGCAGTTGGTAATAGCCAGTCGCGGCCTCTGCATCGAGCTCGATGCTATCGTGGAGCGTCCCGATCGCGCTGACGGGCAGCTCTTTCTGCCAGAACTGGCGCCCCTGGCTGTCCATCGCGATCAGCTTGACCACCGCACCCTCGGGCGGCAAAGAGTAGGCGCCATCATCGTCCAGGCGCAGAATGCCCTTGAAATAGACTGTCTGTCCGGGGCGGTAGATGTCGCGCTCAGTATACAGGAAGGCTCGATGGTCCTCCTGGTAAAAGGCGCCCGGCAGACCAAAGTCCCAGGGGTAGATGCCGTTGGACCACGAACGCATCGCGGCCCCGTAGCTCAGCGCCCCATCGTCCCCTGCGCGCTTGGCGATGACTATCTGGGCGCTCCATGGCTCCTGCTTATCGACGGCCACGTACGAGACTCCGTCTGCATCTGTAGACCCGGAGCCGACCAGCCCCCCTTTCCCGCCATACACTGCAATGTCAACGCCCGCGACCGGTTGGCCGCTCTGCAGATCGGTGACCCACGCCAGAACCTCGTCGTCAGACACCTTGAGCGTGACGTTCATATCGCTCACCAGCAGCACGTGGCGACTGGTGACCGTCGTCTGCGGCGACTTGCAGGTCATAAAGTAGAATCCGGACGCCAGCGGCTGTCCGGTAGCGCCTGCCGACAGCGTAGTCGTATAGATGCCGGTTTCGTTAAGTGGCGCGTTCACTTTGGCCGACCAAGCGCGCACCAGCGCATCGCGATCGGGCGTGTACTCGTTGATCAGACCCCAGTTACCGTCTCTGTTCAGCGTGACGAAATCAGACGGCTGCATTCGATACAGCGCCAGGTTGATCTCACTCAGATTGCGGAACCGCGCCCGCACGGTCGGCACCGCGTACGCATTGTAGGTGCCATAGGTGTCGGGCACGTCCAGCCAGACCGATGCAGGCAGCGGCGCCGTCGTAAACTCGAACTGCAATGGGTTGGCGAGCGCCCCACCGTAGAGGCCCTGGATCTTGTCGTTCAGTTGCACGCTGTACTTGGTAGATGGCTTGAGCGAGGTGCTGATATGGACGACCGTGTTTTCGTCCTGCCACCAGGTATACACCGTCGATTCCGGCGAAATGACCAACCCCTCAATAAAGGTTGATTCGCTGATCGGGCTGGAGAAGGTGATCCTGATGCCCTGCCCGGGATCCACCCCCAGCGTCGCGTTGCGCGGCGAGTGCGACAGCACGCTCGGAATCCCCGCGACTTGGTAGCGCCACTCGTAATCGCTGGCCACTGCCGCGTTGCCGCTGACCGAGGGTGCCCCCGCCGCCAGTCGCACCGTGTAGCTCTGGCCGCGCTCCAGCGGCTGATTCGGCGTAAACACCAGCACATGCTTGCTCAGCCCTTCATCGCGCCAGTCGAAACTGCCCGCCACAGACTCTGAAGCTCCCTGCGCCGTCAGCGAAAAGCGCGACTCGGTCTGGACCCTCTGCATCGGCTGGTTAAAGGCGATCTCGACTGCCGCGTCGGGAGCAACGTGTCGCATCCCATCCGCGGGCGAGATCGACACCACATCGGGCCTCTGCGTCGTGAACGACCACACATAGTCCTGCTCCAGCACGCCGCCCGTCGTATCCGTAAGGCCTGCCGCCACCTTGACGGTGTACGCTGTGCCCGCTGCCAGAGGGCTGCTGGGCTCATACGTATAGATCGAGGTGTTCGTCCAGCGCCCCGATCCCGCAATCGGCGGGCTGAAGGTCAGCGGGTTGTCCAGCAGGCCCTGCTCGCTCACGTAGGTCAGGGGCACCACCGGCCGGTTAAAGATGACGCGGATCGCGCTGCTGACGGGCACATCGATCGCGTCCGCCAGTGGCGATACGCTGGTGACCTCCAGAAACCCGACCGAGCGCGCGCTGAACATCACGGGCTGCGCCAGCGCGAGNNGCGCGAGGCCGGCGTTGCTGCGCGCACTGGTACCCAGGCTGACGCGGTAGAGCGTATCACGCTCAAAACCGGCCTCCGGCACAAAACGCGCCACACTGCCAGCATCGTCCCAGGAGATCGCGCCCGCAACCTCCGGGCTGATCTCGAGCGCCTCCTCCACCGAACTGGCATCCATCGGTTGGTCAAACTGCAGCACGATGGCGCCATCAGTGGCCAGTTCCTCACCACGCTCAGGCGAACGCTCCAGCACGCGCGGCGCCTGTGGCGGCAAAGGCGTGGGTGTGACCGTGGGCGCGTGCGTGGGGGTTGGCGGAGCCGGCGTCGCCGGCAAAGCCGTGTCCGCCGGTTTGGACGTGGGGGCCTCCGCCCGCGTCGCAGTGGCCGCCTTGGCGACGGGCGCCACGGGCGTGGGCGTCGCACTTTGCGGACGGCAGCCAGCCGCGTTCAACAGGACGGCCAACACCATCAGAATACCGACCAGAGCGCGACCCTGCTTGAACGTTCTCTTGACCTTCATCGCCAAACCCCTTTCGCCGCTACCAGGCCTCAACACGAATGCGCACCATTTCACTGCTGAGCACACCGTCACTCACATCTGCTTCTACTCTGAACGCGTGCTCACCCGCCTGCAAAGGCCATAGCACGCGGTAAACGCCCGAGGGCGCGCTCGCCCACGTATGCCACACGTCTCCGTCTACCCACAGACGCAGTTCACCGGCGCCGCGGCCCGGTGCGCACTGCACCGCCACCTCAAGCTGCTGCGCCTCACCGGGCACCTCGCGGCTGAGGCGGTACACGCTGCCCACATCCGGACTGAGCAGCGACAGCGTGAGATCGTCGTTGCCAGCGGCGGCTGACCCCGCGCGAGGCGATCCGGCCGTGTCGCCCTGCTCGTCCGACGCCGCGTACCACCGTAGCGTCGTGGCGTCGATCAGCCCCTGCTCCTCAGCCCAGGGCAGCGCCTCCGCCGGCCAGCGCACAAGGCGACGCGTGATCCGTTGCGCAGCCGGCGTGTCAGCCATCGCCAGGCTGCCGTCGCGCGCATCCAGACTGACCAGCACGTGCAGATCACAGGTTTGCACCGGTGCATGCTCAGCCAGGTACAGCTCGGTCACGCGGCTGGCACATGCCGGACCGGGCAGCAGCCCGGACAGCGGACAGACACTCACTTCAACCAGACCGGCAGGGCGCTGCCAACCAGTCATGGCCGCAGCCGAAGACACTGTCCCAAGCCTGCCGGCTGCCCGCATCACCCCATTCCAGATGGGTGCGGCGCCCGTCAGCCCCGTTACCTCACGCATGGGCTCGCCATCGGCATTGCCCACCCAGACGCCCACCACCACACGGTCGGTATAGCCGACCGTCCAATTGTCGCGCCAGTCGGTCGTTGTGCCCGTCTTGACCGCCGCGGGCCAGGGCAGATCCAGAGCGCTGCCCTCGCCAAAGGCCGGCACGCGCGCCATATCGTCGGCGAGAACATCCGTAACCAGATAGGCCACGCGCGCATCGATCGCGCGCTGCGTGGCCATGTCGGCGCCGCGACTGTCGTACAGCACCTCGCCATCGGCCGCCAACACCCGCCGGATAGCCACTGGCTGCACGCGCAGGCCCCCATTGGCAAAGGCCCCATACGCCGCCGTCAGCTCCAGCAGCGAGACCTCATTGCCGCCCAGCGTGACCGCCAACCCCTGTTCTTCGGGCGCATTGATGCTGCCTAAACCGAGCTGCCTGGCCATCGCCACAAAAGAGTCGATCCCGATGGCGTCCAACAACTTGACCGCAGTCACATTATAGGAGCAAGCCAGCGCCTGGCGCAAGCGCACCAGCCCGTGGAACTGATAGTCATAGTTCTCGGGTACGTACGGTTGACCCTCGCGCGTAACAAAAGCGGTGCGCACATCAGCGAAAACAGTGCCCGGCGCGTAGCCCCTGGCAAAGGCGGCCGCATAGGTGACCGGTTTGATGGCCGAGCCCGGCTGACGCAGAGCTAACGCGGCGTTCACCGCGCCGTCGCTGCGGACATCGCCATAGTCGGGGCTACCGACGAGCGCCAGCAGTTCGCCGGTGTGCGGGTCCAACGCTACGACGGCCGCGTTGCGTACATTATGCCCGCCCTGAACCCCAGCCACACTCGCCGTCGCGCCGGCGCTCAACAGGCCCGATGGCTCGTTGAGCGCCGTTAATTGGCGCCGGACGGCGTCCTCTGCCGCGCGCTGCAGGTCCAGGTCGAGCGTCGTCTCGACGCGCAGGCCGCCCTGCCGCACCCGCTCCTCGCCCAGCAGGTCGCCCAACTGCTGGCGCACCCACAGGCTATAGTGCGGAGCCTCTATCGGAAAGACGGTGCCAGCCAGATGCAGCGTCTCCTGCGCAGCCAGATCAGCGTCGGCCTGCGTGATATAGCCGGCCTCGACCATCAGGCCGAGCACGATCCGCTGGCGCGCCCTGGCCGCGGGCGGGTCGGTCAGCGGATTGTAGGCGCTGGGCGACTGCGGCAGGCCCGCAAGCATCGCACACTCGGCCAGGTCCAACTGCGATACCGGCTTGCCAAAGTAGGCGCGCGCGGCCGCTTCGACGCCATAGGCCATGTTCCCCAGGTACGTCTGATTGAGGTACAACGCGAGGATCTCGTCCTTGCTGTAGCTGCGCGTGAGGTGATAGGCCAGCGCGGCCTCGCGCAGCTTGCGCTGCCAGGTCCGCTCGGCGCGCTCTGCGCTGCTCATCAGCAGGTTACGGGCCACCTGCTGTGTGATCGTGCTGGCGCCGGAACGGATCTCTCCGGCGCGCAGGTTCTGCCACGCAGCGCGCAATATGCCCCCGAGATCGATGCCCGGGTTCCGGTAGAAGGAAGCATCTTCGGTGGCGATGACGGCCTGGCGTAACGTCAGAGGGATCTCATCCAGAGCGAGGGGGCGATGGCTGCCGGCCTGGGGGTCGATGATCTCGTACAGCAGGCGACCGTTGCGATCCACGATCAGGCTGGAGGGCGCGAGCGCGCCGCGGTCAATGGCTCCCGCGTCGGGCAGCCCCAGAAAGAGGCCGGGACGCCATGCAAAGACGGCGCAAACCAGCAGCGGCAGCCCCAACGCTGGCAGCAGAAAAGCCACCACGCGTCGGCGTCGGGGTGGTCTGTTGTCCGTTTCGGGGCGCGCCGCATTCCGCATCACATGCCTCTCCATGTGATAGGACGCAAACGACGCGCCTGGGGTTCCGCTCGGGCTCGCATCCCGGGTGACGACAGGAGAACGAAGGCTACGTCGACCGCTCGGCCACCGAGCAGGCCAGGTGACGCAGGGCATCGTGCGCGGCGCCTGAGCCGTGAGTTGCCCCCAGGTGCACCAGCGCGCGCCCAAGGTGCTCACGTGCACGATCCTGAGCAGCCTCACGCGCTTCGGCCAGCGCCAGGCTGCACAGCACCGCCGGCACGTCGTCGGGCGTCAGAGGCCGGGCGTACAGGTCGTGCATCTCGGTGCTGCCACGCGTCTCCTCCCAGGCCAGGGCGTGCAGCACGGGAAAAGTCTTCTTGCGCGTCAGAATATCGCTGGCAGCGGATTTGCCCGTCACCTGCGGGTCGCCCCAGATGCCGAGCACGTCGTCGGTGATCTGGAACGCCAGGCCCAGTTCCATGCCAAACGCTCCATATTGCTGAACAGCCTCCGCCGTCGCCCCGCCGAGGATGGCCCCCGCTGACAACGCCGCCGAGAGCAGTGCTCCGGTCTTACCGCGGATCATGCGCTCATAGTCCGACACGGTCACCTTAGGCAGTGTCTGATAGTGCAAGTCGAGATACTGACCGGTGCATAGCTCCAGCACCGCATGGTTCAGGGTCCGCACAACGTCCAGCACGCTCTCGGCCGGTGCCCCACGGTCGCTCAGACGTTGCACCGCAAGGTTCGCCATGGCCCACAGCGCATCGCCCGTGTTGACGCCCTGCGCCAGCCCCCAGAGCGACCAGACCGTCGGCCGGTGGCGGCGCTCGGCGCTGTTGTCTTCGATGTCGTCGTGGATCAACGAAAAGTTGTGGCTCAGTTCCACGGCCGCGGCGGCCGGGACGGCCTGCTGCCAGTCGCCATCTGACGCCTCGCAGGCCAGCAAACAAAAGAGCGGCCTCAATCGCTTGCCGCGTGGCGCGTCCTCCCGCTCCAAGTCGGCATTCGCCCACCCCATATGGTAGCGCATCATCCGGAACAACGGGGCGCCGCTTGCGGCCTGGCTGCCCGTCTGCACAGGGACAGCCAAAATGTCCTTGAGCTCCAGCTCTACGGCCTCCAGATAGGGCGTCGCATCGAACGGCATCACAAGTCTCCCTCAGCGCGCAGAGCCTCTTGATGGCTGTACCGCGCCCTGACACGGCCCCGCAGATCAGACAGCGTACGCGCGCCACTGCAGAACATCGCGATGCGCAACTGCTCCACCACCACCTGCAGTGATCGCGTCAGCGACTCGGCGCCCTCGACCGCCGGCTGCAGCAACGCGCCCGCCATGCCCACCAGATCGGCGCCCAGTCCGACGGACAGGGCTACCTCGACGCCATTGCGTATGCCACCACTGGCGACCAGCG
This sequence comes from Anaerolineales bacterium UBA6128, assembly GCA_002423325.1. Classification (GTDB taxonomy): domain Bacteria; phylum Chloroflexota; class Anaerolineae; order UBA1429; family UBA1429; genus UBA6128. The sequence goes on along the minus strand of DIVQ01000206.1, from coordinate 6,809 downwards.
GCAGAGTGGGACAGGCGGCACGGACGGCGCACAGCGCCTCCGCAGTGGGGATGCCCCACGACACAAACGGCGCCGCCAGGTCATCGGCGTCGGTGCCAGCGACTGCCCGTCGGCGCTCGACCTCGCTCCAGGAGGTGCCGCCCGCGCCCGCTACGTCCAGTGCGGCCACGCCGGCCTGTACAAGCTGGTGGGCCACTGCAGCCGAAAGCCCCCAGCCGACCTCCTTGACAATCACCGGAACGTTAAGCGCGCCGCACAGCCGCGTGATCGCCGCCAGGACCCCGCTGAAATCGGTGTTGCCACCCGCCTGGAGCGCCTCCTGCAGCGGGTTAAGGTGCAGAATCAACGCGTCAGCGCCCACACTCTCCACCGCGCGGCGGCACTCATCCACCCCGTAGGCGAGTTGGCCCTTGGCCACCAATTGCACCGCCCCCAGGTTAGCACAGAGCGCAATGTCGGGCGCCACCGAACGCACGCGAAAGGTGTCCATCAGCGCAGGATTCTCGATCCCCGCGCGTTGCGAACCGAGCCCCATCGCCAACCCCAGCGTCTGCGCAGCCGTAGCCAGACGCAGGTTGATCGCGTGCGCCTCGGGCGTGCCCCCGGTCATCGAGGAGACGAGCAGGGGCGCCCGCAACCGGCGCCCCAGGAACTCGGCGCCTGTGTCGATATCGGCCAACGCCATCTCGGGGAGCGCCTGATGCTCGAGCCGGTAGCGCTCCAGTCCCGTGCGGACGGCCGAGCGCACCTCCTCGCGCAGACAGATCTGCAGATGCTCAGTCTTGCGTTGCGCGTGCTTCTCAGCCATATCGCCCTCAAATCCCGTTTCACGAACCATGGCGCCCGCTGCGGCAGCCCGCCGGCACGGCTACTTCCACGCCAGGATGCGTTGGGTGACCTGCTCGGCGGTAAAGCCGAACTCCTCCGCCAACACTTCATACGGTGCTGATGCACCAAAGCCATCCTGGGTGATGAACAGCGCATCGCAGCCTACGATCTCGCCCCAGCCGAAACGCGTTCCGGCCTCGACGACCACCTTGCGCGCGCCCGCCGGAATCAGCGCTTCGCGGAAGGCCGCGTCCTGGCGCTTGAACTGCTCTACGCAGGGCATGCTGACCACGCGCACGGCGTGCCCGGCCTGCTCCAGTGCAGGCTTGGCTGCCATGGCCAATTGCAGCTCAGAGCCGGTGCCGACCAGCACCAGATCGGGCGTCCGACCGGCCGTTTCAGCCACCACATAGGCGCCCTGGCTAAAGGCGGCTACATCGAACGCCTGCTCGCGCGCGATCGCGGGCACCTTTTGGCGTGACAGGATCAGCGCCACCGGCCCGTCCTGATGCCGCAGCGCGAACGTCCAGGCCGCGGCGACTTCGGGGCCATCGGCCGGTCGGATCACGGTCATCCCGGGGATCATTCTGAGCGAGGCCACCTGCTCGACCGGCTCGTGCGTCGGCCCGTCCTCACCCACAAAGATGCTATCGTGGGTGAAGACGTACACAACCTGCACCCCCATGATGCTGGCCAAGCGGATCGAGGGGCGCATATAGTCGGCAAACACCAGAAACGTCGCGCCGAACGGGACAAAGCCGCCGTACAGGGCCAGGCCGTTGAGGATCCCACCCATGGCGTGCTCGCGCACCCCAAAGTGAAAGTTGCGCCCGTCAAAGGACCCCCGCCCGATGTCGCCCAGACCCTTCATATAGGTCGACGTCGACGGTGACAGGTCGGCGGAGCCGCCCACGACGCTCGGCACCAACGCGCCGATGCGGGCCAACACCTCGCCGCTGAGCCGACGCGTGGCGTTGGGCTTGGAGACCGCAGCGATCAACTGCGCCTCCAGATCGTCAGGCAGCACCTTGTTCAGCGCAATCTCACGCTGCTGAGCCAATTCGGGATTCGCCGCGGCCCAGGCCTTGACCGTCTTGTGCCAGGACTTGTACTCGCCCTGCAGCGCTTTCACGCGCGCCGCGAACACGGCGCGAACTGTATCCGGCACGTAAAAGGTCGGCTCCTCGGGCCAACCAAGATTCTGCTTGGTCGCCGCCACCTCTGCCGCGCCCAGCGGCGCGCCATGGACCTCGGCCTTACCCGCCATGTTTGGGCTGCCCTTGCCGATGCAGGTGCGCGCTACGATCAGCGTCGGTCGCTCGCGGTCGGCCTGTGCCTGTTCGATGGCCTGTGCAGCCGCCTCGCCGTCGTGCCCATCGATGTACAGCACCTGCCAGCCGTAGGCTTCGAAGCGCTTGCCACGATCTTCGGTAAACGCCAGCTCAGTGGGGCCCTCGATGCTGATGCGGTTGTCATCGTAAAAGTAGATCAGATTGCCCAAGCCGAGGTGCCCCGCCAGCGACGCCGCTTCCGACGAGATGCCCTCCATCAAGTCGCCATCGCTGACGATGCCGTAGACATAGTGATCAACGATCTTGTGCTCTGCAGTGTTATACCGCGCCGCCGACATCCTGCTCGCGATGGCCATGCCCACACCATTGGCGAAGCCCTGTCCCAGCGGCCCGGTCGTCGTCTCCACGCCCGGCGTCAGGCCATACTCCGGGTGGCCGGGCGTCAGACTGTCCCACTGCCGGAAGCGCTTGAGCTCGTCCAGCGGAAGGTCGTAGCCAGCCAGGTGCAGCAGCGCGTAGAGCAGCATCGAGCCGTGCCCCGCCGAGAGCACAAACCGATCTCGGTTGGGCCAGGCGGGGTCCTTGGGGTTGAAGCGCAGATAGCGCGACCAGAGCGTAAAGGCATAGTCTGCGGCGCCCATGGGCAAGCCGGGGTGTCCGCTGTTGGCTTTCTCGACGGCATCGACCGCCAGCATCTTGATAGTGTTGACACACAGGCGGGTCAACTCGGGACTGATCGTGTTCCTCATGGTGTGCGCTCCTCAGCAGTGCGCGGCGTCGCGAGCCGCCACGTCGGGTGGTTTTCCGAGCATTGTAGCCTCAAGGGACGCCGCTGGCAAACACAAGCCGCTTCTTGACGCGCCCCGTTCATGAACCTATACTGCCCCCGGCGCGCACCTGAAGGCGCCAAGCCCTGCGGCGACCACTGGAGGCCCCCGTATGACAGACACGGTCATCACACCGATCGAGAATGGCAGCGTTACATCCGTTCCCGGCTACAGTGCGGCCGGCATCCCGGCCGGTATCAAGCGCCGCGAACGACTCGATCTGGCGTTGGTCGTGGCTGAGCAACCGAGCGTCGCGGCGGCCGTCTTTACCACCAACGCCTTCAAAGCGGCGTCGGTGCTGTACAATCAGCAGGTCTTGGCGACCAACCCGTCCGGCTGGCGTGCCGTTGTCATTAACAGTGGTTGCGCCAATGCCTGCACGGGCGAACAAGGGCACCGCGATGCCCACGCCATGGCCCAGGCCGTCGCCGACGCGCTGGGCGTCGCGACCGACGCCGTCATGGTGATGTCAACGGGCGTCATCGGGCAATTGCTGCCCATGGACAAAATCCTCCCCGGCATCGCAGCCGCCCATGGGCAGCTCGGCACCGACCAGGAGAGCGGTCACAATGCTGCCCGCGCGATCATGACCACCGACACACGCCCCAAGGAATGCGCAGCCACCGTGAGCGGCGCCGGATTCACGCTGCATATCGCCGGCATGGCCAAGGGCTCCGGCATGATCCATCCCAATATGGCCACCATGCTATGCGCCATCGTCACCGACGTCCGCATCATCGCACGCCTCGCCCAACAGGCGCTGCGTGAGGTCACAGCCGAGACCTTTAACGCCATCACGATCGACGGCGACACCAGCACGAACGACACGGTGCTGCTCACTGCGAATGGCCTGGCAGAGATGCCGCTCATCGACGATGATCGCTCTGCGGGCTACCACGTCTTTGTCGAGGGTCTCCAGTACGCGGCCACCGAACTCGCCCAGGCCATCGTGCGCGACGGCGAGGGCGCCTCGCACTTTGTCGAGATCACGGTTGAGGGCGCCCACACGCCCGCCGATGCCAAGCAGGTGGCGATGTCTATCGCCAAGTCATCACTCGTCAAGACCGCCATCTACGGCCAGGATGCCAACTGGGGACGCATCATCTGCGCGGTAGGCTACAGCGGCGTCGCCGTTGACCCGGATCGCGTGTCGGTCTGGCTCGGCGACCTCGAACTGGTACGCAACGGCGCGCCCTACCACATCGACGAGGAGCACGCCGCCGCGATCCTCGCGCAGAACGACGTCCGCATTCGCGTCCACCTGAACCTGGGCGCCGCCTCCGCCACAGTCTGGACAAGCGACCTGACCCACAAGTACGTCGACATCAACGCACGTTACCGCACCTAGGAGACTCACGATGTCCACAGATCTCCCTGCCGTCCAGGTCGAGTCGGTCCGCCGTATCTACGCGAACGATTGGCACAACGCCTTTACCGATCTGTGCCGGTTCCGCGGTGATTTCTACCTTACGTTCCGCACCTGCCCCGAGGGCCACGGCGTCTCCGACAAGGCCCAGATCGTGGTGCTGCGCAGCCCAGATGCACAGGAGTGGACCAGGGTTCTGCAAATAGGCGTCGCACAGCGCGATACGCGCGACCCCCACTTTCTCGTCTTTCAGGACAAGCTCTGGATCTACACGGGCACCTGGCTGATCCATCCACGTCGCCCGACACAGTTCGACGTCAACGAGCACCTGGGCTATGCGGTCTGGAGCGAGGATGGCATTCACTGGCAGGGTCCCCGTGCGCTGGAGGGCACTTACGGCCACTATATCTGGCGGGCCGCATGCTATGGCGACAAAGCCTACCTCTGCGGGCGGCGCAAGCGCGAGTTCGCCCCTACGGAGGAGCCCGAGGGCCTCTGGCACATGATCGAATCGGCCATGCTGGAAAGCGAGGACGGGCTGATCTGGCGGTTCCGGGCACTCTTTGGTCAAGTCAACGGCGACGAGACCGCGTTCCTGTTCGAGCCCGACGGCGCCGTGCTCGGCGTGATGCGCTCCAGCGACCGCAATCAACCAGCCGCGCTCGTCAGGGCGTCGCACCCCTGGATCGAGTGGGTGCGCACGCCGCTCGACCGCAACGTGGGCGGGCCGCTGTTGGCCAAGTGGGGCGAGCGCTATCTGGTCGGCGGGCGCAAGTTGCTCCCCGGGCAGGATCCGCGCACCTCGCTCTACTGGCTGGTCGACGACCAGCTGCACGAATGCCTGGAGCTTCCCAGCGGCGGCGATACGTCCTACCCGGGCTTTGTGGCGCTGGATGACACCCACGCCCTCGTGTCCTGGTATTCGAGTCACGAGTGCGCGCCGGGGTCGTTGCCGTCCTCGAGCATCTATTTGGCTGAGCTTCGCCTGCAGTAGCCGCCTTGGCGATGGCGCCGCGGATGCGCCTCAGTCGGCCAGCACCGGCTCGATGTGAGAAGTCGCAGGCTCGGGCGCGCGCATCGCCAGCGCAAAAGGCACCGACAGGCCGATGAGCACGGCCGTCCAGATAAAGATTCCACGATAGCCCACCACGGGCAGCAACACCCCGGCGAGCAGCGGCATGGCCACTGAGCTGATGTGGTTGATGCTGATGCCGGCAGAGAGCGTCGGCGTCAGCTCCTCGGCCGGCGCGATGCGGTGCACATAGGTCGACAGACCAATGCTGAGCACCACCAGCAACTTGATCAGCACCATCAGTACACACAGCAGCCACACGTTCTGCGATAGCGCGTACCCCAGACAACAGAGCGTCAACAACGCATAGCTCATGGTCAGCGTGCGGCGTTCGCCCAGTCTGTCGAGCAGCGCGCCCAACATCGGCGCCCCGATAAAGTTGACTGCCCCGCTCACCAGCAGCAGCACACTGATCTGCCAGGCCTGAAAGTGGTAGACATCAACCAGCACCAGCGCCCCAAAGGTGTTCAGCACCTGCTTGCGCGAGCCCTCGAAAAAGGTCAGCACGTAGTACAGCCAGTAGCGTCGGCGCACCAGCATGCGCGGGGGCGGCACGGCGGTTACGCCCAGATTCCTGGGCAGCCGCAGGAGCAGCAAGGCAGAGAGCGTGATCAGGATGCCCGCGATCACCAGGTAGCCTCGCAGCGGGATTGCGGTGAACAGCCTGGAACTTACGGCGATGGTCCCCATGCCCGTCAGCGACGCCAGCGCCGTGACAGCGGACAGCGTTCCCAGCGCCCTGCCCGCTCGCCCGGGAGGCGACACCGCCAGCCCTAGCGAGCTCTCCAGCGGCATGTACATGTGCATGCCGACGCTCGCCAGAATGGCCAGGCTGACCAGACCAGCGTACGACGGTGCAAAGGCTTCGAGCGCATAGCCCACACCCAGGATCAGCGTGGCCGCCGCCGCGCGCCAGGTCAGCGGCAGGCGCATGGTAAAGGCCGCGATAAACACGAGCGCCAGGCCGGGGATCTCGCGCAGGCCCTCCAGCCACAGCACCCGTTGACTGCTCAGGCCAAAGCTCTCCACCAGGAAATTGGTGCGCGCGCCCCCGAATATGCCCTCGCCACAACGCAGCACAAACGTCGCCACGACCAACGTGATCAGGTCGCCGGTCCAGATCGCGGGGTCGAATCGTCGCCGAATACGCTCCACGTGCGCCTCTTTCAATGTTCGCCCATCGCTCGCGTCAGACACGCTGCCAACAAGGCGCACACCGCCCCGAACGGAGTGCGAATTGCGCCAGAATGAAATGTTACCGTAGGGATGATGCTGCCTCACAATCGTGGTTACTATACCTGGTTAGCGAGCGTAGCCGCTGGACCGGCGTCTCGCTCTGACTGTACACGCTGTGCTAGTACGGACGCTCGGTCGGGCACAGCCAGTTGCCACAGCGCGTGGATCTCGGCCTCGATCTGCCTGCG
>DIVQ01000061.1 GCA_002423325.1 Anaerolineales bacterium UBA6128 | reverse complement strand
GCCGTAGACCTCGTCGGTGCTGACCTGGTGGTAGCGCTCCAGTTTGCGCTCCTTGGCGGCCTCCAGCAGCACGTGCGTGCCGAACACGTCGGTCAGGATAAAGCTGCCCGGCTCGGTGAGCGAGCGGTCGACGTGCGTCTCGGCGGCAAAGTTGACGATGGTGTCGATCTCGTGCGCCTGCAGCGTCTCGCGCACCTTGTCGGCGTCGCAGATGTCGCCCTGCACAAACGCGTAGCGCGGGTCGTCGGCCACGTCTTGAAGGTTGTCGAGGTTGCCGGCGTAAGTCAGCTTGTCATAGACGACCACGCGGTAGTCGGGGTGCTGCCGCAGCAGATAGTGCACATAGTTCGAGCCGATAAAGCCGGCGCCGCCGGTGATCATAATGTTGTGCATGGGCTCTCCTTCTCGGGGGTAGGGGCGCACGGCCGTGCGCCCCTACTGTGCGATCGGCGTTATCTGGGGATCACCGATGGCCCACGACCAGCGTGCGCAGCTTGCGCACGACCTTGTCCGGCCGAGCGTAGCGCTTCCAGAGCGCGCGGGCGCGACGCTTGACGCGGTTGGGCCAGGTGCGCTTCCGCGATTCCTCTACGGCCCACTTGAGCCACTCATAGTCGACGCCCTTGATCTTGGCCTCGTCGGGGTTGCGCCGGTACGAGTCGTGGCTCGTGATCAGCGACAGGTCGTTATCCTGGCAATAGGTGTACAGGTCGCTGCCCGGATGCGGGGTGTAGAACGCCGGGCTGTAATAGTCGGGATCCATCTCTTTGAGCATCGAGATGGTCTCCAAGACCTCATCCTTGGTCTCGGTGGGCAGGCCCAGCATATAGTTGGCCCACACGGCGATGCCGTACTTGTGGCAGATGCGCGCGGCGCCCAGGTTCTGCGCGCGCTTGGTGCCCTTGTGGATGAAGCGCAGCACGCGGTCGCTGCCGCTCTCAAAGCCGATGAAATAGCCGCGCAGGCCCGCCTTGGCCATCAGCGCCACCATATCCTCGTTCTTGACGATGATGTCGGCGCGGCTCTGGCAAAAGAAGGGCTGCGTGAAGCCCGCGGCCATGTAGGCCTCGCAAAAGCCCACCACCCAGTCGCGGTCCTCGGTCAGGCAGTCATCGTGAAACATGAAACTGGCAAACTGGTAACGCTCCTGCAAGGCGCGCAGTTCGCCCAGCACGTTCTCGACGCTGCGCCGGCGCACCTTACGGCCAAAGATGGAGCGCTCGGCCGGCTGGCAGTACGAGCAGTTGTACATACAGCCGCGCCCCGCGATGACGGTGACAAAGGGCGGCGGCAACTCTTCTACAAAGGGCGCCTCGGGCGAGGTAACGGCGTAGCCCTGGCTGCGCCACTCGTCGATGAACAGCGCGTGGTCGGCGTAGGGCAGCGCGTTCAGGTCGGGGTGCGTGCCGGGGATCACGTGCGGCACGGCCTCGCCGCGCGCCAGCTTGTTGAGCGCGTCGGGAAAGGTTTCCTCGCCCTCGCCCAAGAAGACGTGGTCCACCGCGGGGTGGTCCACCACTTCCTCAAGCATGATCGTGGGGTGCGCGCCGCCCAGCATGGTGATGATGCGCGGGTTGACCTCTTTGATGATCTCCAGGCAGCGCATGCCGGGGTTATAGTCCACGCTCATCATGCTGACGGCGCAGACGTCGGGCTGGCGCGCCTCGATCTCGTCGCGGAACTGCTCCCAGCTCTTGAGCGCGCGCAGGTCGATCAGGTTGATCTCGTGGCTGGCCTGTTTGGCGCAGGCTGACAGGATCGCCAGGCCGTGGCTGATCCAGCCCGAGTCCATGCCCTGTCCGATGCTGTCGAACCCCTTGCCGGCGATGCCCGGATAGACCAGGCTGACCTTCATACGTTGCCTCCAAAAGCACCGAAATCGTCACAAAGACATAAAAGTGCAAAGAAAAGCGGTATTCGTGGTCTTTGGCTGTCGCGGCCGCTCGCTGAATGCAGGACGCCGGGGCCGGCTGTGGTGTTCCACATGGCCCCGCAGGCCAGTGGATTATACGCTCTGAGCGGTCTTGTGCCAATCGCGCCCCGCCTTGCGCGCGCCTCCCCACGTGGTACAATCCCATCAGCGCAGCACGGCGGCTTGCGTACAATCCGCCGCCAGAAAGGGCACCCCATGTTGCCAATCGGTGACGTCAATCCGCGCAGACGGCTGCCCATCATCACGATCCTGCTGATTCTGATGAACGTGGCGGTGTTTGTCTATGAACTCACGCTCTCCGAAGAGGCGCTGAACGCCTTTTTCTACTCGGCCGGGGTGGTGCCCTACACGCTCACGCAGGCTCCCGGCGCGCCGCCCTACAGCACACTGTTCACGTCGCTGTTCCTGCACGGCGGGTTCATGCACCTGATCGGCAACATGCTGTATCTGTGGATTTTCGGCGACAACGTCGAGGACCGACTCGGGCGGCTGGGCTTCTTGTTCATCTACCTGCTGGCGGGAGTCGCGGCCAGCCTGGCCCAGGTCTATATGGCGCCAACGTCGGAGCTGCCCATGGTGGGCGCCAGCGGCGCCATCGCCGGTGTGCTGGGCACCTATATCGTGCTTTACCCGCACGCGCGGGTGCGCACCATGCTGATGGTGCTGGTCATACGGTTTGTCGAGTTGCCGGCCTGGATTGTGCTGGGCTTCTGGTTCGTGCTGCAGTTGTTCGACGGCGTGGCCAGCATCGGCGCCACCGCGCAGGGCGGCGTGGCCTACTTTGCGCACATCGGCGGCTTTGTCGTGGGGCTGCTGGTGGGCGCGCTGCTGCGGGCATCGCGCAGACGCCCGGACGCGACCTCGGCGCCGATCTGGCGTGTGTAAGGCGCGGCGGCCAGGCTGCGAGTTCAGGGGCATAGAGGAACCGGGTTTCTGTGAGAAACCCGGTTTATCATATTGCGAGCGCTGCGCCAGGTACGGGGCAGGATGCCCCGGCTACAATTGCCCTTCACGAGCAAGCGCGAACCCAGAGCTGACCGGCCGGATGCCGCCTTGCGCGGGCATGACGCTCTAGGAAGCCTTCTGCTCAGCCGCGATGACGTCGCGGGCGCGCCGCGAGATGCGGTTCCACATGCCCGTGAGCCCCATGGCTTTCTTCATCGCCAGCAGCGTCTCTTCGCCCTCTTTGGCGGCGCGCAGTGTGCCCTCGTAGATTACCCGCTCCACCAGCCCCTTGGTGCCCTCGTAAAGCGCGCGGCGCTCGCGGATGGGATCCAGGAAGGCGTTGATCGCCACCGCCAGCTTTTCCTTGACCTCGACATCACCCACCTTGCCCACCCGGTAGCGCGCCTTCAGGTCCTCGACCTCGGCCTTGTTGGGGTTAAAGACGTCGTGGTAGATGAACACCGGGTTGCCCTCTACCTTGCCGGGCACGTCGGCGCTGATGCGGTTGGGGTCGGTGAACATGCCGTTGACCTTTTTCTGCACCGTGGCGGCGTCGTCAGACAGATAGATGGCGTTGCCCAGGCTCTTCGACATCTTGGCCTGACCATCGGTGCCCACCAGCGAGGGCACGTCGCCGACCATGACGTCAGGGATCGGCAGCACCTCGCCATAGAGATAGTTGAAGCGGCGGGCCAACTCGCGGGTGATTTCGACATGGGCCTCGTTGTCCTTGCCCACCGGCACCAGGTGCGCGCGCGGCATCAGGATGTCGGCGGCCTGCAGCACCGGGTACCCCAGCAGGCCAAAGGGCAGGGTCTCGTCGTTCAGGTTGGCGGCCCTGGCCATGTCTTTGATGCTGGGCACGCGCTGCAGGCGCGGCACGGTCACCAGCATCTCGAGGAACAGGTGGATCTCGTACACCGCCGGCACGGCCGACTGCAGGTAGATGACGCTCTTGGCGGGGTCGATGCCGCAGGCCAGATAGTCGAGCACGACCGCATTGACGTTCTCGCGCAGCGCGTCAATGTGCTCCTTCTCGGGGCGCGTGGTCAGCGTATGCAGGTCGGCAATGATGAAAAAGCACTCGTACGCGTCCTGCAGACGCACGCGGTTGGCCAGGCTGCCGACATAGTGCCCCAGATGCAGCTTGCCGGTGGGGCGGTCGCCGGTGAGGATGCGCTTGCGTTGTGTGGTGGTCATGTCCTCTCCTTTGCGGACGCGCCCCGAGCTGAAGCCCGGGTCTGGCGCCAAGTTCCTGAGGAAAAGCCCCCTGCGGGGGCTGGCGGATGCAGGCCGTCGCTTCGCACTCGTCCGAACGGGTCGGACGGCGAGCAGTCAGACCAAACAAAAACTCTCGTCCGCGGCCAAAACGCCTGCAGGGACGAGAGCATTTCCCGTGGTGCCACCCTGATTGAGGGAGAGCATACTCTCCTTCACTCTGTGCGGACAGGTGAGGGTACTCACCTTGCACCTCTCGGTGCGGTTATCCGTCCGCTGCCGTGCTAACGGGGGCAACCGTCTGCGGCTACTGCTGGTTCGCCGCAAAAGCTCGCCGGTCCATTCGCTGCGCGCGTGCGCGCCCCCTTTGCACCGTGCGGGGGCTCTCTGGGCGCCGTGTGGGCAGTTACTCTTCCGGGTCCACGCTGATGGGAGGATCATATCACGCATGGCGTAGCGTGTCAAGGAGAGCCGCGCGCTTGCCTCTCTGCCCCTCTTGCGCTAGAATCAGCCGCGGATCAGCCATCCCCCTGACGAGGAGGTCACGATGACCGATATCGAACGCAAGGCGGCCTTTTACCTGGGGCGACGCTATGACCAGGCGACTGGTACCGCGCTCGAGGACGAGCCGATCCTGTACGACGCGCGCGACCTGGTGACGCACGCCGTCTGCATCGGCATGACCGGCTCTGGCAAGACCGGCCTGTGCGTGGACCTGCTCGAGGAGGCCGCGCTGGACGAGGTGCCGGCGATCATCATCGACCCCAAGGGCGATATGACCAACCTGCTGCTCACCTTCCCCGACCTGCGCCCGAGTGACTTTGCACCTTGGGTGAATGCCGACGATGCGCGCCGCAAGGGTCAGACGCTGGACGAGTATGCCGCCACGGTGGCCGCACAGTGGTCCAAGGGTCTGGCGTCGTGGGGAGAGAGCGGCGAGCGCATCCGCAGGCTGAAAGAGTCGGCCGAGTTCACCATCTATACGCCGGGCAGCGATGCGGGCATGCCGATCAGCATCCTGCACAGCTTTGACGCGCCCGACCTCTTGTGGGACGACCACGAAGAGATCATACGCGAGCAGATCTCGGCCACGGCCTCGGCGCTGCTGGGGCTGGTGGGCATCCAGGCCGATCCGGTGCGCAGTCGCGAGCATATTCTGCTGGCTAACATCCTGGAGAACGCCTGGCGCGATGAACAGAACCTTGATCTGGCGGCGCTGATCAACGCGATCCAGCGGCCTCCGATGAAAAAGCTGGGCGTGTTCGACGTGGATGTGTTCTATCCCGAAAAGGACCGCTTTGAACTGGCCATGCGCCTCAACGCGGTGGCTGCCTCACCCAGCTTTAGCAACTGGATGAAGGGCCCGCCGCTCGATATCGCCAGCATCATTCACGCGAACGGCAAGCCGCGCGTAGCCATCTTTTACACGGCCCACCTGAACGACGACGAGCGCATGTTCTTTACCACGCTGCTGCTGCAGCAGGTGGTCACCTGGATGCGCAAGCTTTCGGGCACCACTTCTCTGCGCGCGCTGCTTTACATGGATGAGGTGTACGGCTATTTCCCGCCCTATCCCGCCAACCCGCCCAGCAAGCAGCCGCTGATGTCGTTGCTCAAGACGGCGCGCGCCTTTGGGCTGGGCGTCGTGCTGACGACGCAGAACCCGGTCGACCTGGACTATAAGGGGCTGACCAACGCCGGCACCTGGTTCATTGGCAAGCTGCAGACCGATCGCGACAAGGCGCGCATGCTGGAGGGGCTGGAGGGCGTCACGTCGGAGGCAGGCACACTCCTGGACCGCGACTATCTAGACCGGACGATCTCGTCGCTCGCGTCGCGCGTGTTCGTGCTGCACAATACGCATGCGGGCAAGCCGGTGCTCTTCCAGACGCGCTGGGCGATGTCGTATCTGCGCGGCCCGCTGACGCGCAGCCAGGTGCGCACGCTGATGAAGCCGGTCAAGGAAAGCGTTTCTCAGGAGGGGGCTGCGGTTGCCGCGGAACGTGCTGCAGAAGCAAAGGAGCAAGAGCTCTACGCAGCGCCGTCGAGCTATGCCCCCGTCCAGCCGCGCGTGAACGCGCGGGTGCCGCAGTACTTTGTGCCCATCGCGGTCACCGATGATCAGGCCGGACGCATGGCGGCCCAGCGCGCCGACAGTCGCTCGACTTTGCACATCCGCGCCACCCATCTGGTCTATGATCCCTTCCTGGTGGGGCTGGTCGATGTGCTCTACGATGCCAAGGGCGTGGCGCTCGCTCCCGAAGAGCTGAGCGTTCTGACGCCGCTACCGGCGGCCAACAGTTTTGTGGAATGGAAAGAGAGCCTGGTGGATGCCATTTCCTCGCGCGACTTGGAGTCCGCGCCCACGCGTGAGGGACTCTATGCCAGTCTGCCTGATGGGATGATCGACTCGCCGCCCTACACGCAGTACAAGAATGATCTGGTCGAGTACATCTATCGCGAGCATACGCGCGACGCCTGGGCGCATCCTGATCTGGGCATCGAGTCGCGGCCTGGTGAGACGGAGCGCGATTTCAAGGCGCGTTGCCAGGAAGAGGCTCGCACACAGCGCGACGCCGAGCTGGAAAAAGTCAGGCAGCAGTTCGAGACGCGGATCAAGCGCGTGCAGACCAGCCTGGAGCGCGAGGAGGCCGAGCTCGAAGAGGACCTCGCCGACCTGAAGGGGCGACGGGGTGAGGAGCTGCTCTCTGGAGGTGAGACCCTGGTGAGCCTGCTGATGGGGCGCAGGCGCAGTTCGGCGGTGTCGAAAGCCAGCACCAGGCGCCGGATGACCGCCAAGGCCAAGGCCGACGTGGAAGAGTCGGAGAAGGCGATTGCCAGGTTCGAAGAGGAGATCGTCGCCCTCGAAAAGGAGCGCGACACGGCGCTCGAAGAGGTGAGCGCGCGCTGGTCGGACGTGGCGATGCAGATTCAGCCGAGCGCCATCCGCCCGAAAAAGAGCGACATTCGCGTGCAGGCCTTTGGGCTGGCCTGGGTGCCCCACTGGCTGTTGGTTCTTGAGGACGACCGCGGTCGCGTGCGCGACGAAGTGGTGCGCGCCTATCCTGGACTAGAGTGAGCGTATCATGCCGTTCAACAGCTTTGCCGAGTTGGTGCTGAACACGGTCAAAGGCGAGGACTATGACATCGTCGTGGTCAAGCGCGACGCCGGCACCTCGATCGTCGCGATCCACGGCGGGCAGATCGAACCGCCCACGGGCGAACTCGCCCGCGCCATCGCTGCAGAAGACTGCAACCTGTACACGTTCTGCGGCCTGCGGGCGGATAGCGCCGCGCAACTGCGCATTCCGGTCAATCGCTATGACGAGATGCGCCTGCAGGCGCTGATGGAGCACTCGCAGGAGGCGTTGGCGCTGCTCGGAGCCGAGGGAGACGCGCCAAAGGTGCACCTGGGCGGGCGCAATCAGGCGCTCAAACGTGTATTGAGCGACCACCTCGAGGCTGCCGGATTTGAGGTTGCCGGGCCGGTCTCGCCGGGCGCAGCACATGACCCCACGCGCTTTTACAATCGGCCAGCCAACGGGGGCGTGCAGATGGAGCTTTCGAGCGGGCTGCGGCAAGCGTTGCTGCCCGGGCCGCAGACGCCGTGCTTTGGCGCGCTGGTCGACGCCATCCGCGCCGCCATCGCCGACTATCATGCCGAGCAGCGCGATGACGTGACGCGCGCACTGGAGCGCTTTGAGCGCGCCACGCGCGCGATGCCGCCATCGATTTGCAAGCCACATCGGCACTCCTCACACTGACCGGAGCGCTTGCGACGCGTGTCGGGTAACGCGACCTTTGACGCGCGCCCTTGTCATGCTATAATCTGTTCGTTGTCGTGTTGGGAGGGTGCTGTGAAGAATCGTCTGCCGACAGCTCTGATCGCGGTGGCCGCGCTGCAGTTCCTGGCGCCGGTGTGCCTGCCTCCCAGGATGCTGGCCGGCATTACGCCGGTGGTGTGGGTTCTGGCGGCCGCGCTGTTTGTGCTGCTGGGCGTAGGGCTGCTTCGTCGGCGCGCCTGGGCGCGTCTGGCGACGGTCTTTGTGCAGGGGTTCAACATCCTGGTGCGCCTGCTGATCCTGATGCCCAATGTGGTGTCCAGATCCTCCGCGGGCAAGGTGACGCTGGACGCGCCGTTGCTGATCACCTTTGTTGTCTCGATGCTGCTTTCGGCCGTCGTGCTCTACTATGTGGATCTGCCCGAAGTGCAGATGCAGATGAGCTGAGTCTCCGTCAGGCGATAGGACGCCCCCTTGCTGAGGGGGCGTTTTTCTTTCTGGCGGAACGGGGGGGGGGGTGGCAGGGCCCCTGCAATCGCATAGAATCAGCCGACAAGCGCGGTGCGCCCCGGGCGCTGTGTGGAGGAAGGATCATGCCCGACAAACTGACGCTCACTGGACCACGGACGCTGACGTTCGAACCGTATGCATTGCCGCCCCTGGGCGCCCGTGATGTGCTGCTGCAGGCGGTGATGAGCGGCATCAGCCATGGAACAGAGATGAACCTGTATCGTGGCACAGCGCCCTTTGCCGTCAAGCATTTCGATGGCGAGCATCGGCTGTTCGTGCCGAACGAGGAACCGGGCTTTCGGCCGATGGGACTGGGGTACGAATTGGTCAGCCGCGTGGTCAAGGTGGGCAGCGACGTGCACGAGGTACAGGTGGGCGACCTGGTGCACACTGCCACCAACCACCAGCCGCTCACGCTTGTCAACCTCGACGAGGATGCGGGCGTTGAGATTCCAATGCAGGTGCTGCCGGCGGGTGTGACGCCGGAGCAGGCGGTGTTTGCGGCGCTGGTGGGTGTGGCTCTGGCCGGCGTGCACGATGCCCAGATCAAGGTCGGCGATGATGTGGTGGTCTATGGTCTGGGCACCATCGGGCTGTTGGTGACGCAGCTGGCGCGTCTGAACGGCGCCATGCATATCACCGCCGTGGATCCCATTGCGGCGCGCAGACAACTGGCGCTGGGGTTTGGGGCCGATGTGGCGCTCGACCCGACAACGGACGATCCTGCCGCGTGGCTCAAGCATCGCGCGGGCGCGCCCAGGGGGGCTGACGTGGTCCTGGAGGTGAGTGGGAACTATGGCGCGCTGGCAGGCGCCATGCGCTGCGCGCAGCTGTGCGGCACTGTGGTGACGATGGGCTACTATCAGGGCAGCGCCCAGCCGCTGCAGTTCGGCGAAGAGTGGCATCACAACCGCCTCAACCTGGTGTCGAGCATGGCCGTCTGGGGCTGCCCGAGCCGCTTCTTTCCCATGTGGGACCGACCGCGCATCACCCGCACGGCCATCGCCTTGCTGGCTCGCGGCGCGCTGTGCGTAGACGGCCTGATCACGCAGCGCTTTGACTATGCGGACGCGCCCGCGGCTTACCGCCTGATCGACGAACAGGGCGCCGACACGGTCAAGGTCGTGCTCGACTACAGGCGGGCGCCATGATCTTGCCCGGTCATCTGGCTACGGCCGTCCTTGCGCGCCGCTATCTGCGCGTCGATCTCTATGCGGTGCTGGCCGCCACGCTGGCGCCCGACGTGATCGACAAGTTCCTGTACTATGTGTTGCGCGTCACGCCGCATTCGCGCATTCCGATGCATTCGCTGCTCGGGTGGCTCGGCTCCACGGTGATTGTTGCGCTGGTGGGCCGGGCCGCCGGCGTGCGCTGGCGCTGGGGCTGGGCCTGGCTGGTGGGATACGGCGGGNNCTCACCGCTCGCCGGCGGGGATCTGCCCTTCCTCTACCCCTTTGACACCTATACGCACCTGAGCGCCTCGAAGGTGCCCTTTTCGTTCCTGTGGGGTCTGCAGGACTGGCCATGGCACATGCTGATTGCCGAGACGCTGCTGGTGGCGGGGGCGGCGTATCTGGAGTGGCGCAAACATGATCGCGAGCGACGAGCAGGCTCTGTGCGCGCGTGGTGGCGCGGGCTTGCCGAGGAGGATCAGCCATGACGACAATGGAACAGTCAAGCGCATCGCAGGCCAGCACGGTGGCCGGTGGGCTGCCGGCCGAGCCGTCCGTGGGCTGTGTGGGGCGCACCAGCGAGCTGGCTGCCCTCACTGAGGCTCTGACGGCGCAAGAACCGCGTGGCCCCGTGCTGGTGTGGGGGTACGAGGGGCTCGGCAAGACCACCCTGGTGTCGGCGGCTGCGCGTGCGCTGGTGCAGCGCGGGCGCTACGCCCGGGCCGTGCACACGCGCTTCAGCGGCGGCGGCTACCCCGAACTGGCGCTCTACGACCTGGGCCGCGCCCTGCTGGGCAATAGCTGGGCACCCGCGGAGAAGGACGCTGAGCAGCGGGTGCTCAAGGCGCTGCGCGATACCAGTGTGCTGCTGGTGTGGGACCAGGTGGAGGCGCTGATGCCCCGCGCCCCCGGCGTCACCTCCGGTGAACGCCTGACGCAACTGCTCGAGCTGGGCGCGCGTCTGACGGCCGAGGGCTCGAGCCGCATCTGTCTGATCGCTGATTCGCCCTCGGCGCCTCAAGCGGTATGGGGCAACGGGCCGCAGGGGGCCGGTCTGGCTGTTGAGGGCCTGTCGCAGGCTGATGGGCAATCTCTGCTGCAGGCGCTGCTGGCGGCCAACGGCATGGAACCGGCCGAGGACGCCGCGTGCGAGGCGCTGGTGCGTGGGTTGGGCGGACAGCCCATGGCGCTCTGCCTGACGGCGGCCGCCGCCGAGCGGCGCCCGGTGGCCGCGCTGTTGACCGAGCTGGAGAATATCCTGCCGGGCTTTGGCGCGGGCGAAGCGCGATTGCGAAACCAGAGCCTGGACGTGGCCGTTGAGCTCTGGCTGCGTTGCCTGGGAGAACGCGAACGCCTGCAGGTCCTCGCGCTGGCGCCCTTTGTCGACGGCCTGATGCTGCCTCTGGGAGGGTCGTTGCACCTCGAAGAGACGTCAGACTGGAAGCAGCTGATGCCGCGCCTCAAGCGCGAGCAGTTGTTGTGGCCGGTCAGTATCCCCGGGTTGAGCGTCGAGTACGCCTATCTGGGGCCAGGCCTGGCGCGCCGCCTCGATCAGCGGCTGACCGAGCCCCAGCGCGCAGTGCTATCGATGCAGTACGGAGGCGCCTATATCGGTCTGTTGACCTGGATGATGGGTCAGGATTCGCGTGCGGCGCGCACGATGCAGGGCCTCTTCCGCTGCGAGTTGCCCAATCTGCGGCACGTGGCCGAGATGTTGTTGGGAACCGAGCAACTGAACGACGCGCTGCAGTTCGCGCGCCAGGTCAGTTCGTGGATGGCGCGTCTTGGCCTGCACGCCGAGGCCGCGCACCTGGCCGAGGTCGCAAAGGCGGCCACAAACGCCGCTCTGCCCAAGGAGGGTCCGTTGGCGCGTGCCGGCGTGCACCTCCTGCTGGCGCAGGCGGAGCAGTCCATCAATGCGGGGCAGATGCCGGCAGCCGTCACGATGCTGTCGGCTCTGGAGCAGCGTTCAGCCGATGAGAAGGGCCTGACCTACACGGGCGAAGAGGCGTTGATCGACCGTGGCGCTACCCTGCACATGCTGGGCCGGGCGCTGCTGGCTGTGGGGCAGACGGGCGAGGCCGTCAAACGGCTGACGGCCGCCGTGGAGCTCTTTGCGCAGGCGCAGCCGTCGGAGCGCGTGCAGCGCGACCTGACCAACGCCTACGGCCATCTCGGCGAGGCCTATCTGGCGAGCCAGCAGACGGAAGGCGCAGAGAATGCGTTTCGGAAGGGGCTGGAGCTGGCGCGGCTGCTGCAGGATGGTCGGCTGAGCGGCTTGATGCAGATTGGCCAGGCCTCGGTCGCGGCAGCCCGCGGCGACGACGCGGGCGCCTCCGAGCTGCTGCATGCGGCGCTCGCAACGCTGGAAGCGGCTGGCGAGTCGGAGGCCATGGTGGAGGCCTGGCAGCAGTTGGCGGTGCTGGGACTGCGCAAAGGCGATCTGGCGGAGTCGGAACAGGCCCTGCTGCAGGCCCTGACGTGCGCCGAAAAGGCGGCGAATGGCGCGCTGCAGACCCAGATCTCGCTGCAGTTGGGCCAGGTGCTGGAGGCCACTGATCGACTGGACGAGGCGCGTGCGCGTTACGAGCGCGCCGGGCAGTTGGGTCGCGAGCATCGGTTGATGGCTCAGGTGATCGCCGCGGAAAAGGCGCTGGCCGGCCTGCTGCTGAAGAGTGGCGATCTGCAGAATGCCAAGGAGCACGCCATGGAGGCGCGCGCCTATGCCGACGCGGTGGGGGCCCAGGCCAGCCCCTGGCTGATCTACGAACTGCTCGGGCGTATTGCTGAGGCCGAGGGCAACGCCGAACGCGAGGCGCACTGGCGCCTGTCTGCCCGGGAGAGCTACGCGGGCTCGCCGGAGGCCAAGGCGCTGGTGGCGCAATGGACCAAGCTCAGCAGCGCCGTCCTGGAGGCCTGTCGCGGCGCGTCTCTGGAGGCCGAGGCCGTCGAAGCGTTGGAGCGGCTGGAGGCCGCCCCCGACTGGGGATCGCTGGCGGGCGCCATCTGGCGCATCCTGTCGGGTGAGCGCGGTCCGGAGGTGTACGCCGACCTCGGGCTGCCGCAGGCAGCGGTGGCGCGCCACATCGTCGCCGAACTGCAAAAGGCCTAGCGTCTGGGGAGCATGTGATCGTTGCGGGACGGCTGCCGGTCGGGCGGCGTCAGAATGGCCAGGCGCAGCTCGGGAAACCGCCGCATGGCCGCGCGCACCAGCAGCAGCCCCGGCCGACGCTTGCCGGCGAACAGCATCGACAGGTGGCCCGCAGACACGCCCAGCAGGCGTGCCATGCCCTGCAGGCTGTAACGGCGCTGCTGCTTGATCTGCTGCAGCGCCCGCACAATCGGGTCGAGTTCGCTGTCTTGCATGCGGCGCTCCTTTGGGTTCGGGTGCAAGCTCAATACACGCTCAATATAGAACATTTGTTCTAATGATGCAAGTGCCAGTATGCCGGTATCGTTCCGCACAGGTTATCCACGCCTGTGGATAACCTGTGGATGACGAGACGCACGGCAGGCCACGCCTGCCGGCGCGAGACGTTGCTGTTGGGAGGGGAGTGTCAAGATGCGACTCAAGATGCTTTCGTGTGAGGTGTTTGCCCGGCAGATCTACTATGTGGCGGCCTTTTCGCCGCATGTCGTCGACATCGATCTGGTCGACAAAGGGTTGCACACCGAGCCGGATCGCCTGCGCGAGGAGCTGCAGCGCTGTCTGGACGCCGTGCCGGTAGGGCGCTATGATGCAATTCTGTTGGGCTATGGCCTGTGCAGCAATGCGCTCGCACGGCTGACTTGTCCGCACACGCCGATGGTGTTGCCGCGCGCCCACGACTGCATCACGCTGTATCTCGGCTCGGCCGAGCGCTATGCCTGCGAGTTCCGCGCGACGCCGGGCACCTACTGGTACACGCCCGACTATATGGAGCGTAATGTGACTGTCGGACGCTGGGTTGCCCTGGGAGCCTCGACCACCGACGCCGACATGGAGCAGGTCTATCGTGAGTATGTGGACAAGTATGGCCAGGACAATGCCGATTACCTGATGGAGGAGATGGGCGCTTGGCAGGAGCACTACAGCCGCGCGGCCTACATCGAGACTCAGGAGATCGCGCTGCCCGACTATTCGGGTCAGGTGCGCGAGGAGGCTGCGCGTCGTGGCTGGACGTTCGACAAGCTGGCCGGCAGCCTCGTCATCCTGCGTGACCTGCTGGAGGGTCGCTGGGACGAGGCGCGTTTCCTGCACGTGCCGCCGGGCCAGACCATTGTGCCCAGCTATGACGCCAGGGTCGTGATGGCCCAAACCCCCGCTCAATGACGGACCGGACCGCCGCGCTGCGGTCAAGCCCGGACAGCCTCAAGGACGGCGAGGGTGCGTCTCGGCGTTGACTTTGGCACCCCCAACTCTTCCATCGCGCACTATGCGGATGGCCGCCTGACGCAGGTGCGGCTCGACCCGCTGGGCCACAACCCCTGGGTCGAGTCCTCGTTGCTGTATGTGGACCGGGGCTACGAGGGCACGCAGATTATTGATCGCTTCTACACTGTGGACGAACTGATTGCGCTGGTGCTGCGGCCGCTCAAGCAGCGCGCCGAGGAGCAACTGCGCGAGGCCTGCGCTGGTGTTTGACTTTGGTGGGGGCACGCTGGATCTGGCGGTTGCGGAGGTGGGCGGCGCCGCCGCGCCCAGAATCCTCGCGACGCGCGGCGTGCTGGTCGGCGGAGATGACCTCGACAGCCGCATCATGCAGTCGCTTTTCAGGCACTTTGGCGCCGATTCGCGCACGCTCGACGATCGCCCCTTCCCCGCGCAGGTACTCGAGTGCCTGCTTACTTGGCAGACCATGCCCGAGCTCACGCGGCCCTACTACCGCGGCCTGCTCGCCGATCTGAAGCGCACCAGCACTCAGCCGCGCGCCGTCGGGGCGCTCGAAACGCTGGTAAGCCGCAACCTGGGCTACCGGTTGTTCACCGAGATCGAACGCGTCAAAAAGGTCCTCTCCACACAGACTGCGGCGCGTCTCGACTTTGAGTACGGCGACATCCGCATCCACCGGTTGATCACGCGGGGGCAGTTCGAGGCCATGATCGCGGCCGGCAGGGTGCTGCTGGGAGGCAACCATGCACGCGGCTACCGGGGCGATTTCAGCCCGAACTATATCGTCGCGGTTCGGCCGCTGGGGCCCCGCGACGTCTGAGGAACTTGCCGAGGAGGGGCCGGAAGCCGTTGACACCGACTTTTGCGGATGCTATAATCTTGGCGTAGTCACGCTCAAGGTTGTTGTTCTCTGAGAAGACTACAGCGGTACGTGTTCCCCGACGTTCCCGTTCGACCTGCGATGGCGCCCGGTGATGTCTAGCTCTCGCCCTTTGTTGGCGCTCACAGGTTTGGGTTCAGCGAGAAGGGAGGGTCTATGTAGGGATTCCCAGAGCGAATTTCGCTCGCCAGCAGGTTGCCTCAAGGCTCCGTGATCTGGCGCAGCAAACAGCCTGGCGGATACCGCGCGGCCGCCCGCACTTACCCTTCATTGTACGATCGCGCCTCGCTCTACTGATTGTATCGGCTGTCTGCTGCAGTCATAGGCCCAGTGGTGCCAGCACTGAACAGCAAGCCGCCCTCCGGCGGCAGGCCCCAGGGCACATGACTTCCCTTCACAGGTCGCGCATCGGGAGTGTTCGTTTCTCGTGCGTCACCGAAGGAGACAAAGGATGGCTAAGAAGCTATCGCGCCGCGATCTGCTCAAGGGTACAGCTCTGGTCGCGGGAACCGCGATCACCGGCTCTGTACTGAGCGCTTGCACCCAGGTCGTCAAAGAGACCGTGGTGGTGGAAAAAGAAGTCGAAAAGATCGTTGAGAAAGAAGTCACCACCGTCGTCGAGGTCGCAAAGGAAGTTGAAAAGGTCGTTGAGAAGCAAGTAACGACCGTCGTTGAAAAGATCGTCGAGGTCGCGCCCACCGGTCCTACCAACTCGGCTGGCGTCACGCTACCCGCCGATGCGCTGCCGCTCGAGCAGCAGCAGTGGAAGCTCGGCAACGGCATGACTGCCGCCCACGGCCACGTGATGAAGTCATGCTACAACCGACTGTGGGGCCATGCCATGTACGACGAGCCGCTGGTAGGGCTCGACTTTAACGGCGACCCCTATCCGGCCGGCTGCGAGACCTACAACATTTCGGAGGATGGTCTCACTTGGACGTTCAACCTGCGCAAGGACCTGACCTTTACGGACGGCTCGCCCGTTACGGCCGAGGACTGGGAATGGACCATGAAGCGCGCGATGGGCAGCGGCTATGACTATTCCTGGTACTATTCGGACATCAAGAACGCCTCGCAGGTGTCGGGCGGTCAACTGCCGGCCGACGAGTTGGGCATCAAGGCCGTTGACGACTTTACGCTGACCATCTCGACCGACATGCCGACGCCCTATCTGCCTTCGGTCATGTGCTGGTTCCTGGTCATGTCGAAAAAGGCCTACGAGGCGCACGGCGAGATGTACGAGCTGGATCCCAAGACCTTTAACGGCTCGGGCCCTTGGACGCTCGTCAAGATGGACCGCGCCACCGGCTGCGGCTGGGTGGTGAACAAGGAATACAAGGGCGTGCGCACAGTCATGTTCGAGAGCTGCTACGAAGGCCCGTTGGCCGGCGGCTTGCCGGCCTATATGGCTGGCGACGTGATCTTTTACGACATCGGCGCTGGCACGCCGCCCGGTGAGCAGGCGTTCGTCAACACCAACCCGGTGTTGCGCGCCGAGTCGCACCCCGTAGCGCCTTTCCTGACCGACTATTTCGGGTTCAACACGATCGCCGGCAAGTTCCCGCCGATGGACAACCCGGATGTGCGCATGGCACTGCTCAAGGCCATCGACAAAGAGACGATGGTCGCCGAGATCGGCAAGGGCTTTGCACTGCCCGCCTGGGGCATGCTCCCCAAGGGCTTCCCCGGCAATAACGACGACGTGCTCAAGACGCTCGAGCCCAACGTGTATGACATCGAGGCAGCGCGCCAGTTGCTGTCCAAGGCCGGCTATGCCGACGGCAAGGGCTTCCCGTCGTTCGAGTTGTGGTGCCGTGGTGCGATCTCAGCCTATGCTGAGGGCGTGCAGGCGGCCTGGAAGGAGAACCTGGGGATCGAGGTCAACCTCAGGGCGTCGGACTATTCGGCCTTTACCGAGCAGGCCTTTGGCCAGAAGGCTGCCCCGATCTACTGGGTGGCCTACCAGCTCGACTATTTCGACCCCGCCACATTCCTGAACATCTGGCGCGACGGCGGCCGTCACCCATGCGAGATCCCCGAGTGGACCGCCCAGTACAACGCGGCCAACTCGATCATGGATCCGGTCGAGCGCATGGCGGCCGTGAAGGATGCCGAGATCGCGCTGGTGAACAGCACCGTCTTTTACGGGATGGATTGCCCCTTCTCGTACAAGCTGTTCCCGTGCAACCTGGCCGGCCCGGGCGCCCAGCCGAACGCCAACGGATTCTCCATGGCTTCGGGTGGTGGCAGCGTGATCGAGGCCTACCAGCACATGTACTGGAGCGATTCGAACTGCCGCGACGCTCTCCAGGGCTAGGCTTGCAACGGCAGGCGCTGCAACGCAGGGCATGGGCGCCGGGTCACCGGCGCCCATGCAGGCACTTTGGCGCGGTCAACGGTTGGTTCCGTGTGATGGTGCTGGCCTGAGCGCAGCGCGGTGCGCCCCGGGGTGTGCACGACCCGGCTGGCCAAGGTTACTTGCCGCGAGTCGGACTGGAGGTGCCACGGGCGGACGCAAAATGCGCTTGACACCGTATCACGGCAAGGTATGATTATCTGGCTGCCTCGGATCTCATCATCTCGATGGCGAGATGTTCGGGCGGTACGGCGGGCCCCGATGCCCTGTGCGCATTTGAGCACATCCCACATGCGTGGGTAATGTCATCTCAAGACGCCATGAGGGCTCAGGAAGGGAGGGTCTATGTAGAGGTTCCCGATGCGCACAAGGTGCGCGCCTCGTGGGCGGCCGAGCCTGCCAAAGGCCGGCGCAGATGGCCGCCTTGGGGGATCCGCGTGAACCGGACCATGTTCCACGGCCGTGATCTCGCGCCTCTTTTCCCCTCAAGCGCCTTCCGTCAAGCGCCTCAGGCTTTCGTTCGCTCAGTTTCGTCGGGCTACCCCTTCGTGGGGTACAGCGTAGTATTGTACATTACACATCATTAGAGGAGGCAACGTCATGTCAAAGAAGCTATCGCGTCGCGAATTGCTCAAGGGTACCGCCCTGGTGGCGGGCTCCGCCGCCGCAACCGCGGCCCTCAGCGGATGCACCAAGGTCGTGACCCAAGTCGTCGAAGTCGAAAAGGAAGTTGAGAAGGTCGTCACCCAGGTCGTCGAAGTCGAGAAGACCGGCCCCATCAACTCCTTCGGACTGGCCCTGCCGCCGGACGCCCGCCCACTCGACCAGCAGGTCTGGAAGATCGGCAGCGACATGACCGCCGCCCACGGTCACTGGATGAAGTCGCTGTATAACCTGCTCTGGGGTAACACCATGCACGACGAGCCCCTGGTCGGCTTGGACTATAACAATGACCCCTTCCCCTGCGGCGCCGAAAGCTGGCAGATCGCCGAAGACGGCTCCTACTGGGATTTCCCCCTGCGCAAGGAACTCGTCTGGACCGACGGCACGCCCGTCACAGCCCATGACTATGAGTGGACGCTCAAGTGGACGATGGGCAATGGCTATGACTTTGGCTGGTACTATTCCGACGTCAAGAACGCCATGCCCGTGCTCAACAGGGAAATGGATCCCTCAGAGCTGGGCGTCGAGGCGCTGGACGACTATACCCTGCGCATCTACACCAACTTCCCGTGCCCCTACCTGCCGATGGTCATGTGCTTCTACATGCCCATGTCCAAGACGGCGTTTGACGCGCACGGCGAAATGTACGAGCTCGACCCGGCGACCTACAACGGCTGCGGCCCGTGGACGCTGACCAAGTTCGACCGCGCGACCGGCTGCGAGTTCGAGCTCTTCAAGGACTACAAGGGCGTCCGCAAGGTCTACTTTGAAAAGTGCATCATGGGCCCGATGGCCGGTGGCCTGGCCGCCTACATGGCTGGCGACGTGCCCTCCTACGGCATGGGCGCGGGCACGCCTCCCGGCGAGCAGGCGTTCATCAACACCAACCCGGTGCTGCGCGGCGAGTCGCACCCGGTGGCCCCGAACATCACGTCATATCTGGGTTTCAGCATGGACCCCGGCAAGTTCCCTCCGCTGGACAACTATGACGTGCGCTTGGCGCTCTGCAAGGCCGTCGACAAGGAGACCATGGTCGGCGCCGTGGGCAAGGGCTTTGCGCTGCCCGCCTGGGGCATTCTGCCTCCCGGTTTCGTGAACTATAACGGCGACGTGCTCAAGCAGCAGGACTGCAACGTGTTCGACGTCGAAGCCGCGCGCCAATTGCTGTCCAAGGCCGGCTATCCCGATGGCAAGGACTTTCCCGAGTTCGAGGTCTACTGCCGCACGACCATCACGCCCTATATGGAAGCGGCGCAGGCGGCGTGGAAGGAGAACCTGGGAATCACGATACAGTTGAAGGCCTTGGACTATGCCTCCTACGGCGAGCAGGTCTGGACGAACAAGCTTGCTCCGATGTACCGTGTCGAATACTCGCTCGACTACTTTGACCCGTCGACTTTCTTGAACGTCTTCCGCGACGGCGGCCGTCACCCGCACTCGAACCCCGAGTGGACCGCGAACTACAACATCGCCAACGCCACCCTGGATCCCGTCAAGCGTATGGAGCTGCTCAAGCAGTCGGAGATGGATCTGGTCAACAGCCTCTGCTTCTACGGCTTGCAGTGCGACATCTCGTACGAGTTGTTCCCCTGCACCCTGGGCGGCGACTTTGCCACCCCCGACCGCAACGGCTTCCTCAACGGTTATGCCCGCGGTCGCTCGGCCTACAACGACCTGTACTGGACCACGTCGACCTGCCGCGATTCGCTGGAGAAATAGTCTCCTGGGCGTGGCATCGGCACGCAAGAGTGTGGGCGCCGGACTGCCGGCGCCCACAACCCTCGCGTATCGCCGGGGGTGTTTCTCAGGCAGGCTGCCGTTCAGGGCAGCAGGGGGTCACGTACTGCGTGGTGAGCCGTCACCACGGCGCAGTCTCGCGTCTGCGGCCCCGAAGAGACTCCCCCTCACTCGGTCTACCCGCCCTCGGTGTCACGTAGACCGCAACGAAGGATAGGGTGATCTATGCTCAGATACACTCTGAACCGTCTTCTTGGCATCATGGTGATGCTGATTCTGCTATCCATCGTTACGTTTGTGTTGTCGCGCACAGTGCCCGGAGGGCCGTTCGGCAAAGCCGAAGTACCCATGAGCAAGGTGCAGATGGACCAGTTCTACGAAAAGTACGGCCTGGACAAGCCCATCTTGGAGCAGTATCTGACCTGGCTGAGCCAAGCGGTGCGCCTGGACTTTGGCGTGCCGTTCACGGCCCCGGAGACGACCGTCACGGGCCTGATCATGAAGCTGCTGCCCTATAGCGCCCTGGTGGGCTTTCTGGCCTGCGTATTTGCTCTGACGCTCGGTATCATTCTGGGGATGATTGCTGCGGCCAACCCGAACGGCTGGGTGGATAACTCTATCGTCACCTATTCGATCGTGGCTGGCTCGATCCCTTCATTCGTGCTCGGCTTTGTGGTCGTTTATGTCTTTTCTGCAAAACTGGGCTGGTTCCCCGGCGGCGGTTGGGGTGGCCCGGAGCACCTGGTTCTGCCGGTTTTCGCCTACGGCTTTCCGGCCTCTGCCGGCGTAGCACGTTGGACACGGCAGTGCCTGGTTGACATCATCAACTCGGACTTTGTGCGGACGGCCTACGCCAAGGGCCTGCAGCAGTCGCGCGTCATGTCCAAGCATGTGCTGCGCAACGCGCTGATCCCGATGGTCACGAGTTTTCTGCCCATGTTTCCCGGCATGATGACCGGCTCGATCTTTATCGAGCAGGTGTTCGGCCTCCCCGGCCTGGGCAAGCAGTTTGTGCTTGCCAGCACCAACCGCGACTATCCGCTGGTGCTGGGCATCACTATCTTTTGGGCGGTGCTGATCTCTGCAACCTACTTTATCACCGACATTCTGTACGGCGTGATTGATCCGCGTGTGCGCATTTCGGAGAGAGCAGCATGAGCAAAGCCAAAGCACTCAAAAAGTCACGTAAAATCGGCGCCGATGAGGTGGTGCGAGCGTCCAACTGGGTTGCCAGCTGGCGTCGTTTCCGTCGCAGCGGCCTTGCGATGTTCGGGTTGATCTACTTTATCTTTATCATACTCGTGGCTGTGCTGGCGCCGTGGATCTCGCCGTATCCCTACGACAAGGTCGACTATAACGTCACGCTTCAGTTGCCGACCTGGCAACACTGGATGGGCACCGATGGGTTGGGGCGCGACCTGATGACGCGACTGATGTGGGGCGCGCGACCCATGCTGATGGTGGGTGTACTGACCGGCGCGGTGGGCATGCTCATCGGTGTGCCGCTCGGCATTCTGGCGGGCTACCTGGGTGGCGCCTTTGACTGGTTCGTGCAGCGCTTGGTAGACCTGTTCTCATCGTTGCCGAACTATTTGCTGGTGCTGTTTCTGGTGATGGTCATGTCGCCCACCGTGATGAACCTGGTGCTGGCGCTGAGCGTTACCAGCTGGGTGGGTTCGTGCCGCCTCGTGCGCGGGCTGACGCTGTCGGCTCGAGAGTATGATTTTGTGGAGGCTGCCCGGGCATTGGGTATTCCCACCCGCAGAATCCTGACAAAGCACGTGTTCCCACAGGCAGCACCGCTGTTGCTCTGGAGCTTTGCTTCGAGCATCCCGGCGTCTGTGTTTGCTGAGGCAGGACTGAGCTACCTCGGCATTGGGATTCGCCCGCCAACCCCGAGCTGGGGGCAGATGATGGGTGGTGGCGGCGCCTACTGGCTGTACTATTGGCATGTTGCCCTGTTCCCATCGCTCTGCATCGTCGTATCGGTGCTGGCCTTCCAGGGCCTGGCCGACGGCCTGCGGCAGGCGATCGATGTCAATGTCAACATCTAAACCACGCACCAGGAGCCAGAAATGAGTCCACTACTGGACGTAAGAAACTTGGAGGTTGCCTTCTACACCAAGGATGGCGTGGTGCGCGCGGTTAACGGCATCTCGTACACGATGGAAGAGGGCGACACGTTGGGGATCGTGGGAGAGAGCGGCAGCGGCAAGAGCGTGAGCACGATGTCGATGCTGCGGCTGATTCCAGAGCCGCCGGGCAAGATCGAGGGCGGGGAGGTGCTGTTCGGCGGCGCCGATCTGGTCAAGATGAAG
>DIVQ01000170.1 GCA_002423325.1 Anaerolineales bacterium UBA6128 | reverse complement strand
GCTCCGGCGACGCCAGGCGCTCGACGAGTGGACGCCCCAAGCGCCGCGCCAGCCATACGGCCAGCCAGGTGCCCAGCAGCAGGCCGACCATGCAAAGCGCCGCACCCGCCCAAACGCCGTACAGATAGCCAGCCGCCAGCCCCACGACATTCCCGGGCACGGGCGCCAGCAGCACCTGCAACACTTCGACCCCGATCAATCCCAACGGCCCCCACGGCCCCAGCGCAGACAGCCAGCCCTCCAGCCGTTCGCGCCGCAACCAGTCGGCGCCGCCCCGCTCGGCCAGCACCCACACCAGAACGGCTGCCAGCACCAGCGCGACAGCCACCAGGATACGCCAGCGCCTCGCCTTCACGTCAGCGCAACCTCATAGATCCAATAGTCGCCCAGATCGCGATAGCCCTCGCGCACCCATGGCAGACCGCGTGGCGCGCCATGCGCCACCGGCTGCACGTCGGGTTGCGGGGCCAGGTAACCCACCTCATCCAGGGCGAGCTGCTTGGCCCGCTCGGCCGCGGCGCGAGCCAGGCACCGCTGCGCCTGGGCCGTCGGCGCCTGCAGCGACTCTACCCAGAGCCCGCGATAGGACAGCGTCTGCACCGGCAACAGGCAGCAAGCGCCCTGACTTCCGCTGGAGGACTCTACGCTCAGGCGCTCGGCCTGGCCCTCCGGTTCCAGCCTCATCGCGCAGCCGGGCGGCAGGCTCTGTGGGGCATACCCCTGGCAGGCATAGACGAGCATGGCGTGCACCAACGGGATGCCAGCCTGGGCGCGGCCAACCAGGCCGGCATGCTCAAACGCGCGCTGCGATGCCGCGTTGTCGATCGCCACTACGGCGTTCGCCCCGCGCACGCCGCGCGCCCGCGCCTCTTCCAGCGCCCGGGCAATCAGGCGGCGCGCGATCCTGCGCCCGCGCCACTCGGGCAGCACGCCCAGCATGTCCACCTCCAGGCGCGTTCCACCTCGAGTCTCAAAACAGGCACAGAAACCGACCGCCTGCTCGCCGGACCACGCGAGATACACGTACTGTTCGGGCCGCGCGATGATGGCGAGCATTTCTTCCGGCGTATAGGCGCTGTCGCCCAGGCTGGTGTGCTCCACGGCGACCAGCGCCTGCGCGTCTGGGCGCGTAGCGCTGGCGAGCCGGATGGCCGTTGTATCTGGCAGATGTGCTATCATGGGGTGCTGTGAGTATAGGGGCGGGCGTGATGCTGTCAACGTGTCAGGCGTACCCGCGCTGCCTGTCCGCCACAGCCCGGGGCGTTTTGCTCTTATGGCAAGTGGTGGTACAATCGTTATACCACATCGGCAACACCGTCAGGAGAGCGAGTTATGCAACAGCGCATTGAAGAGTTCCTCAACTCTTTGCGGGTCGAAAAGGGCTACTCTACCAACACCATCGTAGCCTACCGCAACGACCTGAACCAGTTTGCCGATTATCTGGTCAACAGTCTGCAAAAGAGTTCGTGGGACGACGTCGTGCAGGATGACCTGGTCAGATATGTGAACGTGCTGCGCTACGAGCGCGAATACGCTTCCGCAACCATTGCCCGCAAGGTGGCCGCGGCCAAGTCGTTTTTCCATCATCTGGTCAGGCGCGGCGATCTGGCGGACAACCCCTGCTCGGACCTGGATGCGCCCAAGGTGCACAAGTACCTGCCCAACTCGATCTCACGGGAAGCGGTCGAGCTGCTGCTCCAAGCGCCCGGCAAGAGCAACGGGGCGCGCTGTCTGCGCGACAGCGCCCTGCTCGAGATCCTTTACGCCACGGGCATGCGCGTCAGCGAAGTGGTCGCGCTGGACGTCCAGGACGTCGATCTGCAGAACTGCTGCGTCAACTGCTGCAGCAAGGCTGCGCGCGCCAAAGAGCGCCGCATTCCGCTGTACGCTCGCGCCGTCACGTCTCTGCAAGAGTACCTGAGCAACAGCCGCCCCAAGCTGCTGCGGACCGAGGACGAGACCGCGCTGTTCCTGAACCATCGTGGACAGCGGCTCACCCGTCAGGGCCTGTGGCTCATCATCAAGAAATACGTGAGAGAAGTCGGCATCGACGATTCTGTCACGCCGCACACCCTGCGGCACTCCTTTGCCACCCATCTACTGAACGGCGGCGCCAACGTGCGTGAGGTGCAAGAGTTGCTGGGCCACGCCAACGTCTCCACGACCCAGGTCTACAAGCACGCCAGCAGCGATGAGCGCCTGCGCGAGGCCTACGACGAAGCCCATCCGCGCGCGCGTTAACGCCGCGCCGACACACTGCCAGACGCTTGTCCGAGCCGCAGCCCGCAGTTCTGACACCGGGCGCCCCTGGCAGGCGGTCCAACGCGCTCGGCATACGCGCAACATCGCCCGCACCCCATGTGAAAGGCACACGCCATGTCATCAGAGGAAGTGACCTTCCAGCAGATCGAATCCGCTGCCAACTATGTGCGCGCCCACACGCAACACGCCCCGCGCATCGGGCTGGTGCTCGGCTCCGGGCTCAGCGTACTGGCGGACGGCGTCGAACATGCCGACAGCATCGCCTACCACGACATCCCTCACTTTCCCGTTTCCACCGTGCCCGGTCACGCCGGACGCCTGGTGCTGGGACAGTTGGGCGGCGTCTCGGTGGTGGTGATGCAGGGACGCGTGCACTACTATGAGGGCTACTCGATGGCCCAGGTGACGATGCCTGTCCGTCTGATGCAGTTGCTCGGCGTCGAGGTCCTGATCGTCACCAACGCCGCAGGGGGTATCCGCCAGGACTGGCAGGTGGGCAACCTGATGGCGATCGAGGACCACCTCAACATGGTGGGGCTGGCTGGCCAGCACCCGCTGCGCGGCCCCAACGACGACCGGCTGGGGCCACGCTTCCCGGGCATGACACGCCCCTACGACGCGCGGCTGCTCCAGATATTGCGCGAAGAGGCGCAAGCCCGGAACATCATGTTGCGGCAGGGCGTCTATGCCATGGTGTCGGGCCCCAGTTACGAGACCCCGGCCGAAGTCCGCTACCTGCGCAGCATCGGCGCCGACGCGGTGGGCATGTCTACCGTACCCGAGGTGACGGTGGCACGCCACGGCGGGCTGCGCGTGGCCGGCATCTCGCTCATCAGCAATATCGCCGTCGACCGCGCGCCCGATAGCGATGAGGAACTGATCTCACACCAGGAAGTGCTGGAGGCCGGCCAGCGCGCCGTGCCCAACCTCGCCGCCCTGATCCAGTCTCTGCTGCACCGACTCGCATCCTGACGCTAGGATAGACGCTCGTGTCCAATGTGGTCGACTTTGTGCTCAGCCTGATCGACGAACGCGTCATCTGGCTTTATGCTCTGTGCGCGCTGGCGATCCTCTGGTTCGTACGCGCGTTCCTGGCGGCGCGCCGCGAGCGCGTCAATACCGTCTTTCCCGTTGAGCGCGAGGTGGCCGCCCACCGCGAGGGGCGCGCGCTGTCCAACATTGGCATCGTGCTGGGCGTCGCCTTTATCATCACGGCGCTGCGCTTTTACGTGTTGCCCGGTATCGACCTGAAGAAACTGGTCGAGCCGACGCCCACGCCCGAGTTGATCGCGCCCACGCCAGAGCCTACCGCGCCGACCGAGACGCCCCCGCCGCCCACGTCCAGCCTGCCGACAGCGACGCCACCGCCGCGTGCCACCTTTACGCCGTACGCCAGCCCCACGCCACGCGTGGTGACGGCGCCCACCGCGATCTGCCCCGAGCCCGGCATCAGTATCAGTCAGCCCGGCATGGGCGCGCGCGTCTCAGGCCGAGTGGCCATCCATGGCACTGCGGCGCGCAGCGACTTTCAATTCTACAAAGTCGAGTATGGGCAGGGCGAGTCACCAACCCACTGGAACGTCATCAACGATATTCACAAGGTCCCGGTTACGCAGGGCATCTTGGAGGAATGGGACACGTCGGGCCTGCCCGCCGGGGTCTACTGGTTGCGCCTGACGGTCGTCGATCCGACCGGCAACTTTCCGCCGCCCTGCGATGTGCGCGTCATCGTCGAAAACTGATCTGTGAGGGAGGCCATGCTGCGTGCTCACGTCGTCATCGCGCTGTGCCTCGCGCTGCTGGCCACCACTTTGGTCGCCTGCAACAGCCCGCAGCCCGAGACGAGCCCGTCGCCGGCCACGCTGACGCCAGCACCCAGCAACACGCCCAGCGCCGCGCCCACGGCCACCACCGCTCCCACCCGCACGCCCACCCGTACGCATACGCCCGTTCCC
>DIVQ01000175.1 GCA_002423325.1 Anaerolineales bacterium UBA6128 | reverse complement strand
GCGCGGCAAGATCCTGAACGTCGAGCGCAAGCGCATGGATCACGCGCTCAAGAGCAACGAGATACGCGCGCTGGTGCAGGCTTTGGGCTGCGCCGTAGGTGAGCAATTCAACCTGAGCGGCCTGCGCTATAACAAAGTCATCATTATGACCGACGCCGATGTGGACGGCGCGCACATCACCACGCTGCTGTTGACCTTTTTCTACCGCTACATGGAGCCGCTGATCCAGAACGGCCACCTGTTCCTGGCGAACCCGCCGCTATACAAGGTGACGTCGGGTAAGGAGACGCACTACGTCTATAGCGAAGACGAGAAGGATGCCGCCGTACGGTCGAGTGGGGCCAAAAACGTGGCGCTGCAACGCTACAAGGGGTTGGGGGAGATGAACCCGGTGCAGCTCTGGGAGACCACGATGAACCCGGAGAAGCGCGTGCTGAGCCAGGTGGCTGTGGAGGATGGGGCCTCGGCCGAGCAGGTGTTCGACATGCTGATGGGCGCCGACGTACCCCCGCGGCGCAAGTTTATCCAGACGCATGCCAAAGAGGTGCAGGACCTGGACGTCTAGTCGAATCAGTCACAACATTACATCATAAAGAGGGCCGCTGACCCAACATGCGTCAGCGGCCCTCTGCAATTCAGGCCGACTGCTATTTGCCCACCCACCAGGTGCGGTATTCCTCCAGAGCGCCGCAGAGCGCTTCTACGTTCGCCAGGGGCGTTGGCGGGTACACGCCACAGACCATCGACAGGCCCCCCTTGGGCGAGCCGAGCTTGAGCACCTCCTCCTTGACCAGGTCGTGCACGTCGCCCGGCGAACCGTAGGGCATCACCGACTGCCGGTCGATGTCTATCTCGATGCAGACACGCCCCTTGATCTCGCGGGCGATGTTGTCGATGCCGTTGACCAGGTCCTGCGGATTGACGATGCTCACGCCCGACAGAATGATGTCATCCATGATGTCCATCACATAGCCGTCGTGGTGCAGATAGACGTGTGCGCCCGCGATCCTCGCCGGGACAAAGACGCGCCGATAGGCCGGCAGAATGAGTCGGCTGAAGTGCTTGGGGCCCAGGATGCTGGCCGTCTGGGTGCCGAGGTCGTCGCCAGCGGACAACAGGTCGATCCCGGCGCGCAGGTACGGCTGCAGGTAGCGTTCCCAGTAAGTCGCGATCGTGTTGATCAGCTTGGTCAGGCGGGGCTCCTGCGTGCCGACGTCGAGCGCAAAGTTGTCAAAGCCGCGCAGGTAGAACAAGCGCATGAACAAAAAGCCATGCTCGAAGCCAACGCTGGCCAGTTTGCCCTGTGCGCGGTCGTCTGCCAGCGCCTGAATGCGCGCCTCATCGACTACAGGCTCGGGCGGCTGCCAGGTATCGAACGCCTCCCAGTTGGCCAGCGGGTGGCCGACCACCTGGCCGTCCAGACCGGGGATGGGGTAGATCCACTCACAGCCCCAGGGATCCACCTTGCGGTACTGATGATCGGCTCCCATGCCCTTGTCGAAATCAGTCTGGCCCTTGCGATAGTCGGGGAACAGCACCGGATGCCGCAGGACGATGGCTTCCAGGTCCTCGCGGGCCTCGTGCCAGTAGGCCTGCGCAAAGACGACGTTTTGCGGGATCCACTCGTGTCCCTGCATCCAAGCGTTGCGAATGTAGTTATCGCGCGTCGAGAGGGTCATCTCGTCACCTCAGCTCGATTTCTCCCGATGATACGCGCTGTCGCCGAGGCGTCAAGCCGACGGTTGCCAGACAGAGTGCTGGGGTTGGCAGTCGGTCTGCGGCGTGCTAGACTGCGACAGTGAGCAGCGACACGATCAGGAGGCAGGCGTGACGAACACGATGCGCGAGACGCCCGAGCGGCGTCGACGCTTGACGCGCGGCTATGTACAGCTCTACACGGGCGACGGCAAAGGCAAGACGACGGCCGCGTTGGGGCTGGCGTTGCGCGCGTCGGGGAGCGGGCTGCGCACCTACATCGGTCAGTTCATGAAGGGGCAGGCCTGTGGGGAGACGCGTGCGTTGGCGCAGCACCCGCTGATCACGCTGGAGCAGTACGGTGACGTCCTGTGCATCCGGCGCGAGGAGGTGACGGCCGAGCATTTGGCACAGGCGCAGCGCGGGCTGGCGACAGCGCGTGAGGCCATGCTGTCGGGCGACTATGACCTGGTGGTGCTTGACGAGGTCAACGTGGCCGTCTGGTTCGGGGTGCTGGCGTTACAGGACGTGCTCGCCCTGCTCGACGAACGTCCGCGCCAGGTTGAGCTGGTGTTGACGGGTCGAAAGGCGCCACAGGCACTGATCGATCGGGCCGATCTGGTCACCGAGATGCGCGAGATCAAGCACTATTACGTACAGGGCGTCGAAGCGCGTGTCGGCATCGAGCGCTAGGAGGCAGGATGGAGGGGGTATCGTACGAAACCATAGTGCAGCGGCGTTCGGTGCGGCGCTACGAGCGCACGCCACTGGAGGCCGAGGTTCTGCAGCGCGTGCGCGACCTGGTGGCCGCCATCCAGCCGCTGGTGGCGGAGAACGTCTGGCGGGTGCGCTACGCCGACGAACTGGCGCGCGAGGATCTCTCTGCATTGCTCGGCGCCTATGGGGGCATCCTGACGCCCCCGCACGCGCTGGTGCCCTACCTGGTGGGCGAGCGCCAGCCGCTGGTCGATCTGGGCTACCGCGCCGAGCAACTGGCGGTGGGACTGCAGGCGCTGGGGCTCGCCAGTTGCTTTGTGGGTACGCTGACCCGCGAGGCGCCATTGCTGGCGCGTCTGCAGTTGCCAGCGGGCGCGCAGATCGGGGCGCTGCTGGTCTACGGTCGCGAGAGCCGCTCCAGGCTGGGGCAGGGCGTTAACCGGGCCATGCGGGCGTTCGCGGGGGCCACGAACAAGCTGCCTCTGCAGCAGCTCTGCTATCTGGAGTCGTTCGAGCGCCCCGGATCGCCGCCGGAGGGGATGCTGCCGCTGCTCGAAGCTGGGCGCCGCGCGCCCTCGGCCGTCAATGCCCAGCCCTGGCGGTTTCTGTGGCGCGAGGACGTGCTGCACCTGTTTGTCCAGCGTCACAACGCGCGCTACGGCGCTGGCGCCGGGCAGGCCTACCGCTACTATGACGGCGGGCTGTGCATGGCGAACGTCATGCTGGCGCTCGAGGCGCGAGGCATGGCGGGCGTCTGGCGCCTGTATGGGCATGATGGCGTGGACGCTCCGCCGCACCCGCAAGCGCTGGAGCCTCTGGCGGCACTTGAGCTGCGCACCGGCGCATAAGCGCGAGCCGCGCAAGTCGCCAAGAGCCTGACTGACTGAGGTGTGTATGCCGCTCGACGCATCCTGAACATCATCAACTTTGCATTACGACGAGCCGCGCGTGCCCACACTCGACCTGTTCGAGCCGGTGGTCGAGCAGATGCGCCTGCTCAAGCGCCATGGGTTGCCCTGCACCTGGCTGCTGCAGTTCGACGCTATGGAAGCGGGGCCGTACGTCGCGTACCTCAAGGCCGAGATGCCGCCCACGCACGAGGTGGGGCTCTGATTGGAGATGTACCGGATGCACTGCGAGGCTGCGGGGGCGCCCTTCAGGGGGCGCGCGGACCTCAACTGGGATTATGCGTCGCGCGCGGCGCTCTCGATCGGCTACACGCGGGCGGAACGCGAGCGGCTGGCGGACGCCATCAGCGTGGAGGAGCCCGACGTCACGACGCTTCGGGTACGGCTGCCAGTAGAGCCGGACGGCGTGCTGCTGGTCGCGCTGGCTGCGAACGGTCTGACCACCGAATTGCTGGACTGCCCGCGAGCGGTCGCGCTGCAACTGGACTTGATCGTGCCACGGGGGACCGCGGACACGCACCTGGGTCTTGAGCCGGGAGCGCTGGTGTACGAGCACAACGGGCACGCCTGCCGCGTGGCTGTGGACGGCACTGTGGCGCAGCGGGAGCACCGCATCGTGTTGCGGCGCGCTCCGACGGCATTGACCCTTGACCTGGAGGATGGCGTTGCAGGCTGAAGCAGACAGAGCGCTGATTGAGCGTGCCCGCCAGCGTCAGGCGCGAGCCCACGAAGTGATGCGTGGCCAGCGTCGGCGAGCACTGGCTGAGCGGGCGCTGGAGAGGTGCGGGTGAAAAGTTGACCACGAAACACACGAAATAGGCGAAAAGGAAGCAGGTCGGGCGCAACCAGGAGAGAGACGGAAGGCACCGAAAGGGATGGTGGATAGTCGCGGAATGCTTACCGCGCCCAGTCCTCAGGGGGAGACCTGGCGCTCCAGTTACTTCAGCGTGTACCCCTCACCCCTGTACCCCTTCGCCTCATCGAACAGGGCCACGGCGTTGGCGGCGGGCACATCCGGTTTGATGTGATGGTCCGGCCCACAGATGTAGCCGCCGTCGCGGCCCAGCACTTGGATGCAGGCGCGCACCTCGGCGCGCACGGCTTCAGGCGACACAAAGGGCAGGCGCTGCGTGTTCACCCCGCCGAAAAAGGTCAGGTGCGCACCATACTCGCGCTTGAGCTCGGTGGCTGAGAGCGGCAGCGCGTGCAATTGCACCGTCTCCCACACATCCATGCCGATGTCCAGCAGGTCGGGCAGTACGGCGGTTATGTCGCCGCAGGAGTGGAACCAGACGTGCTTGCCGAAGCGTTTGCCCACCGCGAACACGCGCGCCAGGCGCGGCTTGAGCCAGCGCCGCCACTGGGCCGGCGAGATCATCAGGCCGCGTTGGGTGGCAAAGTCGTCGCCCAGGCACAGGATCGGCATGGCGTCGCCGCAGGCGGTCAGCAGGCGCTCGCAGAAGGCCTCCGTGAACGCCGTGGCGCGCTCCAGCACGGCCTCGAACAGCGCCGGCTCGACGGCCATCCAGACCAGGGCCTGTTCCATGCCCACCAGGTCAAAGACGCGACAGATGAGCGGCAGCCAGTAGGGTCCCCGCACAGCGTAGGTCGGGCTCAGGGCGTGGGCGGCCTCGGCGGCCAGCGCATAGTCATAGTCGTCGGGGCTCGGCCAGGGGAAGCGCTCAATCTCGGCCAGCGTGCCTGCCGTGGCGAGCGGGTAGGCGCGCGCAGTGCCATAGTCGTCGACCAGCGGGACGCGCCACTCGGTGAGGGGTGCGCCGTCCGGGG
>DIVQ01000232.1 GCA_002423325.1 Anaerolineales bacterium UBA6128 | reverse complement strand
TCCCGCCCACTTTTTCAACACCCTCATACGTCTCTAGCTTGACGAACATACTGGACACAAATTCACGGTCAGGATCGTCGAGCAACATGAATGCTTGCTGGGCGACACCCCCATCGCCTCGGGCACAGGCAATCAGGACGCCGGAGTCGACAAAAGTGCGCTTCATCCGTCTTCGCCGGTGACTTCGGCTCGACGCTCACGGACTTCCTGCCGCAATTCCTCCCAGCCCAGAAGTGGTTCATTTGCTGCAATGATTCGAGCGCGAAGCTCCAGCACGCGGCGGCCGAAAGCCGTTCTTGCCCTGCGCTCACCACTGTAGCGCCAAGCCGCCTGCGCGCTCTCAGCCATGCTGTCACGTAGCCCCGTCTCGGACGGATCTGCAGCGCGTGGAGCAACCACTGTTTTCTCGTTAGCCGGTGACCTACCCCATCTCTCCGCACAGGCTGACGTGCCAAGTACCCACTGGATTGGTGCTCCTATGGGGACGGTCGATGTCATGCGGGTCTCGGTCATCGCACACTCCTTCCAAACCTTCGCAGAGTTGCTTCACTCAGCGACGCGACCAGGCTTTCATAGATGCGGTCATGCGCGTTGTCAAGCCAATCTAGGATGGCCTCCTCCCCTGAA
Organism: Anaerolineales bacterium UBA6128; assembly: GCA_002423325.1. Classification (GTDB taxonomy): domain Bacteria; phylum Chloroflexota; class Anaerolineae; order UBA1429; family UBA1429; genus UBA6128. The sequence goes on along the minus strand of DIVQ01000232.1, from coordinate 22,846 downwards.
GGGACGGCATTGGGCTGAGTCGCAAAGTCAAGGTCCAACATTAACGCGTTCTGAGCGCCCTGCCTTCGGTTGCCCACCTGTAGCAGAAGCAGCCCGGGGGGCACGTCATGTAGGATCTCATAACGCTGGTAGAAGCCGGTCAGAGTTCTCTGCAACGCACCGCTGAGTGGAGGTGCGACAGTGACGATCTCGGCCCACTGTGAAAAGTCGTCTATGACGTCGATTTGGTTAATATAGCGAAGCCCAATACGAGCCAAGTGGGTCTGCCCGCTCAACGTACCATACTCCGAATAGATCCGCGCGATCAGGGACCTAAGCTGCTCCCAGCCGTTGTAGGGCCTGAGTTGGTTCACTACAAGGAGATTGGCACCCACTTGCACCATAGCTGTGCCATCGCTCCTCTTCAACTGTACGCGCTCGAGGCTTTCCAGTACCTCAAGCGATGTGCCCTGACCAGCTTCGACCGGTACTCGCAAGGCCTTGGCGTGCACGTCTGCGCGTTCAGGGAAGTCTCCCTTCACACGCTCGTAGATCCTGCCGGGCAGCGTCCAGTCCCAGTCTTCGGTGGGTACAAAACGGAACTCGCAGAGTGCCTCAATGACGGGCGGTGAAGCCATTCTCTCGCCCACTATTTCCTCCTTGCCACCCTCGAGACTCGGAGCGCTGCTCCAGCAGACGCAATCCTGACGCTCGCTAGACTCGCTACTCTTATCTGTCTCCGCAGTCACGATTGTAACTGATCTCGATGTGATTGTCATCACCAAGCGAGTGCAGGATGCCCCTACACGCTGAAGCGGATGTTCAGGATATCCCCGTCCTGCACGATGTAGGTCTTGCCCTCCAGGCGAAGTTTGCCCTTGGCGCGCGCCTCGGCCAGCGTGCCGCAGGCGATCATGTCGTCGTACGAGATCACCTCGGCGCGGATAAAGCCGCGCGCCAGATCCGAGTGGATGGCGCCCGCGGCCTCCACCGCCGTGGCCCCGCGCCGCACCGTCCAGGCGCGCACCTCGTCGTCTCCCACTGTAAAGAAGGACATCAGCCCGAGAAGTTCGTAGCTGGCGCGCACCAGTACATTCAGCCCCGGCTCGGCAATGTCATAGCTCTGCAGGAACAGCGCCATCTCGTCCTCGGGCAACTGGGCGATCTCCATCTCCAGTGCGCCGCGCAGCTCGAGCGCCGAGGTGTGGCTGTGGGCTGTCATGGCGCTCAGGTTGTGGCCGTCGCGCCCATCCTCATCCAGGTTGAGCACCACCAACGCAGGCTTGGCGGTGAGGAACTGATAGCCGCGCAGCAGGCGCTCCTCCTCTTCGCTGACCGACACGTCAGCGATAGGCGTCTCCGACTCGAGCGCCTCCTTGAGGCGCAGCATCAGTCCCTGTTCGGCCTCCAGACGCTGCCGCTCATCGGCGCGGGCCTTCTTGAGGCCCGCCTCCAGGCGCTCCAGCTTACGCTCCACAATGGCCAGGTCCGAGATGATCAACTCGATGCGCAACGCGTTCAGGTCGCGCACAGCGTCGACGCTGCCCTCGGGATGCGCCACCTGTTCGTCCTCAAAGGCGCGCACCACTTGCAGCAGCGCGTCGCATTTGCTGAGGGCGGTGAGCACGGCCAGGTCCAGCCCGCTGCCCTGCGCTTGCCCTTTGGCCACGCCGCTCACGTCACTGAACTGCACCTTGGCGTACACCGTCTTGCGCGGCTTGAACATGCCCGAGAGGATGCCCACGCGCGCATCGGGCACGTCCACCACGGCGATGTTGATGCCGCCTTTGCCTGAGCCATAGGCGCCCGTCTGCGCCTGACTGCGCGTCAGCGCGTTAAAGATCGTTGTTTTGCCTGCCAACGGCAAGCCGATGATGCCTACTTCCATGTGACTGCTCCCTGGACGCGAACTTGCCTTGCGCGGCCGGTGCTCCCGGCAGAGGCGCAAGGCAACTATTCATTATAGCGCACAGCGTCGTCTCGTCAATTATGTCCGGTGGATGAAACAGGGGCGTACACAAGGTACGCCCCTGCCGAGGACAGTAGCGGCGCTGGGCGCGCTGGGCGCACTCAGCGCGGTTCGGTGCAGAGCGCCAACAGGTCGTCGACGTGGGCGGTGGCCAGGCACTCTACCGTGTCGGCCGCGCCATAGTAGATCTTGACCTCGCCATCGGGCTCCAGGATCATCCCGCCCGGGAAGACGGCATTGTGGCGGAACCCGTTGCTCGTCTCAAGCGGATGTTCGGGCGCCAGCAGCGGCTCTTTGCTCATCGCCACGACACGCGCGGGGTCCTCCAGGTCGAGCAACATGACCCCGATACTGTAGCGCTTTTGCCAGACATCCTCCCAGCCGTTCTTGCCGCGCGAGCGATCGAGATCCACGGCGTGGAACAGCGTCAGCCATCCCTTGTCGGTCTTGACGGGCGGGGCCGCCGGGCCGATCTTGTCGTTGGCCCAGGGTACATCCTCCACGCCCAGCACCAGGCGCTCCCGACCCCACAGGTGCAGGTCGGGCGAAGTGGTCAGCCAGATGTCAAAGCGGTCGCGCTCGCGCACGCGGCTGTAGATCGGCATCGGACGGTCAAGCCGCACGTACTGGCCGCCCACACGCTCCGGAAGCAGTACCATGTTGCGGTTGTCGGGAAGCGACAGGCTCGTGACCTCATAGTGGTAAAAGTCCGCGGTGCGGGCCACGCCACCGCGCAGGCCGTGGGCGGTATCCAGCGCAAAGGTCATATAGCATTGCCCCTCGATGACCGTCAGGCGCGGGTCATAAGCGCGCCAGATCTCGCCCTCGGGCGGCCTGCCGCCGTACAGCGGGCTGACGGCCTCGATCACGGCGGGCAACTCCCAGCAGGGCGTTGGCTCCACCTGCCAGTGGATGCCGTCGTCGCTGTAGGCCAGGCCCAGGTTGGTGCCCTGGAGCTCCGGGTTTCCAAACTCGCCATAGTCGTTGCGAAAGACCATCACGTAGCGCCCCTGAAACTTGCACACGCCGGCGTTGAACACCATCGTGGCGTGGTAGGGCACATCGGCGCGAGAGAGCACAGGGTTGCCCGGGTAGCGCGTGATCACGGGACTGGTGGTGATGGGCGCGGCTGTCGTCGTCATACGAATCCTCCACATTGAGATATCGACTACAGGTTCAGGGGCGTCCACGGGTCGGCATTTGGGCGCGCCGTACTCACCTCGGCGGCCGTTTGCGGGTATAATATAGCCAGCATGGCGGCGCGTCGCAAGCGAACGCGGCGCGTCGCAAGCGAACGCGGCGCGCCGCAAGCGCCATGGGGACTCGCAGCCACATATGTCTGGAGGCAATCGTCTGTGAAAGTCACCCGCTTGGAGTGTATCCCTATCCGTCCCTACTGGATGATCCTCAAGGTGCACACCGACGAAGGCATCGTGGGTCTGGGCGAGCCGATCGCCGAGGGGCACCCACAGGCGCTGATCAGTTGCATCCAAGAGATCGGCGACTATCTCATCGGCGAGGACCCGCGCCGCGTGGAGCACCACTGGCAGTCGATCTACCGCCACTCTTACTTTCGCTCCGGCCTGATCCTGAACAGCGCGCTCTCGGCGGTGGACCAGGCGCTCTGGGACATCACCGGCAAATGGCTGGGCCAGCCGATCTACCAGTTGCTGGGCGGCAAGACGCGCGACCGCGTGCGCATGTACGGCTGGCTGGGCGTGCGCCCCTACGAGCACGACCTGGTGGCCAGCGCGCGCGACTGGGTGCAGCACGGCTTTACGGCGGTCAAGGCGTGCCTCTACGGCTACGCGCACCCGCTCGAGTCGCCCGCTTTCATCGACCAGGTGGCCGCCCAGATGGCCGCCATCCGCGAGGCGGTGGGCGACTCGGTCGACATCGCCGTCGACTTTCACGGCCGCAGCACGCCGGCGCTCTCCATTCTGCTGGCCAAGGCGATCGAGCCCTATCGACCCTACTTTATCGAGGAACCGGTGCTACCCGAGAACGTCGACGCACTCGTGACGATGGCGCGGAGCACGCCCATCCCCATCGCCACCGGCGAGCGGTTGTGGACGCGCCGGGGCTTTCGCGACATCCTGGAAAAGCAGGCTGCAGCTATCCTGCAGCCCGACCTGTCGCACGCCGGCGGCATCTCTGAGTGTCGGCGCATCGCGGCCATGGCCGAGACCTACTATGTGTCGATGGCGCTGCACGCCCCCACCGGCCCGATCAACTTGGCGGCGGCGCTGCAGGTCGATGCCTGCATTCCCAATTTCCTGATCCAGGAACATGTCTCCACGGGCGAGGGCATCCTGAAAGAGCCCTTCAAGATCGTGGATGGCTACCTCGAGGTGCCCAGCGGACCCGGCCTGGGCATTGAGCTGGATGAGGAGGCCCTGGCCGAACGCATCTATGATGGCGTCAACGTGCCCTGCCGCCTGCGCCATCCCGATGATGGCTCGGTCGCAGACCTGTAGGAAGGAGCAACCCAATGCTGTTCACCCGCTATGCCGGCAATCCGATCATCCCGCGCACGCCCGGCACGTTTCACAGCATTCACGTGGCCAACCCCGATGTGATCACGTGGCAGGGCAAGTACACCCTGTTCTTCAGGGGTCAGGACGAACGCCGACACGATGAAATCGGCGTGGCTTGGGCCGATCCCGCCGGCTTTGACGGCGTGCACTGGCAATTCTATGCCGACAATCCCATCATCAAGGCCGGCCCCGACGCCTACGACGCCCAGCACGTGCTCGACCCGGGCGCCGTGGTGGTGCACGACCGCATCTTGCTCTACTATTCGGCGCACCCGGCCGTGTCCTCGCGTTACCCGGGCATCTGTCTGGCCACCTCGGAGGATGGTCTGCATTTCGACAAGGTCAAGACGAGTCCGGTGGTGGTGGGGATGTCGCCCGAGGTGGTCCACCGCGATGGGCTGTTCTACCTGTTCTACACACGTCCGATGATGGACCGTGGTCAGGCCTGGTTCGTGTGCACCAGCAAGGATGGCGTCCTCTATCACCCCTGGGATGAGCGCGTGGTGCTGCGACCCACCGAAAAGCAGGGCGATTTCGACGCCTATACGGTCGTCACCCCGCGCATCGTGTGGGAAGCGCCCTGGTACTATGCCATCTATGCCGGCAGCGACCGCTACTCGGACTATCCGCACGCCCTGGGGCTGGCGCGCTCGCGCGACCTGTACCACTGGGAGCGCTACCCCGGCAACCCGATCATGGCGCGCGGCGAGCCGGGCACGTGGGACGAGGGCGCGCTCTGGTTCGGCACCACCATGCGTCACGGCGACATCTTTTATGTGTGGTACGAGGGCTGCGGGGGCGGCGGCGCCATCTCGCGCGACGACGACTATGGCGGCTATGCCAAGGTCACCTTTTCGCAGATCGGCATGGCCACCTGCCCGGCGCCCTTCCCTGAATGGTAGCACACGACACGCCCGAGGAGCACACGATCATGCAGGCAACCTTCCTCTCCGCGCCGCCCACGGACCCCGGGAATACGTTCTATCCAGGCAACCGCGCGCCGCTGCAGCCCAACGCCCTGCACAAGCTGCCGCTGGGGTCGGTTCGTCCGGCGGGCTGGCTCAAAGTGCAACTCGCGCTGATGGCCGACGGAATGACCGGCCACCTGAGCGAGATCAGCGCCTTTCTGCAGCCCGGCCATGGCTGGTTTGGCGAGGGCGGTGAGGGCTGGGAGGAGCAGGCTTACTGGCTGCGCGGCTATTACAGCCTGGCCGTACTGACCGGCGACGCGCGTGTCTACGCCGAAGCTCAGCGCTGGATCGATGGCGTGATCACCAGCGCCGACGACGAGGGCTATTTTGGCGCGCCGGCCCACAAGCACGTCCCGTTCGCCGGAGGGCGGCACGTCACCGATCTGTGGCCGCATATGGTGATGCTCGACGCCGTCATCCGCCACTATGAGCACACCCATGACCCGCGCGTCATCCCACTGATGCGACGCTTTTTCCGCTTTTGCGAGGCCCTGCCCGATGACGCGTTCATCCCCGGCTTCCCCGAGTGGATGACCGACTGGCGCCCCTCGATCCAGTGGGATCGCGCCGGCGACATGCTCCCGCACCTCTACTGGCTGTACAACCAGACCGGCGAGCCCTGGCTGCTGGCGCTGGCGACGCGCTTTTACCAGCACATCAAGCCTCCCATGGGCGAGTGGATGGACCGCCACGTGGTCAACTTTGCGCAGCGTTTTCAGTACCCGGGCTGCTACTACATACAGTCGGGCGAGCCGTGGCAGCTCGAGGCGTCCGAGTACTGGTACACGCAGCACCTGGCCACCTGGGGGCAGCAACCGCGCGGCATTTTCGGCGCCGATGAGCAGGTGCGCCCGGGCTGCGTCGACCCGCGCCAGGCCATCGAGACGTGCGCCATGGTCGAGTTTGCCAAGAGCTTTTACCTGCTGGGCGGGCTCACCGGCGACACGCGCTGGGCCGACCGCTGCGAGGATGTGATGCTCAACCACTTTCCCGCGGCCTCCACACCCGACCTCAAGGCGCTGCACTACCTCACCGCCAGCAATCAGCCGCAGCTCGACGCCTCGCAACAGCACGAGTACCACAACAAGGGCCGGCAGATCGACTATTCGCCGCATTTGTACCGCTGCTGTCAGCACAACGTGGCGATGGGCTGGCCCTGGTACGCGGAGCACCTCTGGCAAGCCACCGCCGACAACGGCCTGGCCGCCTGGCTGTACGCAGCATGCGAGGTGACCGCGCGCGTTGGCGCGGCGGGCCAGCGTGTGGACCTGAACGTGCAAACCGACTATCCGTTCTCGGGGCGCGTGCAGGTCGTCCTGCAACCCGGCGAGCCGGTGCGCTTCCCGCTCTACCTGCGCATCCCGCGCTGGTGCACGGGCGTGCACCTGGCGCTGAACGGTCAGGCCCTCGAACTGGGCGAGCCGCTGAGCTGGCTGCGCCTGGAGCACGTCTGGTCGGCCGGCGACACGCTCACGCTCGAGCTGGACATGGCGCTGGGGCTGACGCGCTGGCCGCGCAACGGCAGCGTCAGCGTGGATCGCGGCCCGCTCAGCTATGCGCTGCGCATCGGCGAGCGCTGGCAGCGCGTGGGCGGCAGCGACGCCTGGCCCGAGTGGGAGGTGCTGCCTGCCACGCCCTGGAACTATGGCCTGGAACTGGACAGCGAAATGGTGGTGACCGAACGCGGCTTGAGCGCCGAACAGCCATGGACCCCCGAGGCCGCCCCCATCCAGATCAGCATGCGCGGGCGGCGCATCCCGGGTTGGGGCCTGGAGAACCAGACCGTGGCCGAGCTCCAGCCCAGCCCCATCCGCTCGGCCGAGCCCGCCGAGACGGTCACGCTGATCCCATTGGGCTGCGCGCGCCTGCGGATCGCCTGTTTCCCGGTCATCGGTGATGACGACGCTGCGCGCCCGTGGGTGAGCAAGTCGCCATAACTTGACAGCTTACCCTGCACAACTTATAATGTCTTTCTGGATATTCCCATGCTTATGACGGAGGACCCGAGTGACCCAAGTTATCGTTGAAAAGGGCGAGTCGTTCGAGAGCGTTCTGCGCCGCTTTAAAAAAGTCTGCCAGGAAGACCGCATCCTGTCTGAGGTGCGTCGTCGTCGCTTTTACGAAAAGCCTTCCCAGATCCGCAAGCGCAAGGCATCAGCCAAGATGCGCAAGAGCCGTCGCAGCACGCTCAAAGATCAGATGCGCCGCTACTAGGCGCGCTGCTCCGATGCAATCGGGCTTTACTCGTGCGACGCACGTTGATCGAGGCATAATGTGAACCTTCGTGAACGCTTGTTGGCCGATCTACAGGACGCCATGCGCAGCCGCGACGAACGTCGCAGGGCCGCGATTCGCATGGTGCGCGCCAGCATTGCAAACGCCGAGATCGACCTGCACCGCGAGTGCACCGACGCCGAGATCCAGGAGATCATCGCCAAAGAGGTCAAGCGCCGTGCTGAGGCGCTCGAGCTCTTTCGCAAGGCTCAACGTGACGACCTGATTGCCAAGGAAGAGACAGAGCTAGAGATCCTGAACAGTTACTTGCCCAAGCAGCTGTCGCGTGAGGATGTTGAGCGGGCCGTGCGCGCCATCGCCGAGGAACTGGGCGCCAGCGGCCCCGCGCAGCTAGGCGCTGTTATGCGCCAGGCCATGGCCCAACTCAAGGGCCAGGCCGACGGACGACTGATCAACGAGGTCGCCCGCGCAATCCTCAGCGAAGCGCACTAGCGGGGGAGATCTCCAGCGCCCACTCGCTATCGCCTCCCCCAGGGCGGCCACGCACGCGGCCTTCAGAGGTTCAAACCTACGCCATGAAACGTCGTATCGCCCGCACTGGGCCCTCGCTGGCGCGGCTCAAGGACGCTGCTTCCTCCCCGCTCATGAGAACCCTGCGTGCAGTCCTCTCTGCGTTGCTGGTCTTTATGGCTTGGAGCGCGTCTTTTGTATTCTATCGCTCGCCCGACCGCGTACAGGTCGCCGTCGGTGAACCCTCGCCCCGTGATATCAAGGCCCCCCGGGAACTCACCTATGTCAGCGAGGTCAAGACGCAAGAGGCTCGCCTGCAGGCGGCTGCCCGCGTCCCCGAGGTCTATGTAGGCCCCGACCTGCAGATCGCCGCGGATCAGACACGCGCCCTGCAGGCCCTGCTCGACCAACTGACCTCTCTGCGCCGAGACAGCTATACCGCTCAGGAGCAAAAACTCTCCCTGGCGCGTGACCTGATCGGAGACATGCTGCCCGAATCACTCCTCCCAGAGATGCTCGCATTGACCGACGCACAGTGGGAGGATGTGGTCGCTGAGAGCCTGCAGGTGCTGAGCCTGACAATGCGCGACGAGATTCGCAGCAGCAACGTGGCCGACGCCCGACGTCGCCTCGGCCGCCTGATTACCCGCGTGCTGACCGACACACAGTACCAGGTCGTCGTGGGGCTTGCCGGCGGCTTGGTCACAGCCAACACCCTGTACGACGCGGAACAGACGTTGGCCAATCGTGAAGCCGCGCGCCAAGCGGTAGAGCCCGTGCGTTGGACGATTCGCGAGGGAGAGTCGGTGCTGCGCGAGGGCGAGATCGTGAGCGAGTTGGCCTACGAAAAGCTGGCGGCGCTCAGTCTGCTGGACCTGGGCCGGCGTTGGCAGGATGTGATCGGCTATGTGCTCCTCTCGGCCACGCTGGTCGTGGTGCTGAGTGTCTACGTCGTCAAGGCGCAGCCGCTGTTGCTCCACCGACCTCGCCGGCAGATGCTCTTTGTCCTGATCCTGATTGTCAGCGGCGTGTTGGTGCGCCTTGTCGTGCCGGGCCACGCGCTGATGCCCTACCTGTTCCCCAGCGCCGCATTCGCCATGTTGATTACGATCCTGCTGGACGGCAATCTCGCCGTGATGACCTCGGGCATTCTGGCGCTGTTGGTGGGACTGAGCGCCGGCGGATCGGCCGAAGTGGCGCTATACGCGCTGGTCGGGAGCATCATCGGCAGCCTGGCGACCAGAAAAGTGGACTATCTCGGCGCCTTTGTGCGCGCGGCGGTCTATGTGATGCTGGTCAACGTGGCCACCATCCTGGCGTTTCACCTGCATCGGCAGGTCTATGATGCGGTGGGCCTGGCGCAATTGATCGGCGTGGCCGGCCTCAACGGCATCCTCTCGGCCAGCCTGGCATTTGTCGGTTTTTCGGTGATCGGACGGCTGTTCGGCATCACCACCTCGCTGCAGTTGCTCGAACTCGCGCGCCCCACGCATCCGCTATTCCGCCAATTGCTGATGGATGCGCCCGGAACCTATCACCACTCGATCGTCGTCTCCAATATGTCGGAGCGGGCCGCCGAGGCCGTTGGCGCGGATGCGTTGTTGGCGCGCGTGGCCTCGTATTACCACGACATTGGCAAGATCGCGCGCCCCTGCTTTTATGCCGAGAACCAGAGCGATGGCGTGAACCCGCACGACCAGTTGGATCCCAAGACCAGCGCCGAGATCATCATCGCCCACGTGCAGGATGGCATCAACCTGGCGCACAAGTACCGCCTGCCCGACAGGATCATCGATGCGATCCCCGAGCACCACGGCACTACACTGGTGACCTATTTCTACCGGCGCGCCAGCCAGGACGAGAGCGAGAACGGGGTAGACCAGAACGACTATCGCTACCCGGGGCCCCGCCCGCAGACCAAGGAATCCGCCATCCTGATGCTGGCCGACAGCATCGAGGCGATCGCGCGCGCCAAGCGGCCCGCCACGCAGGGCGAAATGGAACGCATCATTCGCCAGGTGATCAACGACCGCCTGGTGAGCGGCCAGCTCGACGAGTGCGACCTGACACTCAAGGACCTTGACGCGATCCGCGTTGCCTTTGGGAGCGTGTTGCAGGGCATCTTCCATCCACGTATCGAGTACCCCGAAGGGGTTGCAGGGAAGCCAGCCAGTGCCAAGACCAGCGACTGACAGCGAAACCGATCAGATCATCCGCGACCTGCGTCCGCCCAAGGGCAAGCTGGCCGACAGCTTTGTGCACGCCTGGGCAGGCATGCGCTACGTCTTTTGTTCCGAGCGCAACCCGCGCATCTACTTGATAGTCTCGCTACTGGTCACCGCCCTGGGGATCTGGCTCAGGTTAGCGCCCGCCGAGTGGGCCCTGATCATCGCCGCCATGGCTTTTGTGTTCGCCGGCGAAATGCTCAACACCGTGGTCGAGCTCGTCGTGGACCTGATCACACGGGACCAGCACCCCCTGGCCAAGCGGGCCAAGGATGTGGCGGCCGGAGCGGTGCTGGTGGCGTCGATAGCGGCGGCGGCAGTAGGCATTGTCGTCCTGGGGCCGCCCCTGTGGGACAAGCTTGTGGCGCTCTTTGCCTAGTGCGGGTTGTGCCCCTGCCGACAGTCGAAGACAAGGTGACAGCATGGAACTGGTACACTACTGGCAAATCGTCAGGCGCCGCTGGTGGGTCGTCGTTGGCCTGCTGCTGCTCGTCGCGGCAAGCTATCTGGCGCTGAACCGGCCCACCCCGCGGACCTACAGCGCCTCGATGCGCTTTGTAGTCGGCATCGAGCCAGAGCCCACGTCCGGCAACTATTACACCTACGACCGCTACTATACCTGGCTGACGGCCGAATACCTGGTAGACGACCTTTCTGAGGTGGTCAAGAGCGCCGCGTTCGCGCACGACATTGCCGCCGCCGCTGGCCTGGATATCCCCGCGGGTGCGATCCAGGGCGCCACGTCGGCCGGCAAACTACACCGCATTTTGACAGTCAGCGTAGGCTGGCACGATGCCGACGAGCTGGGGCGGATCGCCGACGCCATCGTGGCCACGCTCACTCAGCATGGCGAGACCTGTTTTGAGCAGTTGTCCACCACCCGCGCTCTGGTTGCCAATATCGATCCGCCTGTCGTGGTGCCGGTGGGCCGCTCGCTGCGTCAGCGGCTGGACCTGCCGCTGCGGCTGATTCTGGCGCTCTTTGCCGGCGTGGCACTGACCTTTGCGCTCGACTATTTGGACGCCAGCGTGCGTCACCGCCAGGACCTCGCGACGCTCGGCGTGCCCATCCTGGCCGAGATCCCCCGGTCGGCAGCGCGTAAGCGCTGGTGGCAGCGCGGTGCGCGCCAACCCTGATCCGGAGGGTCCGTCGGGGCCAGCCCGTGTTTAGCGCTGCCCGCGTGGGGTGGTATAATCAGGCTACGGCAATCGCCGCGTGCCTTTCCTGAGGAGGATACCGTGCAGCTACGCGAATACATCCGCATCTTTACGCGGCGCGCCTGGATCATTGCGCTGGTCGTGATCCTTTCGGCCGCCAGTGCGCTGCTCGTCAGCAAGCTCCAGACGCCCGAATATCGCTCGACCATCATTCTGAACGTCTGGCCGGCGCGCCTGGACTGGGGCCTGCAGCAGAGCATCCAGAACCTGATGCGCAACTGGGCGGGCAAGATCGTCTCGCGCGACACGGCGCTGCGAACCATCAACCAACTGCAGCTCGACATCACCCCGGAAGAGTTCCTGGCCAAGGTGGCCGCCAAGCCTGTCGAGTCCGACTCGATCATCGAAGTGACGGCCGACGACCTGGACCCGCTCATCGCGCGCGACATCGCCCAGGTGACCGCCGAGATCTTTGTGCAGGATATCGACGCCTGGAAGATCACGCTCGACCGCCGCGACCAGGTCGACATTACCATCCGCGACTATGCTCTGCCCGGCGTGCTGCACAAACCCAAGTGGAAGATCAACGTGCTGGCGGGCGCGGCCTTTGGGTTGCTGGCCGGCATCCTGCTGGTGCTGGTGTTGCAGTGGCTCGAAGCCGACATCCTGCGCACGCCCGAGGATGTCGAGCAGCAGACCGGTACAGCCGTGCTGGGCGTCATTCCCGCCCTGACCGACGCCCAGACGCGCTCCGGCGCGCTCCGCAAGCACAAACCAGAGCCGACAAGCTCGTCGGCCGAAGCCTAAATCCAGGAGGCATCTCATGGCCGACCCGGGAAACATCGTCACCCTCACCGATCCCTCATCCGCCGCCAGCGAGGCGTACCGCACACTGCGGATGAATCTGCAGTTCGCATCACTCGACCGTCAGATACGCTCGCTGCTGGTCACGTCGCCGGGAGCCTCCGAGGGCAAGACCACCACGCTCGCCAATCTGGCCGTTACCATGGCCCAGATCGATCAACGCGTTATCATGGTCGATTGCGACCTGCGCCGTCCCGGCCTGCATCTGCTGTTCGGCCTCAATAACGAGCAGGGCCTCACCAACATGGTGCTCGACGACGACGCCTTGGCGAACCCACCATTACAAGCCACCTCGGTGCCGGGGCTCAGCCTGCTGGCCAGCGGCGAACTGCCGCCGCGCCCCAGCGACCTGCTGGCCTCCAAGCGCATGGAAGCGGTGCTGGCCCGCCTGCTCGAACTGGCCGATCTGGTGCTGTTGGACGCCGCTCCCATCATGACCGTCACCGATGCCGTGATGCTCGCCACCAAGGTCGATGAGGTGCTGTTGGTCACCAGCGCGGGCGTCACCAAACGCGAACAGGCCCAGGCTGCCATTGAGCGCCTCAAAAAGGTCAACGCACACATCATCGGCACCGCGCTGACTAACGCCGATGTCTCGTCTGCGCTGCACAGCTACTGATCGCCGCGACACAAAGCCCACCAGCTCTCGAGCCGAGCCTGATCAGGCTCGGCTCGCTGTTTGTCCATGGCGGACCTGTGGATAAAGCCCTTGAAACGGTGGATAACTGCGTGTTCCCTGTGCACAACTCTTGTGGTTAAGCATAGCAGCATGAGTTGCGCCGACGTTCTGTGCGGATAAGCGGGCCGCATCAAGCCGCTTTCCGTGATGTTGTACACAGGTCCGTCCACAGGCACGGGACCCGTGGGACACTGCCCGTGGGTGTCGAGCGGGGGAAAAGCCCTACAGAGCGGCCCAACGCCCACTTGTCCACATTTCCACCGTCCCTACTATGACGACTACTATTAATACAACTATTTATCTAAAGAATGATCGTACAAGTAGCGTCGGTGGACAGCGCCTTGACAAGCGAAGCCAATTATGATAGCCTGTCGATCATGGGAGTGTAAACTGATGCGCTGCTTTGCCCGTTCAAACAAACCACAGTTGATCGCCCGCAGCGGCAATGCACAGCGGATCGCCCTCAGCTGCTCGTTTGAGGCCTGCTATTACTATTATGCCGGGCTGGCATAGGCTGTGCTTCACGGGAGTGCGGGCTAGACGAGGGCAACCGCAACGGGGACAGGAGAGCGTGGAGCACAGACTCTACGCTTTTTTTGTTACACGCGCTGGTTCGAGGAGGCCAAGGATGTCTACACGCGGAGTACGGGGCGCTACAACAGTGTCCGCAGACGCGTCCGACGAGATCGTGTCGGCCACGCGTGCACTCCTGCAAGAGCTGGTGACAGCAAACAGCATCTGCATAGCCGAAATCGCCGCGGTGTTCTTTACTGTTACCGATGATCTGTCTGCGGCGTTCCCGGCGCGCGCCGCCCGTTCGCTGGGCTGGCAGCACGTGCCCCTGCTGGACGCACGCGAGATTCCTGTGCCTGGCAGCCTGGCGCGGTGCATCCGCGTGCTGCTGCTCTGGAACACCGATCGGCCGCAGCAAGAGATCGTCCATGTGTACCAGGGCCAGGCGCGCGCTCTGCGGCCCGACCTGGCGACCGATGCCCGATAGCAGCGTAACAAAAGCGAGCAACGAGAGGAGAGCAGTATGATCGTCGTGATGAGCAGAGGGGCCAGCCAGGCCGAGGTCGACGCCGTCTGTGATCGCATCAAGGACCTTGGCTATGCCGCGCACCTCTCCGCGGGCAAGGAGCGGACGATCATTGGCGTTATTGGCGACAAGCGCCCGATGGACGAGACCGCCTTTCGCCTGCTGGACGGCGTGGAAAAGGTGGTGCGCATCCTCAAGCCCTTCAAACTCGCCAGCCGCGACTTTCACCCGGAAGACACGGTCGTACCGGTGAACGGTGTTCGCATTGGCGGCAAGGGCATTGTGATCATGGCTGGCCCTTGCGCGGTCGAGAGCCGCGCTCAGATCATGGAGACCGCGTATGCCCTCAAGGAGGCGGGTGTGCGGATCCTGCGGGCCGGCGCCTTCAAGCCACGCACCTCGCCCTACAGCTTTCAGGGGCTGGGCACGCAGGGCCTCGAGCTGTTGGCAGAGGTGCGCGCCGAGACCGGCCTGGCCATCATCTCTGAGGTGACGACGCCGGAACAGGTCGCCGCTGTGGGCGAGTGCGCCGATATCCTGCAGATCGGCACCCGCAACATGTCCAACTATGCCTTGCTGCACGCCGTGGGCGAGTCGGGCAAGCCCGCGTTGCTCAAACGCGGCATGATGTCGACCATGGAAGAGTTACTGATGTCGGCCGAGTACATCCTGTCACATGACAACTATCGATTGATGCTGTGCGAACGCGGCATCCGTACCTTTGAGACTTATACTCGCAACACGCTCGATCTGAGCGCGGTGCCCGCGCTCAAGCAGATGTGCCATCTGCCGGTCATCGTGGATCCGAGCCACGCCACCGGTAACTGGGAATGGGTGCCGGCACTTTCGATGGCGGCGGTGGCGGCTGGCGCCGACGGGCTGCTGGTGGAGGTGCATCCGCACCCCGAGCAGGCGCTGTCGGACGGGATGCAGTCTCTGCGCCCCGATCGCTTTGTCGAGATGGTGGCGCGGGTGCGCGCAGTGGCCGAGGCAGTGGGCCGCGAGTTGTGAATGTGAGGGGGCAGTGAACCGCGATCTTGCCGATGCCACGGTTGCTATCGTCGGCCTGGGGCTGATGGGCGGGTCTCTGGCTGCAGCGCTGAGTGCACGGCACGCGTGCAACCGCGTGGTCGGCGTGGCGCGGCGGCGCGTCACCTGCGAGACGGCCCGCGAGCTGCGGTTCATCGACCGGGGGACCTGCGACCTGGCGGAGGGCGTGGCAGAAGCCGACATTGTGGTTTTGGCGATGCCGGTGGGCGAGATCCTTGCCACAGTGCCGCTGCTTGGGCCATTGCTCAAGCCCGGCTGCCTGGTGACCGACGTCGGCAGCACCAAACACGCCATCTGCGCGGCGCTGGACGCGTTGCCCGCGGCGCTGCAGGCCGTGGGCGGACACCCGATGTGCGGCAAGGAGACGTCAGGCCTGTCGGTGGCGGAGCCGACACTGTACGAGGGTCGCGTGTATGTGCTCTGTCCGTTGGCGCGCACGTCGCCCGGGGCGCTGGGGCTCGCGCGCAGCCTGGTCGAAGCAGTTGGGGCGCGGCCGGTCCTTCTGGAGGCCGAGCGCCACGACCACGCCGTGGCGGCGATCAGTCACCTGCCGTATACACTGGCGGTGGCGTTGGTCAACGCGGTCAGCGCGCTGGCGGCGTCGGATCCAGCCTGCCTGGAGCTGGCTGCCGGGGGGTACCGCGACAGCACGCGGCTCGCGAGCAGCGACCTGCAGATGATGCGCGATATTCTGATGACCAATCGCGAGCCGCTGTTGGAGGCTCTGCATGGGGCGCAGGTCGAGCTCGGCCGACTTGAGGACGCGTTGTGCCGGGGCGACACTGCAGCGCTCGTCGCGTTGCTTCAAGCCGCGCACAACCACCGCCGGGAGATGATGCGATGAACCTGGTGCTGCAGCCGGCCGGAGGTCTGACCGGCGAGATCACACTGCCGGGCGACAAGTCGATCACGCACCGCGCCCTGCTGCTGGGTGCATTGGGCGATGGCGCCTCGCGGCTGACCGGTTATCTGGATGGCGGTGACTGCCGCGCCACTCTGGGCTGTCTGCAAGCCCTGGGCATTGCGGTAGAGCACCTCGATCAGCGTCAGCCGGCGCTCGTGATTCACGGCGCCGGGCTGCAGGGCTGGCGCCAGCCCGACGGGCCGCTGAACTGTGTGCGCTCCGGCACAACGATGCGCCTGTTGGCCGGGCTGCTGGCCGGGCGTCCCTGGGAGAGCGCGCTCGTCGGCGAGCCACAGCTCACTCGGCGCCCGATGGATCGCGTGGTAGAGCCGCTGCGCGCGATGGGCGCGCGCATCGACGCGGCCGGCGGCGGACGGTTCCCCCCACTCGAGTTGTCGCCAGCCCGCCTGCACGGCATCGACTATGCGCTGCTCGTGGCCAGTGCACAGGTCAAGTCGTGCCTGTTGCTGGCAGGGCTGTATACCGAGGGCGTGACCCGTCTCACCGAGCCGGGGCCCTCGCGCGATCACACCGAGCGCATGTTGCGCGCGCGCGGCGTGCCCGTGGTCAGCGCTGGGCTGACGCACACGCTCACCGGCCCCGCGCAGTGCCTGGCCGCGCTCGACACCGCCGTGCCGGGCGATCTGTCGTCCGCGGCCTTTTTCGTTGTTGCGGCCCTGCTGACGCCCCACAGCGAGGTGCTGCTGCGCCATGTGAACGTCAACCCCACGCGCATCGGCCTGCTGGACGCGCTGGCCGCGATGGGGGCGCAGATCGACCTGCTCGATGCCCACGAGGAGGGCGGCGAGCCAGTGGCAGACCTGCGGGTGCGCAGTCAGGCGCTGACCGCGACCGAGATCAGTGGCGCGTTAGTGCCGCGCATGATCGACGAGTTCCCCATCCTGGCGCTGGCCGCCACACAGGCCGAAGGCACCACCACGGTGCGCGGCGCCGAAGAGTTGCGTGTCAAAGAGACCGACCGCATCGCGGCGCTGGTCGAGGTCCTCAGGCCGCTGGGCGCCGAGATCGAGGCGCAGCCCGACGGGTTTGACGTGCACGGCCCCACGCCGTTGCACGGCGCGGCCGTGGACGCCCATGGCGACCACCGCCTGGCGATGACGCTGGCCATTGCGGGATTGCTGGCGCGCGGCGAAACCCGCGTGCTGGGCGCCGAGTGCATTGCCGACTCTTTTCCTGGCTTTGAGCAGCGCCTGCGAGCGTTGACGCCGGAGGCGCTGCGATGAGCGGGGCGGGTTGTGAGGGGTTGCTGACGGGCCGCACGACTGTGGTGGGCGTCATCGGTTGGCCGGTGGAGCACAGCGTCTCACCGCAAATGCACAACGCCGCCCTGCGCGCGCTCGGGCTGGACTGGTGCTATGTGCCCTTTGCCGTGCGCCCCGAGGCGTTGCCGGCCGCTGTCGCCGGGTTGCGCGCGTTGGGTTTGCGCGGGCTGAACGCCACCGTGCCGCACAAGCAGGCGCTTATGCCCCTGATGGACGCTCTGACGCCCCAAGCGCGCGCGATTGGGGCTGTCAACACGCTGTTGCTGCGCGAGGATGGCCTGTTGGGGCACAATACGGATGCACGGGGTTTCGTGCGCGCGCTGCGCGAAGCGGGTTTTGACCCGCACGCCTGCTCGGCGCTGGTGCTGGGCGCGGGCGGCGCGGCGCGCGCCGTTGTCTATGCGCTGCTGAGCGAGGGCGCCAGCGTCACGCTGCTCAACCGCACCCCCGCGCGGGCTGATGCCCTGCTGGACGAGTTGTCGCCCTATGCTGCGTCGGGTGCGCGGATCGCCTCTGGGGCGTTGGACGCCTCGATGTTGCGCCGCGCCGCGTCTGACGCCCGGCTGATCGTGAACGCCACCACGCTGGGCATGTGGCCGCACAACGACGCCTCCCCCTGGCTCGATGACGTGCTCCTCCCGCAAGATGCGTTCTGCTACGACCTCGTCTATAATCCGCGTGTCACGCGTTGGCTGAGCCAGGCGCGCGCTGTCGGCTGTGCCTGCGCCGACGGGCTGGGAATGCTGGTACATCAGGGCGCGGAAGCGCTCGAGTTGTGGACGGGCCGCGCGGCGCCCGTGGATGTTATGCGGGCGGCTTGCGAGGCCGCACTGGGAGGCAGATAGCGTGTTGCGTTTTCTCACAGCGGGTGAATCGCACGGCCCTTGTCTGACGGCTATCATCGAGGGTTTGCCAGCTGGGTTGGCAGTACGCGCGGATGAAGTGAATGGCGCGTTGTCGCGGCGCCAGGCTGGCTATGGCCGCGGCGGCCGCCAGGCGATCGAGCGCGACCAGGTGCGCTTCACGGGCGGGCTGGACGGCGAATGGACGACCGGCGCGCCGCTGGCCCTGGTGATCGACAATCGCGACTGGGAGAATTGGCGTGAACGCGCAGTGCCTGCCTGGACGCGGCCGCGTCCGGGCCACGCCGACTGGGCCGGCAGCGTCAAGTATGGCCTGAGCGACCTGCGACAGGTGGCCGAACGCGCCAGCGCCCGCGAGACTGCGGCGCGAGTGGCGGTGGGCGCCGTCGTGGCGTCCCTGCTCGCTGCCGTTGGCGTGCGACTGGGCAGTTATGTGGAGGCCATCGGTGGCGAACAGGCTGCCTTGGCGGGGATGCCGCTGGCCGAGCGCCTGGCGCTGGCGCTGGCGTCCGACGTCAGTTGCCCCGATGAGCAGGCCGCGGCGCGTATGCGCGCGCGCATCGATCAGGCGCGCGCCGAGGGAGACTCGCTGGGCGGTCGGGTGGCGCTCGTGGGGCTGGACGTGCCAGTGGGATTGGGAAGTTATGTCCAGTGGGATCGCCGCCTGGACGCGCGGATCGCCGCCGCGATCGTCAGTATACCGGCGGTCAAAGGCGTAGAGATCGGTCCCGCCTTTGCCAACACCGATCTGCCGGGCACGCTGGTGCATGACGCGTTCTACCCCGCATCGCCCTACCCCGAACGCCAGACAAACCGCGCGGGCGGCATCGAGGGCGGCGTCAGCAACGGGCAGCCGATCGTGGTGCGGGCGGCGGTCAAGCCCATTCCCACGACTGTGACGCCGCAGAACTCTGTGGATCTGGCCACCGGCCAGGCGGCGGTCACCGAGTACCAGCGATCTGACGTCTGTGCGGTGCCGGCGGCGGCGGTGGTGGGCGAGGCCATGCTGGCCTGGGTGTTGGCCGAGGCGCTGCTCGAGCGCTATGGCGGCGACGACCTGGCAACGCTGCAGCGGAGGGTGGCCGATGACCGCGCCTGACGTTCCCCGCGCTGCGCGCCGAAACGTGGTACTGGCCGGCTTCATGGGCACCGGCAAGACCACCGTCGGGCGCCTGGTGGCGCGTGCGCTGGGCTACCTGTTCATCGATCTGGACTGGACGATCGAGTTGTGGGCCGAGTCGAGCATCCCCGAGATCTTCAGGCAGCGGGGCGAAGCCGCCTTTCGCGAGTACGAGAGCATCCTGTGTCGGGTATTGAGCGCGAGTCAGGGGCTGGTGCTTGCCACCGGGGGCGGCGCGATGGTTGNNCCTGCATTGCGCGGAGGGCGAACTGCTGCGCCGCCTGCATGGCTGCAAGGACCGGCCTATGCTGTGGGGCGAGGATCCGGACGCTGCTCTGCGCGCCCTGCTGCACGCGCGTCAGCCGGCCTACGCGGCCTTGCCGCATCACCTCGACACCACGCATCGCACCGCCGAGCAGGTAGCTGAGGCGGTGCTGGCGCTGTACCGCTGCGAGCCGCGCCTGCTGCCGGTGCAGGCGCCCGATGCGCGTTACACTGTGCGCATCTGGCCAGGGGGCCTGGCGCACCTGGCCGATGTTCTGGCGCCGCACGCCCTGCGCGGCTCCGGCGCACCCCCGCCCCTGGCCATCGTGAGCGATGAGACCGTCTGGGCGCTGTACGGCGAGCAAGTGCTGACGAGCGTGCGCCAGACCGGCCAGCCTTTGACGACGATCGTGCTGCCGACCGGCGAGCAACACAAGCACCTGGACAACGTGCGCCTGCTGTACGATCGCTTTGCCGACGCTGGTCTGGAGCGCGGCTCGGCCGTGATCGCCGTAGGGGGCGGGGTGATCAGCGACATGGCCGGCTACGCCGCCGCCACCTATCTACGCGGCATCCCGATGATCAACGTGCCCACCACCCTGTTGGCCGCCGTGGATGCCAGCGTGGGGGGCAAGGTTGCCGTTGATCATCCGCGTGGCAAGAACCTGATCGGGGCCTTCAAACAGCCGCTGGCCGTACTGATCGACCCGCAAGTGTTCGAGACCCTGCCGGAGCGCGAGCGGCTGTGCGGCCTGGCGGAGATCATCAAAGCCGGCATCATCGGCGATCCGGCGCTGTTCGCCGCCTGTGAGGACGCCGCCTCGCAGGCGGGCGGCAGCCTGGACCTCAGCGCCCTGGTGGAGCGCGCACTGGCGGTCAAGATCGCCGTTGTGCAGCAGGACCCCTACGAACAGGGGCAACGCGCGCTGCTCAACCTGGGGCACACCTTTGCCCACGCCTACGAGCTATTGTCGGGCTATCGCTTGTCCCACGGCCTGGCGGTGGCGCAGGGCATTGCCGCGGCCACGCACCTGGCCGAGCTGCGCGGGCTGTGCGGCCCCGAGACCCGCGCGCGCATCGTCGCGGCGCTGCGGGCCAACGCTTTGCCGACCACCTGCGACGCACACACGCCGGCCGAGATCTATGCCGCGATGGGCGCCGACAAGAAGCGTCGCGGAGGGCGCCTGCGTTTTGTGCTGCCGCGCGCCATCGGCGATGTGGTGATCGAGGACGACGTGCCCGACGAACAGGTGTTGGCCGCGCTGGAAAGGAGCCGCTGATGAGCCGCGAGTATCTGGTGCTGCACGGTCCCAACCTGAACCTGCTGGGTATCCGCGAGCCGGGCGTCTATGGCGCCGACACGCTGGAGCAGATCAATGCGCGGCTACAGGCCTGGGCGCAGGCGCACGGCGTCGCGCTGCGCATCCTACAGTCCAACCACGAGGGCGCGCTGATCGATGCGCTGCACGAGGCGCGCGGCTGGGCGGCGGGCGTGGTGATCAACGCCGGCGCCTACACGCACTACAGCTATGCCCTGCGCGACGCGATCGCGGGCGTGGGCCTGCCCACGATCGAGGTGCACCTGTCCAATATTCACGCGCGCGAAGCTTTTCGGCACGTGTCGGTGATCGCGCCGGTGTGTCGCGGGCAAATCTGCGGGCTGGGCTGGCGGGGGTACGTGCTGGCGCTGGAGGCGCTGCTGGAGGGGTAGGGACGTCGGCCGTACGACTGCGGATCGGTTCGAACAAGAAGGGCCGGGGGGCTCATGGAGCCCATCGCGGCCCTTGTGCTGTCGCCGACTTGCGATCTGTCCCGGTGCCTATTTCCTGCGCAGGAACGGCGGGATGTCCACGTCCTTGCGATCGAACGGATAGGGCTTGATCTGGTCCTCGAGCGTCTCGTCCGTTGAATGAGTCGTCGTCGTTGCGGCCGAACGCCGGATCTCCAGCGCCGGGCCATGGCTGCTGCTGGCGCGCGCGGCCGCTGGCTCAAAGCCGGTGGCGATCACGGTGATCTGGATGCGGTCGGCCATCTGGTCGTCGATGGCGGCGCCAAAGATGATGTTGGCGTCCGGCGAAGCCGTCTGGCGGATCAACTCGGCCGCCTGGTTGACCTCGTGCAGTGAGAGGTCCTCGCCGCCCGTCACGTTCAGCAGCACGCCCTTGGCGCCGCTGATGGTGATGTCGAGCAGCGGGCTGGTGATGGCCTGCTGTGCGGCCGCCAACGCGCGTTCCTCACCCGAGGCCACGCCGATGGCCATCAGCGCCGCGCCACTGTCCTTCATGATGGTGCGCACGTCGTTAAAGTCCAGGTTGATCAGCGCCGGCAGCGTGATCAGTTCGGAAATGCCCTGAATGCCCTGGCGCAGGATCTCGTCAGCCACCGCAAAAGCCTGCTGCAGCGGCGCGCGTCGGTCGACCAACTGCAACAGCCGGTCGTTGGGGATGACGATCAGCGAGTCGACGCGTTCCTGCAGCAGAGCGAGGCCGGCGTCCGCTGCGTGCGCGCGCACGCGTCCCTCGAAACTGAAGGGCTTGGTCACCACGGCCACGGTGAGGGCGCCGAGGTCACGCGCGATTTCCGCCACGATGGGCGCTGCGCCGGTGCCCGTGCCGCCGCCCATCCCGGCGGTGATGAACACCATGTCAGCCCCCTCGAGCACGCTGCGCATTTCCTCGCGCGACTCTTCGGCCGCGCGCGTGCCCCTCTCGGGATTCCCGCCCGCGCCCAGGCCGTCTTTGCCAATGCGCACGCGCAGGGGCGCATTGGAGAGGGCCAACGCCTGTGCGTCCGTGTTTACCGAGATGAACTCGACGCCGCCCAGGTTGGCCTCGATCATGCGGTTCACGGCGTTCGTGCCGCCGCCGCCCACGCCCACGACCTTTATCTTGGCCGGATCGCCGTTGACATTATCCCTTTGGTCCATTTGTCCCTCCCCACCAGAGCACCTGTTTCGATAGTATCACGCACACAATGCTTTGTCAACGTCAGGACAGCAGTTCGCGGCCAACTGACCGTCTCTGGCCAGGACCGCGAGGTCAGACGCGCTGCCGTTGGACCTCGTCCGCTCTGCATCATCGACGCCATCGTACGAATTGCGCCAGAATGAAATGTTACCGTAGGGATGATGCTGCCTCACAATCGTGGTTACTATACCTGGTTAGCGAGCGTAGCCGCTGGACCGGCGTCTCGCTCTG